>JAJXWU010000207.1 GCA_021781425.1 Pseudomonadota bacterium
GCCTTCGGCGATGAGGTCGCAACGCACAATGCCGCCGAAGATGTTGACCAGGATGCAACGCACCTTGTCGGACGAAAGAATCAATTTGAAGGCTTCCGTAACGCGTTCCTTGGTCGCGCCGCCACCGACGTCGAGGAAGTTCGCGGGCTCGCCGCCGGCGAGCTTGATCACATCCATGGTCGCCATCGCCAGGCCGGCGCCGTTGACCATGCAGCCGATGTTGCCGTCCATCGTCACGTAGTTGAGGTTGTGCTTGACCGCGACCGCCTCGGCGTGATCCTCCTGCGATTCATCGCGCATGGCGGCGAGATCAGCGTGGCGGAACTCGGCGTTGTCGTCGGAGTTGACCTTGCCGTCGAGCGCGGCCAGATCGCCGGACTTGACGATCGCCAGCGGATTGAGTTCCACCAGCGACAAGTCCTTGTCGTTGAACAAGCGGTAAAGGCCGGTCATGATCTTGGTGAGTTGGCCAGCCTGCTTGGCGTTCAGGCCCATCGCGAAGGCGAGCTTGCGGCACTGATACGGCTGCACGCCTTCGACGAAATTGACTTCCAGCGTATGCATGTCTTCCGGGTTTTCGCGTGCGACCTGCTCGATGTCCACGCCGCCGCGCGCCGAGGCGATGAACGCCACTGCCTTGGTGGCGCGATCCACCAGCACCGACAGATACAGTTCCTTGGCGATGTCGGTGGCTTCGCAGACCAGCACCGCGTTCACCGGCAGCGCGCGTCCGCCGGATTGATACGTCGCCATCTTCGTGCCGAGCATTTTCGCCGCGGCGGTCGTGGCCTCATCCGGCGACTTCACCAGCTTGACACCACCGGCCTTGCCGCGGCCGCCGGCGTGGATCTGCGCCTTGACCACCCATTCCTCGCCGCCCAGCGCGCGTGCTGCCGCGGCGGCGGCTTCCGGCGTCGTGGCGATCTTGCCGGGCGGAACCGGAATTCCATACTCCGCAAACAGCTGCTTGGCCTGGTATTCGTGGAAATTCATCGAGAGTCCTCGGACAAAACGCAGTGTGTGCGTTGCCGTCATGCGGCGGAAGAGTCGTCTATTGTGGCCAATCGCGCCGGTAAAAAAAAGGCCGTGCCGCCGAACACGGCATTGGTATACTCGGGCAAACGAAGCCGATGACGTGAACGCAGCAATCGCAGCCCGCCGCCGCACCGACCCCGCACTGCGCGACATTGACCGGCGCGAGCTGTATTTCTTCAACCTGTTCCGTGTGCTGCAGGCGTTCGTGATCACTGGCCTGCTGTTCAGTCCGCTCGTGACTTCGCGGCTGCGCCTGGATCATCCCCTGCTCGGGCAGGTGGACGCCGTCGTCTACCTGCTGCTGTCCGGCTATGCGCTGCTGCGCACCGAACACTGGCGTCACGACCTGCGCTTCAAGGTCGCGGCGATGCTTACCCTGGACATCGCCGCAACCACCGTCGCCCTGTTTGCGCTCGCCAATCCGCCGAGCGCGATCGCCATGCTGCTGCTGGTAAACGTAGGCGCTGGCGCCCTGCTGTTGCCGCCGCGCCAGGCCGGATTCTTCGCCGCACTGGCGACGTTGTGCGTGATCGGCCAGTGCCTGGCCAGTCGCGTCGTCGATGGCAGCGACCGCAACCTGATCGAATACGGCCTGTACGGGCTTGGCTATTTCGCCATCGCCGCACTCGCGCTCGTGCTGGGACGGCAGATGCGCGAAACCGAGGCGCTGGCAGAACAGCGCGGCATCGACCTGGCCAATCTCGCGCAGATCAACGAACTCATCATCCGGCGCATGAAGACCGGCGTGTTGGTGGTGGACGACGCGAACCGCGTGCACCGCTGGAACGAATCGGCATGGAGCCTGATCGGTAACCCCAAATCCGGCCAGCGCGACCTCGGCAGCGTTGCGCCGGAGCTGTCACGACGCCTGTACCACTGGCGTACCACCGGCAAGATCGACTCCACCGCGGTGGCCCTCGCCGATGGCGCGCCCGAGGTGATTCCGCGCTTCACGCGCCTGTCGTCGGCCGACGACGAAAACGTGCTGATCTTTCTCGACGACACGTCGCTGGTATCGCGCCGCGCCGAAGAATTGACCCTGTCTTCGCTCGGCCGCCTGTCCGCCTCGATCGCGCACGAGATCCGCAACCCGCTCGCCGCGATCAGCTATTCGGCGCAATTGCTGGCCGAATCGGAGACCATGTCCGAGGAAGACAAGCGCATGGTCGAGATTATCAACAACCACTGCGGCCGGGTGAACGAGATCGTCGAGAACATCCTGCAATTGTCACGGCGCGAACGCTCGCGCCCGGAAAGCCTGGACCTGTCGGTTTGGGCGCAACACTTCGTCGACGAGTACAAGGCCGGCAACGACATCGGCCAGGACCAGTTGCGCGCGATCACACAGGCACGCCAGGTCGAGGCACTGGCCGATCCGCAGCAGATGCAGCAAGTCGTCTGGAATCTGGTGCAGAACGCGTTGCGCTATGGCCGCCAGCCCGGCGAACCGGCGCGCGTGGCGGTGGTAGCGCGGATGCTCAGCGACAAGGGTCCGCCGCTGATCGAGGTCGTCGACCGCGGCCCGGGCATTCCGCCGAAGGTCGCCGCGCAAATCTTCGAACCGTTTTTCACCACCCACGAATACGGCACCGGCCTGGGTCTGTACCTTGCGCGCACCATGTGCGAGGCCAATCAGGCCACGCTCGAATTCGTGCCCGTGGCCGGCGGCGGCAGCTGTTTCCGCATCACGCTGCCGGCCGCACCCGTACTCGTGCGTCGCAAGGCGGGAATTTCTGAATGACTTGCTGTCCCGTATACTCGTGCCCATGAGCAATGCCACCGCCCTGGTCATCGACGACGAGCGCGACATCCGCGAACTGCTCACGATCACGCTCGGGCGCATGGGCCTGCGCGTGGAAACCGCGAGCAACGTGAGCGAGGCGAGGCAGCGCCTTGCCGAATCGCGCTATGCGCTGTGTTTCACCGACATGCGACTGCCGGACGGCTCCGGCCAGGAAATCATCGAGCTGATCGCAGCCGAATACGCTGAAACGCCGGTAGCGATGATCACCGCCTATGGCAATGTCGACGCCGCGGTGAACGCACTCAAGGCCGGCGCCTTCGATTTCGTCTCCAAGCCGGTGGACATCGCCATGCTGCGGCGGCTGGTGCAGACCGCGCTCAAACTCGCCGAGGAAAAAAAATCCGAACCGCCGAGCGCCGGCGCGGCGAAGATGCTCGGCGACTCGCCGGCGATCCAGGAGCTGCGGGTTACGATTGCGAAGCTCGCGCGCAGCCAGGCGCCGGTCTACATCAGCGGCGAATCGGGTGTGGGCAAGGAACTGGTCGCGCGCCTGATCCACGAACAGGGTCCGCGCGCTTCGGGTCCGTTCGTGCCGGTCAACTGCGGCGCGATTCCGTCGGAATTGATGGAATCGGAATTCTTCGGCCACAAGAAAGGTTCGTTCACCGGCGCGCAGGCCGACAAGGACGGTCTGTTCCAGGCGGCCAACGGCGGCACCCTGTTCCTGGACGAAGTGGCCGAACTGCCGGTCCACATGCAGGTGAAGCTCTTGCGCGTCATCCAGGAAAAAGCCGTGCGTCCGATCGGCGGACGCGCCGAAGTGCCGGTGGACGTACGCATCCTCTCGGCCACGCACAAGAACCTGGCCAGGCTCGTCGAAAGCGCGCATTTCCGCCAGGATTTGTACTACCGCATCAACGTGATCGAACTGCGCGTGCCGCCGTTGCGCGAACGCCGCGACGACATTCCCAAGCTCGCCGGCCGCGTGCTCGAACGCCTCGCCGCCGAGGGCGGTCAACCGCCCGCCAAGCTCACGCCCGATGCACTGGCCGCCCTGCTTGCCTATGGATTTCCGGGCAATGTACGCGAGCTCGAGAACGTGCTCGAACGCGCCGTGGCGTTGTGCGAAGCGAATACGATCAAACCCGACGACTTGCGTCTCGTGCCCGCTTCCGCGCAGAAAGCGGCGGTGGTGGCCGCGGACGACCTCGATGACGCCATTGGCGACGGCCCTGACGGCGACGGTGGCCTGGAGGGCTACATCAGCAACCTGGAGCGCGAAGCCATCGAAAAAGCGCTGCTGGAAACCCGCTACAACAAGACCGCGGCGGCCAAGAAGCTCGGTATTACCTTCCGCGCACTGCGCTACAAGCTGAAAAAACTGGGCATAGATTGACCACGGGATGTATCGGCGTTCTGCGCAAAAGCCCCAAGGCGCACCCGCTCATCGGTCTTGACGCCGCATCGGTCGTAGCTTGCGCGGCATCACCCCATCGGCAGTGGTAACAGTATAATAAACTGACGCATTGCGTCACTTGTTGACGCTCAGCGCGAACTGATGGCCATGCCCGTTCGTTTGTTGACTGCTGTCACAAAAAAATTCGGATATCCATCAAATTTTTGGAAGTGCTGTCTGGCACAGAATCTGCTGTATTATTCCGAGTCGATCCGGATCGTCTTGGCGCTAGGCCAAGGTCAAGGACGTGCAGGCAGGCGATCAAGCCGGATCGGCGGGGGCAATCACTTCGAAGTCGTTATGAACCCAAGAGGACCCATCATGAAAAAGATCCAGCAAGGCTTTACCCTTATCGAGCTGATGATCGTTATCGCGATCATCGCTATTCTGGCCGCCATCGCGCTGCCGGCTTACCAGGACTACACCGTTCGCGCCAAACTCTCTGAAGCGGTTGTCGCAGCGGATGCCTGCAAAGGTTCTGTGGCCGAGTTTTATCAGTCGCAGGGCCGTCTGCCTTCAACCACGTTGAGCGCAGGTTGCAACAATCAGTCGAGTACGTATGTCGCCTCCGTAGCCGTTGCAGCCGGCGTCATCACTGTATCTACCACCGCTGATGCAAGCCTGTATTCGGCAGCCAGCAGCACTTTCACGCTGACGCCGACCCCGACCGCGCAAACCACCACGTCGGACTCCATCCTTATCTGGAAATGCACCAGCGCGATCCCGTCCAAGTACCTGCCGGCCGCTTGCCGCTCGTAATAGACTGTTCTTGGTCGCTCGAAAACGCCGCCCGATCGGGCGGCGTTTTTGTGCGCTAGAATCCACACGACAGACCGCAACCGGTGCCATGTACGAACGAAACATTCAGCGCACCTTGCCAGCATTCGTAATTGGTGGGTGCGCTGTGCTTGGCACTGTCGCCTACGCGCGCGGACTTGGCGGTGGTTTCCTGTTCGACGATTTTCCAACCCTCGTCGACAATCCTGCCTTGCACGCGATGCTAGGCCCGGCACACGACTGGCTGGCGCTGGCCGTTTCTTCCAGCGCGGGCATCCTGCGCAGACCGGTCGCGATGTTGTCGTTTGGACTCGATGCGACGCTGTTCGGAATCGATCCGTACGCATTCAAGGTCGTCAATCTTGGCATTCATCTGCTCAACGCTCTGCTCATCTACGCGCTTGCCACACGTTTGGTTGGTGGACTGCTGAGGACAGGCGAAGAGGCATCTGCCGCGGGGCCCGCTTGCGCCGCGCTAGCTGCCGGGCTCTGGCTGCTGCATCCGTTGAACGTGAGCGGCGTGCTCTACATCGTGCAACGCATGAACGAGCTTTCCGCGCTGTTCACGCTTGCCGGGCTGCTCTGTTACGCCGCAGGACGATACCAGACACTGCGCAGCGAATCCGGCGCGGGCACAGCCCTACTGGGCCTTTGCGCATTCGGCCTGCTCGCGCTATTCAGCAAGGAAAATGGCGCACTAATCTTTGCTTACGCCCTGGTGATCGAAGTCATCGTATTCCGATTTGCCGCGAAGTCGGCGCACACGGCTGCAATTCTCAAAACGTTTTTCGCGATCACGATAGGCGCACCGCTGTTGTTGCTGGCCGGCTATCTGATCGCCCACCCCCACTGGCTCGCGGCCGCTTATTCGATCCGCGATTTCACTTTGTCCCAACGCCTGCTCACTGAACCTCGCGTACTTTGCGATTACCTGCTTTGGACCTTCATTCCGCTGCCGCACTGGCTCGGTTTCTTCCACGACGACATAATTACCTCGACCGGGATATTGGATCCAACGACCACGCTACCCGCTATCGTGTTCTTGCTGGCGCTAGCAGGCGTGGCCTGGAAATGCCGCAACTCCCGCCCGGCCATTTCCTTCGGCATCGCCTGGTTTTTCGTCGGCCATGCGATGGAGTCGACTTTTTTGCCGCTCGAACTTGTGTTCGAGCATCGCAACTACCTGCCGATGGCCGGGCTGGTGCTGGGCACTGTGTGCGCGCTGGCTCAGCTCGTGTGGCGCTGGCCAGTACTGGCACGAACGGGCATCGCGCTCGCCTGCGTTCTCACATTCACGGCGATCACCGCAATCCGCGCCGGCGAATGGCGAAGTCCCCTCGCGCTTGCCAGCGCAGAGGTAGGCAACCATCCCGACTCCGCTCGTGCTCAATACCAGCTCGCGCGGGAGATCATTGTCGATGGTGCAACGCACAACGCGCGGGACGCCGCCGAGACCCGGGCACTGCCGCACTTGGAGCGTTCGATCCACCTCGACAAGACGCTGCTCGACCCGCTGATCGAGTTGATCCTGATCCGGGCCAAGCACGGTCCGGTCGATCCTGCGCTGCTCACTGAACTCAAGATGCGCCTGCAACAGGCGACCTACTATGCACGCGTGAACACGTTTTCCGACATGCTCGTGCGCGCCAGTATGGAGCCCGGCTCCCTCACCGAGCTTGATCTGGCGCCGCTCGTCTACGCAGCGCTCGGCAACCAGCATCTGCTACCGTCGATGCGCGCCATGATCATGAACAACTATGGCACCTATCGCTTCAACATTTTGGGCGACCACCAGGGGGCAATCAGCCTGACCCTGGCCGCTGTTGCGACCGATCCGACCAATCCATATTTCGAATTGAATCTCGCCAAGATCGCGCTGGCGGTTGACGACCCGGCGCGGGCCCAACGGTACCTCGACGCAGCGTCGCGCCTTGACAAAGCGAACTATTACGGCAGCGAGATCACCAAATTGCGCCAGCGTCTGGCTCAGTGACCGTGCTCCGCGCGCAGCGAATATCCGCTAGGATCGCGCATCCACCGACGCGATAGCGCGCATGCAACTGTTGATGGCAAGCACATCGTATCCCCGCGACCGGGCCGACTGGCGTGGCGTCTTCATCCGCCACCTAGTCGACGCTTTCGCGCACGCGGACGACGTGCAATTGCACCTGCTTGCGCCACCCGGCGAAGTACCTAGCAACGTCGAAATTGTCGCCAACGCTGCCGAATCGGCATGGCTCGCGCGGCTGATGCTGGCGGGTGGTATCTCGCACTTACTGCGCGGCGGCGAACTTGCCAGCTTGCTCGCGCCGCTTGCCCTGTTGCGCCTACTCTCACGAGCATACCGGCGCGAGCGAGGGGTCGACGCGTACCACATCAACTGGCTCCAGTGCGCGCTGCCGCTGCCGGACAACGGCATACCCGCCGTAATCGGCGTGCTCGGCAACGACCTTAAGCTGCTACGCCTGCCGCTGATGCGCGCACTGCTGCGCCGGATCATGCGGCGGCGGCGCGTCGCGATCTGCCCGAACTCGGAATGGATGCGCGCGCCGCTACAGGCGGCATTTGGTGATCTCGCCGAGGTCGTGCCCATTTCGTTCGGCATTGATGCCCGCTGGTACACGATTGCGCGCACGCCGCAAAGGCCAGCACGCTGGCTGGCGGTGACGCGCCTGACAAAAGACAAGCTCGGTCCCTTGTTCGAATGGTCGGCGCCCCTGTTCAACGACGCGCGTGCGCGGGAACTTCACCTGTTCGGCCCGATGCAGGAATCGATCACCGTGCCGGACTGGGTGCACTACCACGGACCGGCCGATGCTGACATGCTCGCAAGCGAATGGTTCCCATCGGCGAGCGGCTTGGTGACGTTGAGCAAACATGCGGAAGGCCGTCCACAAATCATGCTCGAGGCAATGGCCGCTGGCCTACCGATCATCGCCTCGCGCATGCCCGCGCACAACGGCGTTGTTAGAGATGGTGTTACCGGATTACTTTGCGACACGCGCGAAGCGTTCGCTCGCGCCATAACGCGTACTGAAGATCCGCACACCAATGCGGATTTCGGCGCCGCGGCACGCGCGGCGGCACGTGTGGAGTACGGTACCTGGGACGACTGTGCGGCTCGCTATCTTGTCGTCCATCGCCGTCTGCAAACAAGGAAAGCAAATGCCTGACGCTGTCCTCGTCACGGGTGCTGGCGGCTTTATCGGCGTGCATCTTGTCCGCGCGCTCACTGCGTGCGGCACACGCGTTATCGCTGCAAGCCGGAATGCATTCGACTCACCCGCAGGCGTCCAAAGGCACGTTGGGGAATTGCGCGAACCGGAAGATTTTACGCCGCTTCTTATTGGCTGCCGCGCCGTGGTGCACCTCGCTTCAACATCCACGCCAGGTAGCACCGCGGGTGATCCGCTCGCCGAACTCGATACGAACCTGTATGCGACCTTGGCGTTATTGCGCGCGCTTCAGACGCGCCCCGACATTCAACTGCTCTTTGTCTCGTCGGGCGGCAATCTCTATCCGCCCGGGCAAACCGCCGCCGTGGAAAACACGGCAACACTTCCGCGCTCATACCATGGTGCTGGCAAAGCCTCCGCCGAGCAATTCATCGCGGCGTGGTGCGCGCAGTACGGCGCGCACGCGAGTATCCTGCGGCCATCGAATGTGTATGGCCCCGGCCAGAAAGAACGTCACGGATTTGCTGTCATTCCCACAGCGATGCGCTGCCTCCTGCGGCGAGAGCAATTGACAATTTGGGGTGACGGATCAGCGCTGCGAGATTATCTCTACATCGATGATTTCATTGCACTATGCCTTGCGACGATCAATCGACCCGACGGCAGCGGATATGAGATATTCAACGCGTCTAGTGGGCATTCCATTTCCCTGAACGACCTGCTCGCCATGATCGAAGCCGTCGCCGGCCATGTCCTGCAGCGTAAATACGCCGCGCAACGCGCGGTCGATTTACCACGCGTCGCCCTCGATCACAACGCCGCCAGCCATCAGTTCGCATGGTCACCGGCTGTCGATCTGCATGAGGGACTGAAACGGACTTGGGCATGGTTCAAGTCGTATCAGATCTGACCACTGACCCGGTCTGTACGGTTTGCATCGCCAACTACAACGGCGAGGATATGCTGCGCGACTGCATCGATTCGGTGCTTGCCCAAGATAACGCCGACACGATCAAGATCATCGTCCACGACGACGCCTCGAGCGACGGTTCTGTTGCGCTGCTGTGTGAAACTTATCCGCAGCTTCAGGTGCTGCGCAGCGGCACGAATGTAGGGTTCTGCATCGCCAATAACCGCATGGTTGCGCAGACGCAAAGCGAATTCGTACTGTTACTCAACAACGACGCAGCACTGCTGCCAGGCGCGTTGCGAGCACTCATCGATGCTGCGCGCGCGCATGCGAGGCCGGCAATTTTCACCTTGCCACAGTACGACTGGCAAAGCGGCGAACTCGTCGATCGCGGCTGCCTGCTCGACCCCTTCTACAACCCGGTTCCGAACCTCAATCCCACGCGCGCCGAAGTGGCGATGGCAATCGGTGCATGCCTGTTCTTGCCCCGCGCACTGTGGAACGAACTCGGTGGGCTTCCGGAGTGGATGGAATCCATTGCCGAAGATTTGTACCTGTGCTGTGCCGCGCGCCTGCGCGGGCACGCCGTGACCGCACTGGCGGAAAGCGGCTACCGCCATCGCTGTGGCGCGTCGTTCAGCGGCGCACGCGACGACTTAAATCAGTTCGTCAGCACATTCCGCCGCAGGCATCTGAGCGAGCGCAACAAAACCGCAACGTTGTTTGTCTGCACGCCGACTCCACTAATGTGGCCGCTGCTGGCGTTACATGTGGTGGCGTTAAGCTGCGAAGGCATTATCCTGACGTGCATAAAGCGCGATTTGCACATTTGGCGGGACATTTATGCCGCCGCATTGCGCTGGATCTGGACGAACCGCAGGTGGTTGCGTGGATTGCGCCAGCAAATGCAAAAAGTCACAACTACAAGGTTTACCACGTACGTCGGCGCGTTTCGGGTGGCGCCATACAAGCTCATGATGTTGTGCAAACGCGGGGTGCCAGAAATACGAACTTGATGACATGACTGCGCACCCACACCGGCGCTATGTCTTGATCCCAAGGAAAGTTCCTCGTTGCTCAGCACGGTAGTACCCGGTCTGCATGCTGTCCGCAATATTCGGCGCAAGACTGTCGAACTGTTCGAGGATCAAACCGAAGCCTGCATCGCGGATTGCCTGAAGCAGGTACTCTCGTTGGATCCAGAAGGAACGACGGTTGTTCCACGATGCCCATCGCGATATCGAGCGCTCAGCAAAGGAGCTATCGCTCGGAAACTCGATATACCAACGTCCGATGAGTCCTTCATTCTCACACAGAGGGGACAGGTGGTTCTGAATGTCCCTAGTCGGTGGAGATCCTGTTATTTTGGCCAAAAATTGCTGTGCCTTGCGGAAGACTTGCAACGCGGCATTCGGCGAATGACCGCCAGTTGCGAAATGCGTCTGTAAAATCATTGCCTTTCGCGTAACCGACGACAGCAGCCTCAAAAATTCGTTCGGCCGGTCCAAGTGATACAGCAACCCGCAACAAAACACAGCATCGAACTTCCCGTATTTTGTAATGTTCCACGCGTCGTCCTGGACAAACGTCAAATTCGGCAGGTTGACCTTCGATTTCACGAAATTGCACGCGGCGATATTGGCGTCACGCACTTCGATTCCGATAACATCAAATCCTAATCGCGGAACTCAACAGCGTACCCACCCTCAAGGCAACCAAGGTCTGCGATCCGGATGCTACTTTTGTCACCCTGGAACAGACAGTCGAGAATCTTGCGCGCAGAAATAAACCAAGGATACTGCTCCATGGTGCGTTTCGCGGCCGGTCTTGTGAGTATGCCATCATCAAGCCGGATATTGTGCGCCGTGAATTGGATTGCCATTTCGATTTCCTTCAATCAATCCGTACCACAAACCACGGCAAACAAATCGTAGGTTCCGAAATCGACTCGGCGAAAACAGCAGATATAAATAGAAAACCCGGCGTCAGGCAGGTTTGCTGAACAGGAAGAATGGCTCCGCCGGATTTATGCCTAACCTGATGGGATCGACGT
>JAJXWU010000139.1 GCA_021781425.1 Pseudomonadota bacterium
CTCGGCGTTGCTCGGCGGTACTTCGTCGTCTGCGCTACCCTGCAATAACAGCATCGGCGGCTCGTGGCCGTCGACGAAATTGATCGGCTGCGAATCATAGCGGCCGTTCGCATCGTCGCCGAAGATCTCTGGCTCATCCTCGACGAACGGCAGGAATGCATAGGCGCCGGCCACGCCGATCATGCCGGCGAGGTCGCGCGGCTGCATGCCGACGGCCGCGAGGTAACGCTTGTCGCAGGCGAGCAGGGCGGCGATCTGGCCGCCGGCGGAATGACCCATCACGAACACGTGCGCTGGATCGCCGCCGAATTCTGCGGCGTGGTCGCGCGCCCAGCGCATGGCGTTGGCGGCGTCGTGCATGAAGGCGGGAAAGCGCACGTTCGGGTATTTGCGGTAATCGGGAATGAACACGACCACGCCATGGTTGGCCAGCGCGTCGCCGACGTAGCGGTACCAGTGGCGCTTGCCCTCGCTCCAGCTGCCGCCGTAGAAGAACACCACGACCGGATCGCCGCTAGCCCCGGCCGGTGCATAGGCGTCGAGCGCCAGGCCATGGGCGGCATCGAAAACGATGTGGTCGCGCTCGATCACGCTGCGCGTGTATTCGAGCTTGTCCACCGCTGCGAAAAACACGTTGGCGCAGCCGCCCAACGCTAGCACGGCGGTGCACAACGCGAAGCGATTGCCAAGCCGGCGCGCGGTTCCTATCATGGCAGCTATTCTGTCACGCGGGAGACGCCGATGGAGCCTGCCTCGCCGCCACGCGCCGGATCGTTCGCGGACATCCCCGAACGCAATACCGCCGACAATCTGCTGCGCAACGTGCAGCAGCACCACATCACCCTGTCGATGATGGCCGACAACAAGGCCAATATCATCATCACGGTCGCCTCGATCGTGCTGACCTTGGTGTTCGGCCGCACGACCGACGCTTCGCTGCGTCTGTCCGCGCTCACCCTCGGCGTGTTCACCCTGATCGCGCTGTTACTGGCGATCCTTGCGGTGCTGCCCAAATACCGTCTGCTCAAGCCGCACGGCGCCGACTTGCCGGCAGAATTCAACCCGCTGTTCTTCGGCCATTTCGGCGGGCTGACGCGCGAACGCTATCTGGACGAGATGCACAAGGTGTTGACCCCGGACGGTACGCCATACGCCGCCTGGGTTGGTGACATCTACGCGCTCGGCAGCTATCTCGATCGCCACAAGTACCGCTATCTGCGCTGGAGCTACATGTTTTTTCTCGCCGGTTTCGTGCTCGCCGCGGCTGAACAGGCGTGGCGCCTGTTTGCCGGCGCGGACACACCCTGACCCCGCCACCTCGCCTTACGCGTTGCATCACGCAGCCACCTCACCCTCGGGAGCGATTCATGCGCATCGGTTTCGCACTGCTAGGATGCATTCTTGCTTTTTCCACAGGTATACACGCGCAGACGCCGGATGCGGAAATTCCGTCCGCGCTGAAGGATTGGCGCGCCTGGGTCATGCACGATCTGGACTACCGCGCCTGCCCGTTTGCGGCCACGCGTGCGCCGAATGCGCCGGGCGATTTCGTCTGCGCCTGGCCTGGCACGCTGCATCTGGACGCGAATGCCGATGGCGCAGTGTTTACCATCGCCTGGCGCGTGGAAGCGCGGAGCTGGGCGTACCTGCCGGGTGATGCGCGGCATTGGCCGCAGCAGGTCACGGTGAATGGACAGGCGCAGCCGGTGCTCGAGCACGGCGGCACGCCGGCGCTGTGGCTGGCTCCGGGCAGCTACGCGATCAAGGGCACGATTCCCTGGCGCGAGCGTCCGCAGACGCTGGCGGTTCCGCAAACCGTCGGCCTGATCGCCCTCGACGTGGATGGCAAGCCGGTCGCGCAGATCCAGCGCGACGGCGGCGAAATCACCCTCGGCCGCGGCAACACGGTCGCACCGCAAGCCGACCATATCGATGTTCGCGTTTTCCGCAAGCTCGCCGATGGCGTGCCTGCGCGGCTGACCACGCAAATTCTGCTCGACGTTTCCGGGCAAGCGCGCGAAGAAACGCTCGGGCCGGTGCTGCCGGAAGGTTACGCACCGCTGTCCATCGACGGCGACTGGCCTGCGCGGCTCGATGCCGACGGCAAACTGCGAGTGCAAGTGCAGCCCGGCAACGCCACATTGACTCTGCGCGCGCGTGCGCTGGCGCCGTTGACGGCGGTTACCGCGCGCCTCGCGCCTGCGCCGTGGCCGAAGCAGGAAATCTGGAGCTATGCCGCCGATACGCACCTGCGCGTGACTGCGGCGAGCGGCGCCGTGCAGGTCGATCCGCACCAGTCCGAGGTGCCGGGCGACTGGCAGAACCTGCCCGCGTTCGCGCTCGGCGACGGTGGCAGGCTGACTATCGAACAACGCTCGCGCGGCCTCGCCTCGGATGCCGCCAACCGGCTGAAGCTGCAACGCGAGGCCTGGCTGGATTTCTCGGGTGCCGGCTGGTATGCGCGCGACCGCGTACGCGGCACGATGGTGAACGGCTGGCGCCTGGATGCTGCCGCGCCTTACACGCTTGAGCAAGCCACGGCGCAGAACGCAAAGGCCGGCAACGGCGAGGATCTGCTGATCACGCGTGGCGTCAAGCCGGATACGAGTGGCGTGGAATGGCGCACGCCCAACGTGGATCTGTCCGCCAACCTGCGCATCGCCGCATCCGCGGCCATGCCGGTGGCCGGCTGGCTGCAGAGTTTCGACAGCGTGCAGGAGCGTCTGCATC
>JAJXWU010000057.1 GCA_021781425.1 Pseudomonadota bacterium
GCAATAGCCGAAAATCGCCGCGCAACGTGGCGCGAAATGACGTACCGACCATGCCAGGCAATGACGATAGAGTCCACCCGCGGCGCGGATGGCACGGCGCAAATCCGCCGGTGCGCGGCGCAGCGCACGATCGTCCACGCAGGCTCCTCCGCCGAGCAGGATCTCGCCGACGGCGGTGAAATGGATGTAGCACAGAGGAATCCGGTTTGTTCCGTCGCTCCAGCTGGCGACGACATGATGCGGAAAATCCGGCGCATCGGTCTTGTAGCGCCTTCGAAACAGCGCATTCGCGACATGGCCGCCGTCGGCGACTTCTTCGACAAGGATCCGCGGCGCGAGGGATGCGGGATTCGCTTCCACTCAGGGTTTATCCGCCTTGTTGCGCACGCCATGCGGCACATGTCCCGTCGCCACGTGTCGGCGCGCGGATTCGACATTGGCATGCGAATCGTCGAAGAAGATGTCGGCACCGAAGGTTTCCAGGAACGGTCCCTTGTCGCGGCCGCCGAGGAACAAGGCTTCGTCCAGGCGCACCCCCCAGCTGCGCAGGGTGAGGATCACGCGCTTGTGCGCCGGCGCCGAACGCGCGGTCACGAGTGCGGTGCGGATCGGCGAATCATCCCCCGCCGGAAACGCGGCCTGCAGGCGATGCAAGGCGGCAAGGAACCCGCGGAACGGTCCGCCGGACAGCGGCGTGTCGGCGTTTTCAACCTCATTGCGATGGAAGGCCTCGATACCCTGCTCCTGCGACACGCGCTCGGATTCGTCGCCGAAGATCACCGCGTCGCCGTCGAACGCGATGCGCACCTGGTCGCTGGCTGTCGCCGGCGCCTTGGACGGCAGGATCGTGGCTGCCGCAATGCCGGCGTCCAGCGCCGCGGCGACGCTTTCCGGATTCGCCGAGAGGAACAGCTGCGCGCCGAAGGAAGGCACGTAGGGCGACGTCGATGCGCCGCCGGTAAATACGGCGCGCGCGATCTGCAAGCCATAATGCTCGATGGAATTGAAGATGCGCAGGCCGGTGTCGGCCGAATTGCGCGAGAGCAGGACGACCTCCACGCGTGGCTCGGATGCACCGGCATTCAGGCGCAGGAGCTTGCGCACCAGCGGAAACGCGATACCCGGTGCAAGCAGTTCGTCCTCGCGCGCCATCTGGAATTCGCGGTAGGCCTCCAGACCCTCGTTCTCGAACAACTCGTGGCTTTCGCCCAGATCGAAAAGCGCACGCGAGGAAATCGCGACGACGAGCCGCTCGCCGGAATCGGGAGCGGCATTGGATTTGTCAGCGGTCGAAGCCATCGATGAAAATCACGTCGTTGTATGCCGCCAGCGCATCTACGCGTCCGTAACCCAAAGCGTAGTTCGGCCAGATCGTGCTGGCAATGCCGCCGCAGGTTTCTGGAACCGGATCGGTCACGCCAGCCTGGATCGCCGTCTCGCGCAGGAGGGAAGCGACTTCCGTCGGCTTGCCCTTCAGTGCCGGAAACGCCGACATCAGCAGCGCCGCGGCGCCCGCCACGTGCGGCGTAGCCATGCTGGTGCCTTGCATCGTCGTGTAGCCGTTGGTCGGAATGCTGGAATAGATGTTCACGCCTGGCGCCACTATATCTGGCCGGATTTTCGCATTGCCGGTCACCGGACCGCGTGAGGAAAAACCGGCCAATGCATCGGTACTGCCCGTCGCTCCGACCACGAAGCTGGCATCGTAGGTTGCAGGCGGCCCGGCAATGGAGACGCACCCGCTGCTCCCGTTGTTTCCCGCTGCCGCCACGTAGAAGATTCCCGCCGCAACGAGATTACTCACCGCCGTTTCGATTTCGTTGCCAATCGTGCAGCCTTCGGACACCGCGCAATACCAGGAGTTGCTGACGATATCCGGCGCCAAGTCGGGATTCGGATTGCTCCCGGATAGATCAGTCGGAGCCAGCATCCACTGCATGCACTCGATGTAGCGCGCCGGCGTACCGGTGCCGTTTTTATCCATGTTGCGGCAACCGATCCACTCCGCGCCCGGCGCGACGCCGATCTGATTGCCCGCGCCGTCGTCTCCTATCATCGTGCCCATGGTATGGGTACCGTGCCCCATACCATCACACGGTGTAGGAGAATTGTTGACGCACGGCGCGCTGTACGGAGAATCGTGGATAGCATCGTGCCAGTTGTAGTTGTGATTCGCACTGGTGCCGTTCCAGCCGCGATAGTGCGTCTTCAGCGCCGGATGATCCCACTGGTAGCCGGTGTCTTCGCCGCCGATGACGACGCCCTGTCCGGTATCACCGAAAGCCCAGACCTGCGGCGCGTGGATTTTACTCACGCCCCAGGCGATTCCAGTTGCCAAGGGCGCCGTCGTGGTCGGGAGCGGCTGTGGCAGGGCATTGGCGATAAGCGGATTCGGATCGATGCGCGCGATGTCCTTTCGCGCCGCCAGGCCGGCGAGCGCCGATGCGGGAATCCGCGCCTGAATCAGGTTGACGATCCAGAAATCGCGATGCGCGATGCCTTGTGCGTCCAGCCAATCCCGCACGTCCGCCTGATCCGCGTCCGCGCGCTCGCGCAGCGCCGAGACCAGTGCGCGGCGCCGCGCGCGATAGTCGGTGTCAGGGCGCAGCGGCGCCAGCATCGGCGTGGTCTGATCCGCCAGGACCAGCAGCACGTCCGCGCTCCCGATCGCCGCGACTTCGGCACGCACACGGGGAGCCACGTCCGCCGCTGCCGCGATTCCCGAAC
>JAJXWU010000059.1 GCA_021781425.1 Pseudomonadota bacterium
CGATCCAAGCAAAAACCTGAGTTTCCCGAAAACCCGGCAATGGGTCGGCTACGGCATGAACCACATGGATTTGCTCGACCGCGCGGAAGTATACGCGCGGCTCAGACGCTGGCTGTGCGCGTGACAACCTCGATTGTGCGCGGCAAGTTGCGACGATGCTCCATTCCCGCCCGCACCCTCGGCCTAGGCGACATTGCGTGCGAAGCTGCTGGACCGAGCGTCGGGCTTCGGCAGGCGCTATTTGAGGGCCTTGGTCAGCAACGTGACGCTGACACAGCGGAAGGTCTTGATATCTGGCCCCAAGAGCGCGCTCGGCACTGCAGCCAAGTCGTACGTAGCTGGGACACCCAATTTAGTGCCCAGCTACGTACCAGATTGGCTCCCCGAGACGGGATCGAACCGCCGACCCAGTGATTAACAGTCACTTGCTCTACCGCTGAGCTATCGGGGAAATGCTCGGAGCGAGCCGCGTATTTTCATGGACAATGCGACTTTGGTCAAGGTGCCGGCAGCCCGGCGCAGGCGGCCGCAGCCTGGGTGGCCGTGGCCTTGCCGGAGCGGATGCGTCCGGCGTTGCTGATCACCACGGTATCCGCGCTCGCCGGACCACGCCTGTCGCAGAAGGTGAAGGTGAGATTGCTTCCGGCGGAGGTGCCGTCAGCGCGATAGATCACGTGGCGGCGCCCGGCGGTGCTGGCGATGGCCATGCCGTCGTGCATCTGCCCGACATGGATGATGGCTTCGCGATCGGTGCGCACACCGTCGTGATTGGCGTCGGCGAACACGATCCAGCCCTGCTGCCACCAGATCGCGTAGTCGCAGGTCGCGCCATCGCGGCTCGGACAGATGGAAATATCGGACTGGCGTGATGCCGCCGTGCTGCGCGCGAGATTCAGCGCCGCGACCAACGCGTTGTGCGCGCTGCGCGACTGTCCGCTTTGCAGCAAGCTGCCCAAGGCGGGCAAGCTGACGGCGCACAGCACGGATGCGATGGTTATGGCGAAGATCAATTCGATCAGGGTGATTCCACGGACGTTTTTCGATGATGGCTGGCGCATGGCGGTGGCTCCTCGACGATGGCGCCATGCTAGGAATCGCGCCGCAGGCGTGGGATCGGCATGAGGCGCCGCCGAACGTAGGAAAACGCCGACTCCACGATCCCGGACAGACTATAATCAGCGGTTCGATTGCGTCACCGAGCGATGCCGATGTCCGACCGCTTCCAGCTCGTTGCACCCTACCGTCCCGCCGGCGATCAGCCCGACGCGATCGAGAGGCTAATCGCCGGTTTCGAGTCCGGCCTCGCCCACCAGACCCTGCTCGGCGTGACCGGCTCGGGCAAGACTTACACCATCGCCAATGTCATCGAGCGCGTACAGAAACCGACTCTGGTGCTGGCGCCGAACAAGACGCTCGCGGCGCAGCTCTACGGCGAGTTCAAGGAATTCTTTCCGCACAACGCGGTGGAATACTTCGTCAGTTACTACGACTACTACCAGCCGGAAGCCTACGTTCCGTCCAGCGACACCTACATCGAGAAGGATTCGTCGATCAACGAGCACATCGAGCAGATGCGTCTGTCGGCGACCAAGGCGCTGATCGAGCGCCGCGATGCGGTGATCGTGGCCACGGTATCGGCGATCTACGGCTTGGGCGATCCGGGCGAATACCACCGCATGGTGCTGCATCTGGTGCGCGGCGAGCGCATCGACCAGCGCGAACTTCTGCGGCGCCTGACCGAATTGCAGTACGAACGCGGCGACTACGAACTGCACCGCGGCACGTATCGCGTGCGCGGCGAGACCATCGACGTGTTTCCGGCGGAAAACGAGATGGAAGCGGTGCGCATCGAATTGTTCGACGGCGAGATCGAAAACCTCAGCCTGTTCGATCCGCTCACCGGCGCGGCGACGCGCAAGATTCCGCGCTACACGATCTATCCCGGTTCGCATTACGTGACCACGCGCCGCACCGTGCTCGAAGCGGTCGAAACGATCAAGGCGGAATTGAAGGAACGCCTGGAACAACTCTACGCGGCTAACAAACTGGTCGAGGCGCAGCGCCTGCAGCAACGCACCCAGTTCGACATCGAGATGATGGCCGAGATCGGCTACTGCAACGGCATCGAAAATTACTCGCGCCATCTGACCGGACACGCGCCGGGCGAGCCGCCGCCGTGCCTGTTCGATTACCTGCCCGCCGATGCCTTGCTCGTTGTGGACGAATCGCACGTGACCATTCCGCAGCTCGGCGCGATGTACAAGGGCGACCGCTCGCGCAAGGAAACCCTGGTCGAATTCGGTTTCCGTCTGCCTTCGGCGCTGGACAACCGCCCGCTCAAGTTCGAGGAATGGGAGCGCCGCGCGCCGCGCTGCATCTTCGTTTCCGCCACACCCGGCAAGTACGAACTCGCGCACACGCAAGGCAACATCGTGGAACTCGTGGTGCGGCCGACGGGCCTGGTCGATCCGCAAGTGGAAGTGCGGCCCGTGCGTACGCAGGTCGACGATTTGCTCGGCGAATGCAACGCGCGCGTGGCGATGGGCGATCGCGTGCTGGTGACGACATTGACCAAGCGCATGGCCGAGAACCTCACCGATTACCTCGAGGAACACGGCGTGCGCGTGCGCTACCTGCATTCGGACATCGAAACGGTCGAGCGCGTGGAAATTCTCCGCGACCTGCGCCTGGGCAAGTTCGACGTGCTGGTCGGCA
>JAJXWU010000222.1 GCA_021781425.1 Pseudomonadota bacterium
GATCTCATTGCAGTTTCTTGTTCTTCAGCGCCCAGCGGAAGAACGTGTGCACCGACAACAATCCGTGCAGGTAGACCGCATCCTTGGTGAACGCGCTACCGCCAGACAGTGGCGCGCCGCGGAACACACGCGCGGCCGAGGCGAAACTGTCGGCCTCGGTCTGGCCCGCTTCGAGAAAGAAGCGGAACACGTCGATGAAATCCGCGCCGGCCAGCGCTTTGTCGATGGCAAGAATGCGCAGGGAAATGCGCTTCATGCGGCCGATGTCGATGGACCCGGACATCAGCTCAGCGAACGTCGCCAGACCTTCCTGCGTCGCGGTGATGCGCGGCGAATTCGTGGCGAACGAGCCCAGGTTCGGTTGCGCGCGGCCGTTGAGCGCGGTCAGCGAATGCACGAACGCCTCGTGTTCGAGCAACTGGCTCTTGTCGTATTCGGAAAAACACGTCGCCGAACGCAGGCGAATACGCCTGGCGCCGGCCGCCGCCTTGGCGATCAGGTCCGGATCGGTTTCCACGCGCACGACACCGGCGCCGAAGAAGGCGTCCAGGCGCTGCTGCAATTCCTGTTGCAACACGTCGGCGGGAATGCAGTAGTCGGCTTCGTGCGCCGCGATCTCGCCGCCGAGTTCGTCGGCCAATTCGATGAAGTGCCGCGCCGCGTCCAGGGTGCTGACCGTACCACCCGGCAGGCGGTCGTTCGGACGGCCAAACAAATTGATCGAGTGTGCGGCGACGGCCGGCGTGCCCGCGGCGTCGAGCAATTCGGTGGCGATGCGCCAGGATTGCGCGCTGCGGCGCAGGTAATCGCCGAGCGGATGCCCCGCATCGGCAGCGAGATAAACCGACTCGAGTTCCTCGCGCGTGCGCGAAAAATCCGATTGCGCATACTCCACTTTGGGTAATTGTGGATTTTTTTCGCGCCAGCCGGCGAGGAACGCTTCCTGCGCGCTCGCCGGCCAGCTCAGGGCAGCCAGCAGCTTGACGCCCTTGACCGCCGCGACCAAGCGGCGGTCGAGCTGTGCGATGGCTTCGGGCGATACCGGCGAATCGGCCATGCCGGGCACTATAGCGCGACCTCGCTACTCCGCCGCAAATGGCGCAAGTCCGAGTTCCTTGCGCAACGGATCCAGCAACGCGCCGTACTTGTCGGTGCGCGCGGTATCGCGACGGATCGGCTGACGCACCTGGCCCGCGCTCGGCGTGGTCACGCGGCGTTCGGTCTGGTGGAAGTTAAGGCACGTCTCCTCGAAGGGAAGACCGCAGAATTCCAGCAGGGCACGGATCTGTCCTTCCGGATCGGCGATCAAGTCCTCGTATTGCTGCTGGCGCACGCGATCCGGGTGCCGTTGCTGCCAAAAATCGCACAGCCGGTCGAAACCCTTCCAGAAGATGCCCAGATCGTCGAACGAATGCGTGTATTCGTGCCCGCTGAACAGGTAGCGGTAACAGCCGAAACAGGTTTCCAGACGGTCGCGGCGCGCGACGAGGATGCGCGCCCGGGGCAACATGGCCTGGATCACGCCGACGTAGAGCCAGTTGCCCGGCATCTTGTCGGTCATGCGCGGGCGCTGCCCGCGCCAGCACGCCGTGCGCGCCAGGTAGCGCTGGCCAAGGGCGCGCCAGTCGGCCGCCGTATGGGTCGGCACCCACTCCGGGAAAGGTTTGCGCACGCGGTCGGATTCGTCGACGATGATCTGCAGGACGTCCGGCAACTCGCTGGTGCCCTCGACCTGCGAGTGCGACGCGAGGATCTGCTCGGTCAAGGTCGAGCCCGAGCGCGGCATGCTGGTGATGAAAATCACCTCTGCGCCCTGGTCGTTGCCGGCGTCGGCGACCGGTCCGGAAAATGCCGCGACGATCTTGTCCAGGTTTTCCACAAAGCGCTCGCGCTGCCACGGCTGCGCGGCATTCGCCACCGCGTTCGTTTCGCGCAACACGGCAAAGGCGCGCGGGTAATCGCGCGCTTCTTCGAGCGCGTGCGCGAGGGCGAATCCGGTGGCGATGCGATCGTTGTAGCCGATATCGCCGCCCAACACGCGCTGCATCTGCGCGATGTCGGCGGTGTCCAGCGGCAGCGGCTTAAGCGTCGCCAGTCCCCACCACGCCTGTCCTTTCGCAGGATCGGCGGCGAGTATTTCGCGGTACTGCGCGGCGGCTTCCTGAACCCGTCCGTCAGCGTTCATGACGTGCGCCAGCGTGATGCGCGCGCCGACGTGCCCGGGGGCCAGTTTCAATACGTGCTGCAGCGCCACGATCGCCAGCGCGTGCTGGCTGCGCGCAAACAACACTTGCCCCATCGTGAACCAGAAATCCGCCCGTTCCGGCGCGAGCTCGCAGGCACGGCGGCTGGCGCCGAACGCATTGGCCATGTCGCGTTGCCCGATATACGCATGCGCCAGCATGTGCATGGCCTCCGCATCCCCCGGCCTCTGCTTGAGCGATTGCACCAGGGTTTCCACGGCTTCGTCGTTACGGCCGCGCGCCACCTGGATCGAGCCGACCAGCCGCAGGATCTCCGGATGTCCCGGCGCCAGCGCCAATGCCGCGACGGCACCGCGCTCGGCTTCGTCCAAGCGACCGCCTTCCAGCGCTCGCGTGCACGCGATTACCTGTTGAGCCACGGACGGCGTCAAGCCGGCCAGGCGTTGTTGCGGAGTCAGCATGGCGATATTCCTGAATTCGAAGCCGGCAGGAAGCCGCCTCGATCAAGGCGGCGGGTTGTCGATCCTCGCAAGCCCGAGCGCCGCGCGCAGGGGATCGAGCAGCGCACCGTATTTGTCCGTGCGCGCAGTATCGCGGCGTATGGGTTCACGTACCTGGCTGGCGCTGGCGGTGCGCACGCTGCGCCGGGTCTCATGCGATCTGAGGCAGGCCGCATCGAACGGTACCCCGCAAAAATCCAGCAATTCGCGCACCTGGTTTTCCGGATCGGCGACCAGGCTCTCGTAAGACTGTACGCGATAACGCTGCGGATACAGCGCTTGCCAATGCCGGCTGCTGCGATCGTAGTCGCGCCAGTACGCCGCGATGTCGCCGAGCTCGTAACTGAAGGGCTGATTGCCTTCGCTGAACAAGGTGCGGTAACACGAGAAGCACGATTCCAGCGGATCGCGCCGGCAATCGATCACGCGCGCTCCGGGCAGCATCGCGAAAATCGCCCCGACCCGCGACCAGTTGCCCGGCAGCTTGTCGGTGAAACGCATGCCCGGACGCTGCCAACGCGAGGTGACGGCCAGATAGTGGCGACCCATGCGCTGCCAATCCTCGGCAGTCGCCGTGGCTACCCATTGCGGAAACGCCAGTCCGCGCCGGCGCGATTCGGCTTCGATGACCGTGGTCGTGGCGTCCAGTTCGCCGGCGCCGTCGATTTGCGGGTGCGACGCCAGGATCTGCTCGGTCAGACTCGAACCCGATCGCGGCAGGCTGACGATGAAAATCACCTGTTCGCCCAGGCTGCCCGGGATTCCATCCAGCGGGCGCCGGAACGAGGCCATAATCTGGTCGACGAAGGCGCTGAATTGCGGCGCAGACCACGGATGAATGGTCCGCGTCTGCGTATTGCCGCGCGCATACGCCGCAAAGGCTTCGGCGTAGCGGCCGTGGTCTTCGAGCGCCTTGGCCAAGGCGAACTCCAGGGAAATGTATTCGCCGGGCTTCAGGTCTTTGCGCTGCAACAGGCGCTGGATCGCCTCCATGTCCGCGCTCCCCATCGCCCGCGTCTTCATGCCGGCCAGTCCGAGCCAGGCCGTGGTATCGGCGGGATTGTGCGCAAGCATCTGGCGGAAGCATTGCACCGAATCGTCGATGCGACCCACCGCCCGCAGCGCATAGGCCAGACGTATCCGGGTCGCCGAATGATCGGAAAGGCGGGCCGCGTGCTCGAGCGCCGTCACTGCCTCTTCGTAATGCCCGTAATCGCCGAGCGTCTTGCCCAGATTGGCCCATAGCGCACCCGAACCCGGCGCCAGTTCGCAGGCGCGCCGGAATGCGGCGATTGCCGCTTCGCGTTCGCCGCAGGCATCAAGGGCAGTGCCGAGTCCGTTCTGAATCAGGACATCGTCCGGCCATCGCTCCGCCGCCAGTCGCAGCAGCTTCAGAGCTTCGGTGTTCTTGTTCTGCAGACGCAAAGCGACGCCCAGCAAGCGCTGGATTTCGGGATGCCCCGGCGCCTGTGCCAGAGCCGCGCGCAAGGATCCTTCGGCCGTGTCCGGCCGGCGCGCACGCAATGCCTGGCTGCCCGACTCCACGAACGGCAGCGCAGCGGGCGGCACGCCGGCGAGACGGTCCGCATCTTCGGATAAAGGCCTGTTCGAGGTGTCGTTCAAGAGAATGTCCGTGATTACGCGGCCCAGGGGGGCATTGGGTTTCCAGCCGCGGCGGCGTCTGCTTGCTCTCAGCGCCGCCCGTATTTCTCCGTCGGGCGCTTGCCCAACGTCTTGTTCGCCACGCGTGTGGCGGACTTGCGCTTGAGTTGCGCTTCGAGTGCGTCGCTCGCGGCGGCGATCTCGTCGCGCAATTTCAGCCAGGCCTGCCAGCGCGCCGAGTCCAATTCGCCGGACTCCAACGCCGCGCGCACCGCGCAGCCGGGTTCGCTGACATGGGCACAGTCGCCGAAGCGGCATTCCAGCGCCAGCGTCTCGATGTCGGCGAAATTCGCCACATCGAGTTGTTCCTCGCCGGTGAACTTGATCTCGCGCATGCCCGGCGTGTCGATCAGGCAGCCGCCGCTCGGCAATTGTACCAACGCACGGTGCGTGGTGGTGTGGCGGCCGCGGCTGTCGTGGCCGCGCACTGCGGCGGTGGCGTGGCGTTCGACGCCGAGCAGGGTGTTGGTCAACGTCGACTTGCCGGCGCCGGACGATCCGACCAGCACGGCGGTGTCGCCGGGTTGCAGGTACTTCAACAGTGGCGCGACGCTGGCCGCGTCCTTGGCGTTGAGCGCATGGATTTCGACGCCGGGGACGGCTGTCTCCAGCTCCGCGCGCATTGCCGAAAATGCGGCATTTTCCACTTTATCGAGTTTGGTCAGCACGATCATGGCGCGCGCGCCACTGCCTTCGATCAGCACGAGGTAGCGTTCGATGCGGCGCGGATTGAAGTCGCCGTCCAGCCCCATCAACACGAACACGGTGTCGACATTCGCGGCAATGACCTGGCGCCGGTGCCGTTCGCCTGCCGCGGCGCGTTCGAGCAGACTGCGCCGCGGCAGGATCTCTTCTATCGTCGGTGTCGCCGCGGCGGCCAGCACGACGAAATCGCCGACTGCCGGGCGTTCGACCGGGTCGACATCGCGGCGCAGGAAGCGCGGCGCCGGCTGTGCGGCGAATTCGGCTTCGCCATCGTGCAAGCGGTACCCGTTGCGATGCTGGGCGATGACGCGTGCCAGGCGCCGGCCGGGCGGCATGTCGACGGCGTCGCCGCGCCAGCCGATGGCGGTCAAGTGCGCGTGATCGTCGATCGTCTGCATATCGCCATCTTACCCGGTGCGGCGCATCCGGCTTGAAATCGCATGCCATTCGGCTAGCATGCTGCGCCACAACAAATCCATATTCCGACCATGTCCGTACCCCTGCCCCACCCGCCGCTCCGCGCCAATCCGCGTCTGACTCACGTCCGTTACGATATTCGCGGCGAACTGTCGCGACGCGCGCGCGAGCTGGAAGCCGCCGGCCGCGACATCGTGCATCTGAACATCGGCAATCCGGGCCGCTTCGGCTTCGCCGCACCCGAACACCTGCGCCAAGCGGTCGCCGCTCACGTGGCCGACAGCGAAGCGTACTGCCCGCAGCAGGGTCTGACGTCCGCGCGCGAAGCGATCGCCGCGCGTGAAACGGCGCGCGGAGCGCGCAACGTTTCCGCCGCGAACGTCTTCATCGGCAACGGCGTGAGCGAGCTCATCGACATGAGCCTGCGCGCACTGCTCGATGCCGGCGACGAGGTGCTGCTGCCGAGTCCGGATTATCCGTTGTGGAGCGCCGCGGTGACGCTCAACGGCGGCAAGGCGCTCTACTACGCTTGCCCGGCCGCGCGCGGACATCTGCCGGATCCGCACGAGATCGAGCGACTGATCGGGCCGCGCACGCGTGCGCTGGTGGTGATCAATCCGAACAATCCGACCGGCTCGGTGTATCCGCGCGAACTGCTTGCCGCGCTCGTGAAAATCGCCGAGCGGCATCGCCTGATCCTGTTGAGCGACGAAATCTACGACGAGATCCTCTACGACGGCGCGCGTTTTGAACCGCTCGCGCCGCTCGCGGACGAGGTGCCGACGCTCACGTTCGGCGGGTTGTCCAAGGTGCACCGCGCCTGCGGCTGGCGCGTGGGCTGGGTCAGTCTTTCCGGCGCGCGCGAATCCCTGACCGAGATTCATCACGCGCTCGATCTGCTCGCCAGTCTGCGCCTGTGCGCGAATGTGCCAGGCCAGTGGGCCGTCGAACCGGCCCTGGCCGGGCCGGACACGATCTCGACGCTGACCGCGCCCGGCGGGCGTCTGCATGAGGCACGCCGCGCACTAGTGGAACATTGTGCACAAAGCGAATTTCTGGAAATTGTCGCACCGCAGGGCGCTCTGTACGCGTTTCCATCCGTGCGCAGCGCGGCATTCCCGGATTTCGACGATCACACCTTCGCCCTCGAACTGCTCGAAACCGAGAGCGTGCTGATTGTGCCGGGCCGCGGCTTCAACATCGCCGAACCGAATCATTTTCGCGTTACCTTGCTGCCGCCGCCTCTGCTGCTGCGCGAGGTGCTTGTGCGCATCGAGCATTGCCTCGCGCGCGTGTCGGCAACACGTCGGCGCCATGTGGCTTAGCCTCGCCGCCGGTGCCGTGCTCGCCGCCGGCGCGACCAACCAGACCCCGATGCCGCGATTTCTCGCGCTCGGCGATTCGTACACCATCGGCGAAGGCGTTGCGCCAAGCGAAAACTGGCCGCATCAACTCGTCGCCGCGTTGCGCGCGCGGGGCGTCGCGATCGCCGATCCGGAAATCCTCGCGCGCACCGGCTGGACCACGGACGAACTCCTCGCCGCGATGGATGTTCATGCTTTCCACCCACCCTACGCACTGGTCACGTTGCTGATCGGCGTCAACAACCAGTATCGCGGCCGCGATGTGGAAAACTACCGCGCGGAATTCCGCACCCTGTTGCGCCGCGCCATCGCGCTGGCCGGCGCCGATCCGCGGCGCGTCCTGGTTGTCTCCATCCCGGATTGGGGTGTCACCCGTTTCGGCGCGGAAAGCGGCCGCGACCGCGCCCGGATCGCGCGTGAAATCGATGCATTCAACGCCGCGGCCACCGAAATTTCCGCCGCGCAGCACGCCCGCTACGTCGATGTCACGGCGATCGCGCGCGACCGCGGGGGCGCGGCGGACATGCTTGCCGCCGACGGCCTGCACCCTTCTGCGTCCATGTATGCGCGCTGGACCGTCGCGATCGTGTCGGCAGCGCAGGCGGTACTGCGGGGCGATTGACCGGAATCAAGAACTGCCGCAGCGCGGCTTGCGCTTGCCCCGCCAATGCGTAACATGAACTCCAATGGTGCTTTGCGCCGCGTCGGCGGCACCCACACGGGAGGGCGATATGCGCATCGGCACAAGCATGGTGCTCGGCTTCAGTCTGCTGCTGGCCGCCTGCGGCGGCGGCCGCAACGATAAGGCGGCAGCGGCGTGCAACACCGAAATCGTCAAGCGCATGAACGGCCGCAGCTTCACCATCGATCTGCAAGATCTGGCCGCGCACGCCAAGCAGGAATCCGCCGGCACGCTGCTGCTCACCTCCACGGTCGTGCTGGACAAGGGCCTGCCGAGCGAGGACAAGCAGTCTTACGAATGCCGGGTGCGCTTCGACGCCTCCGGCAACGCCAACGTGTTGTACCTGCAGTTCAACTGGAACACGTCGGACCTGAATCAGGCCCAATAGCTTGCTTTTCCGCGATGGCGGCGGAAGATAGACGTCTGCCCAACCCTGCCGCGGAGTGGCCATGCTGATCACTTTGCTCGTTGCGCTCATTGTGTTGAGCGCACTGTTGTTTCTCGGCTACGGATTCTTCGCCTGGACCGGCGCCGGCGCCGTGTGGCTGATTGGCTGGCGTGTGTGCGGCGTCGCCTCGCCGCTGCTGTTCGAAGGCGCCGTCAGCGCGCTGATCGCGTTGGCGCTGATCTTCGGCCTGCCGCTACTGCGGCGCCTGTTGATCTCGCGCTTCGCGATGAAACTGATGGCGCCGGTGCTGCCGCGCCTGGGCGAAACCGAACGCATCGCGCTCGACGCCGGCACGGTGTGGTGGGATGCGGAATTGTTTTCCGGCCGTCCGCATTGGGAGAAGCTGCTCGACTTCGCGCCACCAAAACTCACCGCCGCGGAACAGGCGTTCATGGACGGCCCGGTGCAGGAGCTGTGCGCCAAGCTCGATGATTGGCAGATCAACCAGCAGCGCGACCTGCCGACCAGCATCTGGGTGTTCCTGCGCACGAACGGTTTTTTCGGCATGATCATCCCGAAGGAATACGGCGGCCACGGGTTTTCGGCGATCGCGCATTCGCGCGTGGTGACGAAGATCTCCTCGCGCTCGGTTACTGCCGCGGTCACGGTGATGGTACCGAATTCGCTGGGTCCGGGCGAGCTCCTGCTGCACTACGGCACCGAGGAACAGAAGAAGTACTATTTGCCGCGTCTGGCGAAAGGCGACGAGATTCCGTGCTTCGGTCTGACCGGCCCGGAAGCCGGCTCCGACGCGGCGGCCACGCAATCCACCGGTGTCGTCGAGAAACGCACGATCGACGGCCGGGAAGTCGTCGGCCTGCGTCTGAACTGGAAGAAGCGCTACATCACGCTGGCGCCGGTCGCGACCTTGATCGGCCTGGCCTTCCGCATCCAGGATCCGGAGCATCTGCTCGGCGACAAGGAAGACCTCGGCATCACCTGCGCGCTGCTCGCGGCGAATCTGGACGGTATTGAGATCGGCCAGCGCCACGATCCTATGGGCGTACCGTTCATGAACGGCCCGATCGTCGGCCGCGACGTGTTCGCGCCGCTGGATTGCATCATCGGTGGGCGCGAAGGCATCGGCCATGGCTGGCGCATGCTGATGGAATGTCTCGCCGCCGGGCGCTCGATCTCGCTGCCGGCGTTGTCCGTCGGCGCGGCGCAGATGATGACGCGCATCTCCGGCGCCTACGCTACCGTGCGCGAGCAGTTCGACACGCCGATCGGCCGCTTCGAGGGCATCGAAGAGCCGCTCGCGCGCATCGCCGGCAAAACCTACATGATGACCGCCACGCGCACGCTTACCTGCGGCGCGCTCGATGCCGGTGAAAAACCGGCGGTGCTGTCCGCGATTGCAAAAGCGTATCTGACCGAGGGCATGCGCGAAGTCGTCACCGACGCGATGGACATCCGCGCCGGCGCGGCAATCCAGAAAGGTCCGCGCAATCCGCTCGCGCGCACCTGGGACGCGGTGCCGATCGGCATCACCGTTGAAGGCGCGAACATCCTCACCCGCTCGATGATCATCTACGGCCAGGGCGCTATCCGCTGCCATCCGTTCGTGCAGCACGAAATAAATGCCATCGCCGAGAAGAATCTGAAAAAATTCGACAAGGCGATCTTCGGTCACGTCAACCTGCTGTTTCGCAACGCCACGCGCGCAAAACTGCTGGCCTGGACCGGCAGCCGCCTCGCCAGCGCGCCGCGCACGGAAGACACGGTGCGCTACTACCAGCACCTGTCGCGTTTCTCGGCCGCGTTCGAGCTGCTCTCGGATGTGGCGATGGGCACGCTCGGCGGCACACTCAAGCGCCGCGAGAAGATTTCCGGGCGTCTCGCCGACGCGCTCGCCTACATGTACCTGGCATCGAGCGCACTCAAGCGCTATCACGACGAAGCGAAAACCACGGCCAATTACAACCTCGTACGCTGGAGCGTCGAGCACTGTCTGTATCGCATCCAGGAAGCGCTGCTCGGCGTTCTCGAAAATCTGCCGATGCGCGCCGCGGCATGGTGGCTGTCGTGGATCATCTTCCCGCTCGGCGCGCGTTTCCGCCCACCCTCGGACAAGCTCGGCGCGCGCGTGGCGCGTGACATTCTCGAGGACCGCGAGGCACGCATCAATCTGACGCACGACATCTTCGTGCCGCCGCCGAATGAAGTCGGCCTCGGCACGCTCGAAGCGGCTCTCGACAAGGCAGTGCGCGCGATCCCCGTGGAGACGAAACTGCGCGATGCCGTGCGCGAAGGCCGTCTCGACCGCGCGCCCGGCTACATGCTCGACGAGATGGGCCTGAAAGCCGGCGTGATCTCGCCGGCCGAATACCAGCTTCTGCACGAAGCCGACACCGCACGCAACGAAGTCGTCGCCGTGGATGCGTTCGATCCGGAAACGTACAAGACCTTGCATTGAGGCCGATCGTGAACGTCGCTCGCATTTGCGCGATGCTATTCGCCGCATGCGTCACTCGCGCAGCGGCTGAAAACGTATACAAATGCACAACATCGCAGGGCGCTGTTGCGTATCAGGATTATCCCTGCCCGCAGGGCACGGTCCAATCGCAGCTTTGGCTACCCGACGCGCCGCCCACGCCGGCACAACCGGCCGCCGCCACGCCAGCGCCTGCCGATGCGAATCCAGCGCGGCCCGTTGCCGCTGCCAAACCGCCGGCGCCGCTGCCGCCGTTGTGGATTTGCCGCAACGCCGAGGATGGCTCGACGTATTTCAGCCGTAATGGCGCGCCGCCAGTACGCTATGTGCCGCTCGGTGTGCTGGGCTACCCGGGGCACAGCCTCGCGCAAGCGTATGGCCCGGGCGGCATCGGCGTGTCCGCGCCGGGCATGCGTCAGATCCCGATCGATACCTCGCCGCGCGACGCGCTGGCGAGCCAGTTCACGCCGCTGCAGGATCAGTGCGTCCGTGCCACGCGCGAGCAAGCCTGCGGTTGGCTGCAAAAACAGTACGACGACGTCACGCACAAACTGC
>JAJXWU010000245.1 GCA_021781425.1 Pseudomonadota bacterium
GGCTGCGGCCAATCCCAGCGCGCGAACGGCGCATAGCCCAGGTAATGGCGCCGACGCGCGATGTAAAAAACAAATACCGCGAATTGCACCCACAACACCGTGGCTGTTGCGATGCCCGAACCCTGCGCGCCGCGCGCGGGCAGGCCGAATGCGCCGTACATGAATACGTATCCGACCGGTGCGAGCAGGACCAGGCCGAGCGCGCCGAAGTACATGGTCGGGCGGGTCAATGCGAGGCCTTCGGAAAATCCGCGCAACGCGAAATAGCCGGTCAGCGCCGGCGCGCCCCAGGAAATCGCGTGCAAAAACGACTGCGCCTGCGCGGCGATGTCCGGTGCAATGCCCATCAGGCGCAGCAAGGGTCCAGCATGGCGCACGGCGAAAAACAGGACGATGCCGATGCCGGTGGCCAGCCACAGCGCCTGGCGCAACAGCGCGCCAATGGATTCGCTTTCGCCCGCGCCGTGCCGGTGCGCCACCGACGGCGGCATCGCCATCATCACCCCGATCGCGGCGACGATGGCGAGCACCCACACATTTGCGCCGATCGCCACCGCTGCGAGTGTCGTCGCACCATAATGGCCGGCCAGCACGGTGTCGACCACGTTCATGCCGATCGCCGACAGCTGGCCGAGCACCAACGGCGCGGCCAGACGCAAGGTTTCGCGCAATTCGGTTCGCAGGCGCGGCGGCAGACGCGGCATCGTCTTCGGCGAAGTCTGGGCAGGCCGTGCAGTGTAACCGCAGGCCATGACTTTCGCCCTGCGCACAGCGATCCCAATCGGCTAAAGTGCGCCGATGGAAACCGACTCCACTTCCGCCGCGCCGTCCGCGCCCGCGTCGCGGTGCCTGAACTGCGGCGCGGAACTGCAGGGCGATCACTGCCACGCCTGCGGCCAGCCGGTGAAGGGCATGATCCGGCCGTTGTCGAGCATGCTGCACGATGTCGCCGACACCATCTTCAACATCGATTCGCGTATCTTCCACACGCTGGTGCCGTTGTATTTCCGGCCGGGCTTCCTGACTCGCGAGTACTTCGCCGGCCGACGCGTGCGTTATGTCACGCCGTTCCGGCTCTACTTTTTCCTCAGCGTACTGGCGTTTTTCACCATCCAGTTGACCCTGAGTGATTCCAATCTCGGCAAGTACGTCGTAATGGACGATGGCAACAGCCCGGGCACCTCCTCGGCAATGACACCGCAGGAAGTGATCGCGAGGCGCGACGCAGCGCTGGCCAAGCTGGAATCCGCCAAAGCGATCACGGGCGCGGTCATCGGTGCTACGCCAGCACCGGGCAACGTGCAAAAGGAAGTCGACGCCGGCATGGAAAAAAGCGCCGCAAAAATCCGCAAGGAAGCCGACGCTCGCCTTGCTTATCTGCAAAAAGTCGCCGACGCCAAGGCCAAGGGCAGGCCGCCGCCACCCGATCCCGATCTGGACACGGTGAGCTTCAACGACAAACCCTGGAATGCGAAAACCAACCCGGTACGCGTCGGCTGGCTGCCGGATTTCGCGAACGCGCGCCTGAACGCTGCAATCGAACACGCGAAGGACAACATTCCGCGCATCCGCAAGGATCCGACCCTGCTCATCGCTGGCGCGCTCGGCGTGCTGCCGCAGGTGCTGTTCGTGCTGATGCCGTTGTTCGCCCTGCTGTTGAAGATCTTCTACATTTTCAAACGCCGCCTGTACATGGAACACCTGATCGTCGCGCTGCACAGCCACGCCTTCGTCTTCGTGTCGATGCTGCTGTTCACGCTCGCCGGATTCGCGCACGCCTGGGCGCTGACTGGCGCGCCTTGGCTTGCGCCAATGATCGGTCTGCTGCTGACCGTCATGGGGTGGTGGATTCCCGTCTACTTGTTCGTCATGCAGAAAAAAGTCTACGGCCAGGGCTGGTTCTTAACGACCGTGAAATTCTGCGCAATCGGCATTTGCTACACGATCATGATTTCGATCGGCGTCGCGGCCGCGTTCGTCATCAGCCTGGCCACGACATGATCGTGTACGAGGTGAACCTGGACATCGATGCCGGCGCGTTCGCCGAATACCGTGCCTGGCTCGACGCCCACGCAAGCGAGATGCTCGCCCTGCCCGGCTTCGTGTCGGCGGAAATTTTCGAATGCCGCGAGCCGGCACCTATCGCAGGACGCCGCCAACTGGTGGTGACCTATCGCTTGGCGGACGCGCCGGCGCTGGAGCGCTATCTGCGCGAGGACGCGCCGCGCCTGCGCGCCGACGGCATCGCGCGTTTCGGCGGGAAATTCAACGCCACACGGCGCGTGCTCGCACCAGCCTAGTCAACGCCCGCGCGGGCGTGGCGCCGGATGCGGCGGCGGATGCGGATGAACCTTTGCCAGCTCCGCGCTGCGCTGTTGCGCTGGTAACCGCAGCATGCGCTGCCGGTAAGCCTCGCGTTCGTTGTCGGGCAGGTTGCGCCAAGTCTGGTGGAACGCCCGGCGTTCGGCCGGTGTCATCGATTGCAGCATCTGTCGCATCGGCTGACGTTCGTTCTGCGGGATCGAGCGGAAGAATTCGCGCGCATTGCCGGCCTGATTCTGCGCCTGCGCGCCGGCGATGAAAGCGCGGCGCTCGGCCGGGCTCATCTGCCTGAATCTCTCGCGCAGTTTCTCGCGCTGCGCCGGCGGCAGGCTAGAAAAGCGCTTGAATGCCTGGCGGATG
>JAJXWU010000080.1 GCA_021781425.1 Pseudomonadota bacterium
CGCGGTAGCACCAGCCGATCAGCGGCCCCCACAGCACGCCGAGCACGATCAGGGCAAAGCCATTGATCGACAGCACCCAGCGCAGCGGCAGATCCTGCGGCAGCACCAGCGCGGACTTGTCGGCGGGCGCATCGAAGTACATCGCCTTGACCACGCGCAGGTAGTAGAAGCAGCCGACGATGGCCATGACGATGGCGATCATCGCCAGCCACAGGAAACCGGCGTCGATCGCGGCCTTGAGCACCAGCAGCTTGGCGAAGAAACCCCACAACGGCGGCACGCCGGCGAGCGAAAACATCGCCAGCAGCATGACGAAGGCGTACCACGGATTGCGCTGGTTCAGTCCCTTGAAGTCGTCGATCATCTCCGCCTCGAAGCCGGCGCGCGAAAGCAGCAGGATCACGCCGAAAGCCGCAGTGGTCATGAGCGCGTAGCAAATCGAATAGAACATGGCCGCCGCATAACCCGAGGGCGTCGCATTGAGGAGGCCAAGCAGCAAAAAACCCATGTGCGAGATCGTCGAATACGCGAGCATGCGCTTGATGTTGGTCTGGGCGATGGCGACCAGGTTGCCGATGATGAGCGACAGCGCGGCGAGCGCGGCCAGCATCTGGCTCCAGTGCGGGGCGAGCGTGCCGAGGCCACTGTCGAGCAGACGATAGGCCATGCCGAACGCGGCGAGTTTCGGTGCGGAGCCGATGAAGATCGTCACCGCCGTGGGCGAGCCTTCGTAGACATCCGGCAGCCACATGTGGAACGGCGCGGCACCGAACTTGAACGCGACTCCGACCACCACGAACACGAGACCGAACGCGAGCAATGTGGGATGCTGCTCCAGTCCGTTCACGCCGACGCCGCCGACCTGGCGGATCTGCGCCAGATCCAGCGTGCCGGTAGCGCCGTAAATCATCGACATGCCGTACAGCAGCAGGCCCGACGCGAGCGCGCCGAGCACGAAGTATTTCATCGCCGCTTCCGAGGCGACGCCGGAATCGCGATGGATCGCGACCAGCGCGTAGCTCGACAGCGCGAACAGTTCCAGACCGAGGTACACCATCACCAGGCTGCCGGCCGACACCAACAGCAACATGCCGAGCGTGGAAAACAGCATGAGCGTGTAGAACTCGCCGACGAAGAGCTTGCGGTCGCGCAGGTAGCCGCGCGCGAACACGAACACCACGGCGACAATGCCGAGGATGAACACCTTGAGCACCGCGGCCACGGTGTCGTGGATGTAGGCGCCGTTGAACGCCAGCCGCGCCGGATCGTGATCCGCCAGCACCAGGCCGAGCGTGCCGAGCAGCGCGGCGATCGACAACCAATGCGTGACCGCCCGGTGCGACTGTTTCAGGAACAAGTCGATGAACAGGATCGCGCAGGTCGCACCGAGCAGAAAATCCTCGGGCGCGAGTACGAGCAGGTCGTGGAGGCTGAAGTTCATCGGTAATCCAATCTCAAATTTTCGCGGTCAAATCTTCACGACCAGCAACTGATCGACGATGTGCTTGACCGACGCGTCCATCAGGTGCGTGAGCGGTTCCGGCCAGACGCCGAGGGCCAGCACGCCGGCGGCGAACAGGCCCAGCACCAGCGCTTCACGCGGGTTGATGTCCTTGAGCTTGGCGACGTGGTCGTTGGTCACCTCGCCCCAGATCACGCGCTTCACCAGCCACAACGTGTAGGCGGCGCCGATGATCAGCGTGAACGCAGCGCCGGCGGCAATCCACGGATTCATCGCAAAGCTTGCCAGTATCACCATGAACTCGCCGACGAAACCGCTGGTGCCGGGCAGGCCGCAGTTGGCCATCGAGAACAGCACCCAGAACGCGGCAAACCAGGGCATGGTGTTCACCACGCCGCCGTAGTCGCGGATCATGCGCGTGTGCATGCGCTCGTAGAGCACGCCCACGCACGAGAACATCGCACCGGAAACGAAACCGTGCGAGATCATCTGCACCATCGCGCCCTGCACGCCCAGATACGCCGCCTGTGTGTCGCCGGTTACGCGCATCAAGGAAAAGGCGATGAACAGGCCCAGGGTGACGAAGCCCATGTGCGCGACCGACGAGTACGCGATCAACTTCTTCATGTCCTCCTGTACCAGGGCGACGTAGCCGACGTAGAGGATCGCGATGATCGACAGCGCGATGATCAGCCAGGCGAATTGCTGGCAGGCGTCGGGCACGATCGGCAGCGAGAAGCGGATGAATCCGTAGCCGCCGATCTTCAGCATGATCGCCGCAAGAATCACCGAACCGCCGGTCGGCGCCTCGACGTGCGCGTCGGGCAGCCAGGTATGTACCGGCCACATCGGCACCTTGATCGCAAAGCCGAGCAGGAAGGCGAAGAACAGCCACGCCTGCTCCGTAGCGGACAAATGCAGCGCGGTCAGTTGCGACAGTTCCCACGAATGCGCATGCAGGTAAAGATAGATCAGGCCGATCAGCATGAAGATCGAGCCGAAGAACGTGTACAGGAAGAATTTCAGCGTGGCGTAGACGCGCCGCGGGCCGCCCCAGATGCCGATGATGACGAACATCGGGATCAGCATGCCCTCGAAGAACACGTAGAACAGCAGCGCGTCCATCGCCGCGAACACGCCGATCATCAGGCCTTCCAGCACGAGGAAGGCGGCCATGTACTGGTTGACCTTGTCGTGCACCGCATCCCAGGCACCCAGCACGACGAGAATCGTGGTGAACGTCGTGAGCAGGATCAGCGCGACGGAAATGCCGTCGGCGCCGAGATGGTAGTTGGCGTTGATCGCGGCGATCCAGACATGGCTCTCCTGGAATTGCAGCGTACCGGCGCCCGCGTCGTAGCCGGTCAGCAACGGAATGCTGACTGCGAACACGACTATGGACACGGCCAGCGCGAGCCAACGTGCGCGGTTCGCGTTCGCGCCGCCGGCAATGGACACCAGCACGCCACCGGCGATGGGCAGCCAGATCAGTAGCGAGAGCAGGATGGAATCGGAGGTCATGTCGTTACGTCCCTGGTCTAGACTCGAACCACCCACCACAACCCACCCAGCAACACCACCAATCCGAGAATCATGGCGAACGCGTAGGTATACAAGTATCCGGACTGTACCCAGCGCACCGTCGCGGCGATGCGGCCGACGCCGGCCGAGGTGCCGTCGATCAGGATGTTGTCGATGACGCCGGTATCGCCGCCCTTCCACAAACCGCGGCCGAGCGCGATGCCGCCGCGCGCGAACACGGCTTGGTAAATTTCGTCGAACCAGTATTTACGGTCGAGCAGGCGCCACAGCGGATGCAGCGCCTTCTTCGCGCGATCGGCCAGGGCGGGATTGAACAAATAGATGTAGGTCGCGACGGCGAAACCGGCGAAGGCCAGCCAGAACGGCGGCGCGGCAAATCCCGCCAGCATGGTCGCGAACGGCCCGGCGAACGCCTCGCCGCCGTATGTGGCTGCGCCGCTGATCGCCGTGCCGAAATAATCACCGTGCAGGATAGCCCCCACCGTCATCCAGCCGATGCCGAGCGACGGAATCGCCAGCAGAATCAGCGGCACCGTCACCACCCACGGCGATTCGTGCGGCGCATGCGTCAGATGCCCCGGTTCGTGATGCCCGTGGTCGCCGTGACCATGAGGCTTGCCGTGCTCGACCACGAAGCGTTCCTGGCCGTGGAAAGTCAGATGCAACAGGCGAAAACTGTAGAACGCGGTGACGAACACGCCGAGCAGCACGCACCAGTACGCGTAGGTCGAAGCGGCGCCCAGATGCGATTCGCGCACCGCCTCGATGATTGCGTCCTTGGAGAAGAATCCGGCGAATCCCGGCATCCCGACCAGGGCCAGCGTGCCGATCCACATCGTGATGTAGGTGATCGGCATGTAGCGGCGCAGGCCGCCCATGTGGCGCATGTCCTGCTCGTGGTGCATGGCGATGATGACCGAGCCCGCGCCGAGAAAGAGCAAGGCCTTGAAGAACGCGTGCGTCATCAGGTGGAAGATGCCGGCGCCGAAAGCCGAGGCGCCGAGCGCGGCGGTCATGTAGCCAAGCTGCGACAGCGTCGAATAGGCGACCACGCGCTTGATGTCGTTCTGCACGATGCCGATCAAACCGGTGAAGAATGCCGTAGTCGCGCCGATCACGAGCACGCTCGACAGCGCCGTGTTCGACAACACGAACAGCGGCGACATGCGCGCGACCATGAAAATGCCGGCGGTCACCATCGTCGCAGCGTGGATCAGTGCCGAGATCGGGGTCGGGCCTTCCATCGAATCGGGCAACCACACGTGCAGCGGCACCTGCGCTGACTTGCCCATCGCGCCGACGAACAGACACAGGCAGATCACGGTCGCGGCCGACCACGGTGTGGCGCCGAGGATGTCCAGCGTCTTGCCGTTAAGCGCATCGGCGTGATCGAAGACCGTCGTGTAATCCAGGGTGTGGAAGAAATACAAAACGCCGGCGATGCCAAGGATAAAACCGAAATCGCCGACGCGGTTGACCAGAAACGCCTTGAGGTTGGCGAAGATCGCGCTCGGCTTCTTGAACCAGAATCCGATCAGCAGATACGAAACAAGGCCCACCGCTTCCCAGCCGAAGAACAGTTGCAGGAAGTTGTTCGCCATCACCAGCATCAGCATCGAGAACGTGAACAACGCGATGTAGCTGAAAAAACGCTGGTAGCCGGGATCGTCGGCCATGTAGCCGATGGTGTAGATATGCACCATCAGGGACACGAACGTGACCACGACCATCATCAGCGCGGTCAGCCGATCGATCAGGAAGCCAATGTGCGTCGAGAAATCGCCGACCTGGAACCAGGTGTAGACGTTCTGGTTGAACGTCGGCGCGCCGCCCCAGACGAGCTGGTACCACACGTAGAACGACAACGCACAGCTCACGCCGACGCCGGCGATAGTGACGCTGTGCGCGCCGATGCGGCCGATCTGGCTGCGCAACAGACCGGCGACAAGCGCGCCGGCAAGCGGCGCCAGGGCGATGAGGAGAAGGATATTTTCGCTAATCACAAATTAAACCTTCCGTTCCAGGAACCATCCATGGTGCACAACACCGGTCTCGATCTTCCTGTCGAGCCGTTCGTCTTCACGCGCGATGCGATACAACACATCGCGCAAGCGGTCGTACTCACCCCTTCAATTCATCAATCTCGCCGACATTGATCGTCGCGCGATTGCGGAACAGCACCACCAGGATTGCAAGACCGATCGCCGATTCGGCCGCGGCCACGGTCAGGATGAAGAACACAAACACCTGTCCGGCGGGATCGCCCAGATAACGCGAGAACGCGACGAAATTCATGTTCACCGCGAGCAGCATCAACTCGATCGCCATCAGCAGAACGATCAGGTTTTTTCGATTGATGAACACGCCGGCCACGGCGATGCAGAACAGCACTGCGCCGAGCACGATGAAATGCGCAAGGGTGATCATGGCGTGACCTCGGATTTGGCCGCAACATCCTGGACAGAGCTGGGCATCTTGACGATACGCACACGCTCGCTGGCCTTGACCGCCACCTGCCTGGCCGGATTCTGCGAACGAGTGCCGCTGCGCTTGCGCAAGGTCAGCATCACCGCCGCGATCACGGCGACAGTCAGGATCACCGCCGCGACCTCGAACGGCAGCAGGAAGCGCGTGAACAACGCCTCGCCCAGCCATGCCGTGTTGGAATGTCCGGCCGGATCAGCCGGGGGCGCGATCTGCATGCTGCTGACGCCGATCAGCATGAGCATCTCGGCGAGCATCACCGCGGCCACCAGCACGCCGACGGGCAGAAAGCGGATGAAGCCCTCGCGCAGCGGCTCGACCTTGATGTCGAGCATCATCACCACGAACAGGAACAGCACCATCACCGCGCCGACGTAGACCAGCACCAGGACGATGGCGAGGAATTCCGCCTGCATCAGCAGCCACAGTGCCGAGGTGGTGAAAAAGCACAACACCAGCAGCAGCGCCGCGTGCACGGAATTCTTCACGCCGATCACGCCAAGCGCGGCGAGCACGAGCACGGCGGCGAAGACGTAGAAAAGGATCAGGTTCATCGTCGTGGCATCCTCAGCGGTACGGCGCGTCCTGCTGGCGCGCGGCGGCGATCAGCGATTCGAAGCGATCGCCGATGGCGAGCAACTGCGACTTGCTGACGATGTTCTCGCCGCGCTTCTCGAAATGGTATTCGTGGATGTTCGTCTCCACGATCGAATCCACCGGGCAGGACTCCTCGCAGAAGCCGCAGTAGATGCACTTGAACAGGTCGATGTCGTAGCGCGTGGTGCGACGCGTGCCATCGGCGCGCCGTTCGGAATCGATCGTGATCGCCAGTGCCGGACACACCGCCTCGCACAGCTTGCAGGCGATGCAGCGCTCCTCGCCGTTCGGATAGCGGCGCAGCGCATGCAGGCCGCGGAAACGGTTCGACTGCGGAATCTTCTCCATCGGGTAGCGCATGGTGTATTTCGGTTTCACCATGTACTTGCCGGTCAGGGCCAGACCCTTGAACAACTCGATCAGCAGCAGGCTCTTGAAGTAGCGCAATACGCGGCTCATTGCGCGCCTCCCAGGCCGAACCAGCCGCAATACACCAACACGCCGGCCACCCCTATCCACACCAGAGCGATGGGAATGAACACCTTCCAGCCCAGGCGCATGATCTGGTCGTAACGGTAGCGCGGGAACGCGGCGCGGAACCACAGATACATGAAGGCGAAGAAGAACGCCTTGGCGAACAGCCACCACCAGCCCGCCACGCCGACGATCGGCCAGCTCTGCGGAAACGGCGACAGCCAGCCGCCGAGGAACAGCACGGCGGCGAGGAAGGAAATCAGGATCATGTTCGCGTATTCGGTGAGGAAGAACACCGCGAACGGTGCACCCGAATACTCGACGTGGAATCCGGCGACGATTTCCGACTCGCCTTCGGCCATGTCGAACGGCAGACGGTTGGTCTCGGCGACGCCGGATACGAAATAGATCACGAACAGCGGCAGCAACGGCAGCCAGAACCACGAGAACAATCCGTGTGCGCCTGCCTGCGCGCGGACGATGTCGGACATGTTCAGGCTGCCGGCGCAAATCAGCACGCCGACCAGGGCCATGCCCGCGGCAATCTCGTAGCTCACCACCTGTGCCGCCGAGCGCATCGCACCGAGCATCGCGTACTTGGAGTTCGACGCCCAGCCGGCGATGATGATGCCGTACACGCCCATCGAGGTCATGGCCAACAGGTACAGCAATCCGGCGTTCGCATTGGAAAGCACGACACGTTGGTCGAACGGAACCACCGCCCACGCCGCGAACGCGGGCACGAGCGCGATGAGCGGCGCGAGCACAAACAGCAGTTTGCTCGACTTGGCCGGCAGCAGGTATTCCTTGAACAATAGCTTGAACACGTCGGCGAAAGTCTGTGCCAGACCCGCCGGACCGACGCTGTTCGGCCCTATGCGCACGTGCATCCAGCCCAGCACCTTGCGTTCCCACCACACGTAAAACGCGACCGAAATAATTACCGGAACCGTGATAGCCAGAATGCAAGCGATCAGCCACAGCAACAATCCGGGAGTGCCCCACCCCATGAACAAATCATGCGTCGAGCTGACCGGATGCAGTACCCAATGGCGAATCCAATCCATCACGCTCAAGCCCTCGTAACCGTCAGTGGCGCACCGGTCGGCGGCAGCACGCGCGTTTCCGGCCAGGTGGATTCGATCCACGCCGCGCCTCTAGGTACCGCGCGCGACACCGTCACTGGCAACACCGCCTCGGCGCCGTTGCCGCAAACCCTTGCCGATGCGTCCTGCGCCAAACCGAACGCCAGCGCGTCTTCGGGATTCAACGCCACTGTCGCCTTGCCGGTCAGCGAATGCGATTGCAACGCCGGACAGCGGCGCAGCACCTGGTCGGCGCGATAGATCGGCACCGTGGCGACGCGCTGCAGTCCCTCACCCGTGGCGGCTTGCAGCGCCAATCTGCCGGAATGCGGCATTGTGGATTTTGCGGCAAGTTTCGGCGCGACGAGATCGCGCACTTGCGCGAATTCGGTGAAATCGAATCCGGCCACGCCCAGCGCCGCGCCGAGCGCGCGCAGCACCTTCCAACCCGGTCGCGCCTCGCCCGGCGCGCGCGCACCGGTGGCCAGCGTCTGCGCAATGCCGTCGACATTGATGTAGCTGCCTTCGGTTTCAGGAGGCAGACCAATCGGCAATACGGCGTGCGCCGTGCGCTTGACGCCGTTGCACGCGTACGCACCGATATAGACGCTGAACTGCGCATTGCTGCGCGCCGCGTCGAACGCGGCCGACGAGAATGTGTCCTGCGATCCGGCCTGATACACGACCAGGTGCCTCGGCGGCTGCGCCAGCATCGCTGCGGCGTGCTTGCCCTGCCCTTGCGGCTGCGCACCCACGCGGGCGAGGCCGATGTCGTTGGCGCCGGATGGAATCTCGTTATACGCGCAGCCCGCCGCCTTGGCGGCGAAACGCGCCGCGGCGCGCAGAATCGACGCCTGCGGATGTTGTGCGGCGGAGTTGCCGAGGATCAGCACCTTTGACGATGCCTCGCTCAGCGCCTTGAACAGCGCGCGCGAAGCATCGTCGGCGTTCACGCTTGACAAGGTCTGCGCGAGATCGCCGCTCGGCAAATGCCCGGCATCGTTGGCGGCCTTGGCCAGACGCAACGCGGCAGCGACCAGCGCGGACGGCGTCGTGATGGTTTTGCTGGCAAGTTCGAAATTGAATTCGAAATCCAGCGGGTTGATCGCATGCACCTTCGCGCCGGCCTTCCAGGCCTTGCGGATGCGCTGCGCGAGCAAGGGCATCTCATGCCGCGGATTGCAACCGACAAGCAGGATCGCGCGTGCTTTCTCGACATCGGCGACCGGCAACTCGAACGTGGCAACCGGCGCAGCGTCGGCGAAGTCCAGCGTGCGCAGGCGGTGATCGATGGCATCGCTGCCGAGTGCACGCAGGATTTGCGCGAGCAGAAAACCTTCTTCGCTGGAAACCAGCGGCGCGACCAGCGCGCCAAGATCGCCACCGGATTTTTTCAATCCGTCGGCAACAAAGGCGATCGCCTCGTCCCACGATACTTCGACCAGTTCGCCGTTCGTGCGCACCATCGGCCTCAACGCGCGGTCGGACGCGTACAGACCCTCGTGCGAGTAGCGGTCGCGATCGGACAACCAGCATTCGTTGATCGCTTCGTTGTCGCGCGGCACCGTGCGCAGCACCTCGCCACGGCGCGCGTGCAGCCACAGGTTGGAGCCGAGGGCATCGTGATAGCCAATGGATTCGCGCGCGATCAGTTCCCAGGCACGCGCCTTGAAGCGGAACACCTTGTTGGTGAGCGCGCCGACCGGGCATACGTCGATCACGTTGCCGGACATTTCGCTGACGAGCGGACGGCCGATGTAGGTGCCGACGACATGGCGGTCGCCGCGATCCATGTCGCCGAATTCGTAGGTGCCGGCGACATCGCCGAGCACCCGCACGCAGCGCGTGCAGTGGATGCAACGGGTCATCTCCGTCGCTACGAGCGGGCCGATGTCCTCGTCTGGCACCACGCGCTTGCGCTCGGTGAAACGGCTCACGGAGCGGCCGTAGCCGAGCGACACATCCTGCAACTCGCATTCGCCGCCCTGATCGCAGACCGGGCAATCGAGCGGATGGTTGATGAGCAGGAATTCCATCGCGTTGCGCTGGCCGGACAACGCGCGTGCCGACTGCGTGTCGATCTTCATGCCTTCCATCACCGGCGTAGCGCAGGCCGGTTGCGGCTTGGGCACGGCCTTGCCGTTGATCTCGGTTTCGACCATGCACATGCGGCAGTTCGCCGCGATTGGCAGTTTCTTGTGGTAGCAGAAACGCGGAATCGGAATGCCGGCCGCATCCGCCGCCTGGATGATCATCGAATTCTTCGGCACGCGCAGCGGTTTGCCGTCGATCTCGATGTTGACCAGATCGGGCGCCGTGTTCGGGGCAGTCGGTTGTGCACTCATGACCGTGCTCCGTTGAAAATCATCGAGCATGCCCTTGCGTCAAGGGCGGCGCGCGCAGCGCGCGGGGTGTGGCGGGATGACGCACTCATGCCGCCACTCCCAATTTCTCGTCTAGCATCGAGTGCCCGTGCTCGACGAAATACTCGAACTCGTTCCAGTAATGGTGCAGGAAGGCCTGCACCGGCCACGCCGCCGCTTCGCCGAATGCGCAGATGGTGTGACCCTCGATCTGTCCCGCGACCGCCTTCAGGCGATGCAGGTCGTCCGGCACGCCCCTGCCCTCGACGATACGGGTGAGCATGCGGTGCATCCAGCCGGTGCCCTCGCGGCAGGGCGTGCACTGTCCGCAGGATTCCATGTGATAGAACTGGCTGATGCGCTCGCAGGCGCGCACCATGCAGGTGGTTTCATCCATGACGATCACGGCGCCCGAGCCCAGGCCAGAACCGGCCTTGCCGATCGCGTCGTAATCCATCGTCATGCCCATCATCACATCGGCCGGCAACACTTTCATCGACGAACCGCCCGGAATCACAGCCTTGAGCGTGTGACCGTTGCGCACGCCGCCGGCCAGTGCGAGCAGGTCGGCGAACGGCGTGCCGAGCTTGACTTCGTAATTGCCCGGCTTGTTGACGTGGCCGGACACGGAAAAGATCTTCGGCCCGCCATTGTTCGGCTTGCCCTGGGCGAGGAACCACTCGGCACCCTTGCGAAGGATTGTCGGCACCGACGCGTAGGTTTCGGTGTTGTTGATCGTGGTCGGTTTGCCGTACAAACCGAATCCCGCCGGGAACGGCGGCTTGAAACGCGGCCAGCCCTTCTTGCCCTCGAGCGATTCCAGCAGCGCGGTTTCTTCGCCGCAGATGTAGGCGCCGGCGCCGAGTGCGTTGTGGATGTCGACGTCGATCCCGCTGCCCTGGATATTCTTGCCG
>JAJXWU010000142.1 GCA_021781425.1 Pseudomonadota bacterium
GCGGAAGTTTCAGCAAACGGTCAGGGCGCGGACTTGGGTTGGGTCTGGGGCTGGGCCAGGGCCTGCAACTGCTTGGCCAGTTGCGCCGGCGGCACGTAACCGCCCAGCAGCGTGCCGTCATCGGCGAAGATGCCCGGCGTTCCGTTGACGCCGATCGAGCCGGCGATGCTGGTGATTTCGGCAATCGGATTCGGACAGGTCAGCGGCGCCAGCGTCTTGCCCGCCAGCGCCTCGTTGAACGCGGTGTTGCGGTCCTTTGAGCACCACACCGTCTGCGCCACCTTGTCCGCACCCGGGTGGATGCTGAGCGGAAACAGCACGTAGTCCACCGCGATGCCGAGCTGGTTGTATTCGGCGATCTGCTTGTGGAACTCCCGGCAATACGGACAATCCGGGTCGGTGAACACGGTCACGTGGTACTTCGGATGCGGCGGCGCGAAGACGATGCGCTTGCTCGCCGGGATGCTCGCCAACGCCTGTTTGCGCACGCCCGCCATGGCGTCGTCCATGACGTTGCGGCGCGCATCGATGTCATAGACGTGACCTTCGATCAGGTACTTGCCGTCAGCGCTGACGAAAACCGGATGGCCGTCGGCGACGACGGCGTAGAAACCGGCCAGCGGCGCCGGCGCGACGGATTCGATCTTCGTGTTCGGCGCGAGCTTGTGCAGCGCCTGGGTGACGACGGCGGTCGGATCGTCGGCAGCGCTCGCCGAAGCGGCGCAAACCGCGAGCAGGGTGGACAACAAAATTCGGTACATTGAAATCTCTGGGCAGCGCGGACGGCGCATTATCGACCGGCGCAGCGGGCCGGATATGACAATTGTCGCACAGGTCAAGCCCTTGGATGGTGCCGCTCGTGCAGACGTTTGAGCCCTTCGCGCGCCACCAGGGTGTAAATCTGCGTGGTCGACAGCGAACTGTGGCCAAGCAGCATCTGCAACGCGCGCAGGTCGGCGCCATGGTTGAGCAGGTGCGTGGCGAAGCAATGCCGCAGCACATGCGGCGAGATGCGCCTGGCGTCGATGCCCGCCGTCATGGCGTGGCGCTTGACCATGGTCCAGAACATCTGCCGGGTCATGCCCGCACGCCGCGCGGTGACGAACACCGCGTCGACCGCGGCGCCGCGCAAAAGCACCGGGCGCGATTGCGCGTAGTAGCGCTCCAGCCAGTCCTGCGCTTCCTCGCCGAGCGGCACGAGACGCTCCTTGCCGCCCTTGCCGGTAACGCGCAGCACGCCCTGACGCCGGTTGACCTGGCCCGCGTGCAGGCCAACCAGTTCGCTCACGCGCAGGCCGGTCGCGTAGATCAGCTCGAACATGGCGCGGTCGCGCAGGCCCAGTGGCGTTTCCACATCCGGGGCTCGAATCAGCGCCTCGACGTCGCGTTCGGACAACGCCTTGGGCAGCGGCCGCGGCAATTTCGGTGCATCCAGCAACAGCGTCGGGTCTTCCGCGATCGCGCCGCGCGACGCGCGCTGCCGGTAGAAATTGCGCAGGGTGGAAAGCAGGCGTGCGTTACTGCGCGCGCTGTAGCCTGAGCCGCGGCGTCCGCCGGCAGAAAAGCGCGCCGCCAGATAGGCGTTGAGCGACTCGCGCGTGGCGCGGTCCAGGTTCCGGCCCTGCCCGGCCAGCCAGCGCGACAGGCCTTCCAGATCCCGCCGGTAGCTCGACAGCGTGTTGTCCGACAACCCGCTTTCCGACCACAGCGTTTCGAGGAAGGCGTCGATCGCGGCGGCGTCGAGATCCTGTAGTGGTTGATCCGCTCGCTCCGACTTGCGCATGACTGACGGTCCGGCATGAGAAGCCGTTCGCCCTGAGCGTAGCGCCGCAGGCGCGGAGTCGAAGGGCTGTATCCCATGCGCTTCGACTTCGCTTGCTGCGCAAGCTACGCTCAGCGCGAACGGTAGTTTGGAGTTTCCGATGAACGCACCCGCTTCCGCAACACCCGCAAACCTGCGCCTGCGCCTGGCCGCCGCGGCCTACGACCTGCTGCCGCTGATCGGATTGTGGTTCGTGGCCGTCGTGCTCGCGCTCGCCGTCACCGGCGGCGCGCTCGACACGCGCACGCTCGCCGGCAAGCTCCTCGTGCAGGCTTTCGCGTTCGCTCTCAGCGCGGCGTATTTCGTCGGATCGTGGTCGCGCGGCGGTCAGACCATCGGCATGCGCGCCTGGCGTCTGCGGGTGGTCGATCAGGAAGGCGGGACGGTATCGTGGCCGCGCGCCCTGCTGCGCTTCCTCGTCGCGCTCGTCTCGCTCGCCGCGCTCGGCGCCGGATTCGGGTGGGTGTTACTCGACGTGCAAGGACGTGCCTGGCACGACATCGCGGCGCGCACACGCCTGCTGCGCGCCGCGAAACCCTAACCGTAGCGGCGGAAATACACCGTCGCCCCGCCGGCCAGCAGCAGCGACGGCAACGCGTTGGCCAGTGCCAGGTTGAAATTGTATACGACGCCCATGCTGACCACTGCGCTCTGGAAGAAGTAATACGAAATCGCCAGTGCGATGCCGATGAACAGGCGCTTGCCCAGACCCCCGGTACGCAGCGTGCCGAATGCGAACGGCACCGCGCAGAACGCGAGCACGAGCACGTTGAGCGGGTAAAAGATCCGTCCCCAGTAGGCGCGCTGATAACTGCCGGCATCCTGGCGGTTGCGCTGCATGTAGCCGATGTTGCGCGCA
>JAJXWU010000079.1 GCA_021781425.1 Pseudomonadota bacterium
AAAAACGTGCGGAAAAGACGACTATGGTATCGTTTCTGGCCTGGTCGACGCAAGACCGAACCGTGAATTGTCTTGAATAATCCGCTATCTGCGAAGGTCGGGCGCGCATCGGCGCTGGCGGCGATGCTGCTCGCCGGCGCCGCCTTGGCCATGCCAGCCTTCGGCGCGTCAGCCGCCGCCCCCGCCAAGCCGGCCGAGTTGTCCACGGCCACTGCCGCGGCCGCCTTCCCCCCGTCCCACGCGCGCGCGGTTGCCGCCGCCCTTCGGGCCCTGCCCGGGCAACGCGGACTGGACGCCGACGGCCGCAAACAGGCCGAAGACCTGCTGCGCCAGGCCGAAGCCGACGAGGCGCACGCCGACGAGTTGGCGCAGCAGTGGCAGATGCTGAGCCAGACCGCCGCCGGCGCGGACGCCGAAGCGCGGAGTATCGAACAATCGCTGGCTGCCGATTCCGGCGAAGCGATGAACAGGTGGCGCGCATCCCTGCCCGAACGCGCCACGGCCGAACAACTCGAAGCCCTGCTCGACCGCGAACGCGGCGCCGCCACCGACGCTCGCGCCGCGGTGACCGCGCTGGAATCCGAACTGGCGCAGCAGACGACGCGGCCGGCGCAACTGCGCGACGAATTGGCCGCCGCGCACGCGGCGCTCGATTCCAGCCAGGCGGCCTTGTCCGGACCCAGCGCATCCGGTCCCGCGGCGCTGATTCAGGCACAGCGATTGCGCGCACAGTCCGCCCAGCGCCTGGCGACGATCCGGATCGCCTTGCTGAACCTGGAGAACCGCAGCTACGAACCGCGCATGCGGCTGCTGTCCGCGCAACTGCGCGAACGCCAGCGCGCGGCGCTGCAGGCTGGGCAACGCGCCAGCGCACTTGAAAATCTCCTGCTCGACCGCACCGGCGCGCAGGTGCGCGCACTGCAGGCGCGCGTGGCCGAGGACCGCGCGGGTATCGATCCGCAGGCGCGCGTGCTGATCCAGGCGGCCGACGCGAACACGGCGCTCGTCGCGCGTCTGGCCGATACGGTGCGCGACAGCGCTGAACTGCGCACCCGCAAGCAAGCCTGGGACCGCGCCATCGCCGACACCACGCAGGCGCTCAAGAACACCGAGGACCGCATCCGCATTGGTGGGATGAACGAGGCGGTCGGCCTGATTCTGCTCTCCGAAAAACGCAAATTGCAGCCGCTGGACCGGCTCCGGCGCCAGCTGTCCGATCTGCAAACGCGCTATGCGCAAACCCGCATCGGCCTGATCGACGTACGCGAGCAGCAGGGCGAACTCGGCGATCTGGACAGTGCGGCGAACACGGCGCTCGCGAAATTGCCGAACCTGCCGCCGGAACGCATCAAGCCCCTGCGTGAAGCCCTGTTGCGCCTGCTCGCCACGCGCGCTCAGATTCTGGTGCAACTCGGGGCCCTGCAGACCAAGCTCGCCAGTGCCCAGGGCGAGGCGGAGCAGGATTTGCGCGGACTGGTCGAGTCGACGGCCAAGCTCGATGCCCTGCTCGACTCACGCTTGTTGTGGACGCCCAGCCATGCGCCAGTCGACACGGCATGGTTCGCCGGGTTGGTCAGGGACGACAGCGGTTTTTTCGCCGCGGCACGCTGGTCGCGCGCGTTGCGCGGCGCCGCAAACGCGATCGCCGCTGCGCCCGTGCTCGCCGCGATTGCACTGGTCGTGCTGGCTTTTCTGTTCGAGCTGCGCCGGCGCGCTCCGGCCCAACTGGCCGCCATTGCCGCGCCGATGCGGCGCATCCGCAGCGATCGCTATCGTCTCACCGGCCGGGCACTGCTGTGGACCTTGTTTGCGGCTGCACCGTGGCCCGCCTTGCTATGGCTGGCCGCCTCGATGTTCCGTGGCGCGCCGGCACCCGGCAATAATTTCTCCGCAGATATCGGCTCGGGTCTTGCGCACCTCGCCGCCCCGGTATTCGTGCTTGCGTTCCTGCGCGCGCTCACCCGCGAAGATGGGTTGGCGCAATACCATTTCCGCTGGCCGCGCCTGCGCCGCGCGGCCCTAGCCGCGGCGGCGCCCTGGCTGGCGCTGATCGTGCTGCCCACGCAATTCCTGGTCGACTTGATGATGCTGCGCGGCGATGCCGCCGCGATCGATGGCTACGCGCGTGCGTTGCTCGCCGCGGCGCTTTCCGGAACCGCCGTATTGACCTGGTGGCTGCTTGCGCCGGGCCGACTGTGGACAGCGCGTTACGCCGTGCTCGCCGAACCGCTGCGCCTGCGCCAGGTCACGCGCGTGCTGTTGAGCGCCGGCACCATCGTGCTCGCCGCACTGGTCCTGCGCGGGTACTTCGTCACTGCGCTGGCACTGGGCGGACACGCACTGGAAACGCTGGCGGCATTGCTCGCGGCCAACGTGATCTACGATCTGGCCGCACGCTGGCTGGTGCTCGGCGAACGTCGCCTCGCCTTGCAGCGCATGGAAAAGCGCCAGGCTGCGGAAGCGGAATCCGCCACGGCGGACGGCGGCGACGTGCCGCCCGAAGCGCAGCCGGAAGAAGTCACGCTGGCCAGCGTCAGCATGCAAACCCGCCGCCTGTTGCGCGCGGCGGTCGTGGTCGGCGTTGCCGCCGCGTTGCTTTGGATCTGGTCCGATGTCGCCCCGGCGTTGACCCTGCTCGGCGACGTGAACGTGTGGACCTCCAGCGACGTG
>JAJXWU010000209.1 GCA_021781425.1 Pseudomonadota bacterium
TGGAAGTGCTCCCACGTCGCCCAATGCGGTACGAGATTGGAATTGGCGATCAGCACGCGCGGTGCGTCCGCCTGCGTCTTGAACACGCCGACCGGCTTGCCGGATTGCACCAGCAAGGTTTCATCCGGGTTCAATTCGCGCAGCGATTTCAGGATCGCGTCGAAGCATTCCCAGTTGCGCGCGGCGCGGCCGATGCCGCCGTAGACGACGAGTTCCGCCGGATTTTCGGCAACCTCCGGGTCCAGGTTGTGCTGGATCATCCGGTACGCCGCCTCGATCAGCCAGTTCTTGCACGTAAGCTGGCTGCCGCGCGGCGGATGGATCACGCGGGCGGTGTCGATGCGGGTGGGGGCGTTCATGGCGATTAGGGTCCGAACGAAATCGCGATTATGCGGCCAATCGCCGGCTCTCGCACGCCTCGCGCGCGACGGCGTAGAATCCCGACGCAGCGCTCTTCTCCACTTCCGCCCGAACAGGAGTATGTGCGATGTACGAATCCGACCCTCAATCCCGGCGCCGTTTCCTGCAGCATGCCGGCCTCGGCATCGTCGCGCTCTCTGCCGCCGTGCCGCTGCGCCGAGCCTGCGCCGACGCCTCCCCGCAGAACGCGATCACGCCGCAGGCGGCGCTCGATCGATTGCTGGCCGGCAATGCGCGTTACGCCGCGAACAAATTCGATCCGAAGGATTTTTCCGCAGGCCGCGCCGCGCGCGCCAAGGCGCAACATCCGATTGCATCGATCCTCAGTTGCGCCGATTCGCGGGTCGCGCCGGAATTGATGTTCGACCAGGCGCCCGGCGACCTGTTCGTCGTGCGCGTGGCGGGCAACTATCTGAATCCCGATGCGCTGTCCAGCCTGGAATACGGCGTGGGCGTCCTGGGCACACCGCTGCTCATGGTGCTTGGCCACAGCAACTGCGGCGCGGTCAAGGCGACCATTCAAGAACTTCAGGATCCCAGGCCCTTGCCCGGCCACATCTGGGACATCACCAACGCCGTGCGCCCTGGCATCGAAAACGTGGTGAAAGCCGGCGGCGACAACCTGCTCGAACGGGCGATCGAGGCGAACGCCGAATACAACGCGGCGCGGCTCGCTGCGGCGCAGCCGATCATCGCCGCGGCGGTGAAAGATGGCCGGGCACGGGTCGTGTGCGCCGAATACGAACTCGCGTCGGGCAAGGTACGCCTGCTGAAAAGCTGAACGGGTCGGTCGCCGGCCTGCGCGATCTCACAAGTCCCGCGCCACGCGAATGCCCACGCGTGCACTGCGCGTGTCCGACGGTGCCGAGAGCCGGTACGCCGAGCGCACCTGATCCGGCGCACTGCCCCACGAACCGCCGCGGATGACATGTTCGGCGCAGCCGGGATTCATCCACGCACTGCTGTCGGCCGGCGCACGCGTGTAGTTGTCGTGCCAGCAGTCGGCCACCCACTCGGACACGTTGCCGTCCATGTCGAGCAGGCCGAACGCATTCGGCGGAAACCTGCCGTCCGGCGCCGGGCCCCAATAACCATCGTCGTAATGCCGGAACGCCTTCGCCCAACTGCGCTTGAGGCGCGGCGAGCGATCGCCATCGCCGGTGAAGTTGTCGATCACGCGCGGCGGGTTGCCGTCGCCCCAGGGATAGCGCGTGCTCGACCCGGCGCGCAGCGCATACTCGAACTCGGCCTCGCTGGGCAGGCGGTAATGCTTGCCGGTGCGCGCCGACAGCCATTGCGCGTAAGCCGTGGCGTCGTTCCATGAAACGTGGATCACGGGCAGGTCGTCCGCCGCCTTATTGCCGAGGTAATCATCGCGCCAGGTGATGCCGCGGCGGTCGATCATGCGTCCGCTGTCCTCGTCGTAGACGCTCGAGGCACCGGCTTTTTCCGCATCCGTCGCGTAGCCGGAATCGTCGATGAATGCGCGGAACTCGCCGACACTGACGTCGTCGCGACCGAGCGCGAAACCGGTGTCGATGCGCACTTGTCGCTGCGGCTGCTCGTTGGCGCGCGCGCCGCGTTCGCCCGCCGGTGCGCCCATCACGAAGCTGCCGGTAGGGATCACCACCAGGGGCGGCGCGCTGCCGTGGCGGTCGACGAACTTGTCCGTCACGATCTGGCCGGGACTGTAACTCGCATACAGCCGCGCATTGCGCAGGCGACGGTTGAATTCGTCGATGCCGGCCAGGTCCGGGCTGAGCGCCAGGGCCTTCTTCGCCAGCGTTTCGGCCAGGTCCGCATTGCCCGCGTCCAGCGCGGAATTGGCCTGACTGAGCGTATTCTCCGCGCGGTCGCGGCGGATGCCCTCGATGCGCGAGCGCGTGTCCAGCAGTTGCTGCGAACCAGGACTGACCGTCGAGGCATCGGCGAGAATTTTGTCCGCGCCGTCGAAATCGTCCTGCGCGGCGGCGGCCAGCGCGCGGTCGAGGAAACCCTGCTGCACCTGGATCAAGCCCCGTTCGGCCAGCTTGTTGCCGCTATCGAGCTTGAGCACCTGTCGATACACCGCCAGTGCGTTGTTGTTCGGCGGCGCCGTGGCATGGCCTTGCTGCAACAAATCGGCCGCACGCGTCAGCAAGGGCATCACCTGGCGCAGCGCCTTCAGGCGCGACTGCAAGCCGGATACGTCTTCGTCTGCCTCGGGCATC
>JAJXWU010000117.1 GCA_021781425.1 Pseudomonadota bacterium
CCGCATGCGCCGGGCTCGCGAATTGGCCAGCCATCAGGACGGCGATCGCGCAGAACGGCGCGGCAACCTGTCCGGACGCGATGTGCTCGCTGCCGAAGTGCTGCGTGCCGCGCGGGAGGAATCCGAGCGCTGTCCGGCGCTGGTCCTGATCGGCGTGGACGATGCGGACGGCGTGCTGCGCAGCATCGGTTTCGTCGCCGGCAGCACGCTCGCGCAGCAGCTCGCGGGCACGCTGGCGGCGCAGATCAGCGGCCAGCGCACCTTGTGCGCCTGGGGCGAATTGAAATTCCTGGTCCTGCTTCACGCCGACGATCAATTAGCCTTGCGCGAGCAGCTCGAGGGATTGCGGCGCATGCTCGAAGAGCGCGCTTGGCTGTCCGAACGAACGCCCGTGCACCTGCACGTGAGTCTGGGCTGCGTACGCTTGCAAGCGCAAATCGCCGGCGTCGAGGAAGCGCTGGACCGCGTGCGCGCCATGCTTGCGAACGCGCAAGCGGCGGGTGGCGCGCGCTGCGAATTCGACTTGCGCGATGCGGGGGCGCAGGCTGGAGAAGATCCGCAGGTGCGCCTGGTCCGTGCGCTATTGCGCGCGTCGAGTGCACGCGGCACGGCCCAGTTCGAATTCCAGCCGCTCGTGCCGCTCGTTGGCCAGATCACCGGCCAATACGATGTGCGCATGGCGCTGAAGCCACCTAAATCGCGGCAAGGCCTGTTGCTGCAGCGCAACGACTGGTTGCCGATCGCGCGCAATCTGGACATGGTCGCGCACGCGGATCGGCATTTCCTGCGCGGCGTGATCGAGCACGTGCGCGAAAAGCGCTCGGGTGGCGAGGATCTGCGCCTGTACCTGCCGGTTGCCGCGTCGAGCTTGTCCGATCCGGCGTTCGCGCCGTGGTTGGCGGCCGAGTTCGGTGCGCATGGGGTGCCGAGCAACACGGTGGCATTGGCATTCGACGCGACGGAAATGCGCGCCGAGTTGCCACGCTTGCGCAGTGCCCTGGAATCCGTGCAGCGCGTCGGCGTGCGCCTGGCCCTGAATGTGGGTGCCGGAGAGGATGCGGATCTGGGCAAACTGTTCGCGATCGATGCGTTCGGCGTGATCAAGTTCGCGCGCGCCGGCGAAACCGGCGCGAAAGCGGAAGCTGCCTGGGAACCCTGGTCCAAAGCCATCGCCGAAGCGCGGTCACTGGGAAAGATCGTGGTGGCCAGCGATGTCGCCGGCATGGCCGATATCGGGGTCCTGCTGCGGCTCGGCGTGCATTACGCGCAGGGCGATGCGCTCAGCGGTTGGCTGACCGAGTGGAATTTCGATTTTGCCGAAGCCGTTTTGTGAGAGCTCGCCAGCGGCGCAAGCACGCCGGCTTGCGCACGATTGGGCCGCAACGCTACCGGCGTTGCGGCATGTGCTCAGTGCGGCGGAGCCGCGACCGGATCCGGCCTGGCGGCATCGTGTGCGGTTTGTGCCGCGTGCAGCAGGCGCGCATTTTCCGGGGATTCGTCGACGAACCAGGGCTTGCCGTCCTTGTCCAGATACAGCCGGCGCATTTCCTTCAGATTGAACGGACGCGAACCAATGCGGCCGAATACGGCGATCTGGTTGCCGGATTCGTCCACGGCGCGGTCGCGTTCCAGGCCTCGCGACAGCGACAGCGCCGGGTGCCTGGTCGGATACCAGGCGATCAGTTGCGGCTTGGGGTCGGGCGAGAAGCCGTAGAAATTCGGCTGTGATGCGGGGCTGGTGAGCTGGATGACCTTCAGGCCATTCCTGCCGTCGGCGACGTAGGCGAACAGCGAGGCATTGGTGGTGCCGACGACGACATCGCGCGCATCGTTCAGCTTGCCGCCGGCATTGAACATTGCGTAGACGAACGGATGCTCGGGTCGGGTCACGTCGATGATGGCCAGGCCGTCGGCGCCGTCGGCGACATAGGCGTAGGTGCGCGCGACGTGCAGCTTGTGCGCATAACGCAGCGGCACGAAGGCGGATTTCACCTCCGCGGGATGATGCGGATGAGTGACGTCGACGACGTGGAAACCGTCCTTCGCGGTCACGAACAGGTAGCGGAACTGCACCTGCGCGGCCTGCGGATCGGCGATCGGGATCGTCGCCACGTATTTCGGCCTGAGCGGATCGGTCATGTCGAGAACGACCACGCCCTTGTCCGCGGAAACGTAGAACGTGTCGCCGGCGATGGCCAGGTGACGCGCGCCGTCGAGCACGTGGTTTTCGTTCCAGGTGAGCTGGCGCTTGAGGAAATTGTTGCGCGGCTCGCCGTCGGTCAGGGTTTCGATGTCGGTGGCGATGAGGCCTTCCACGGCGTCCGTGATGAAGGCGTACTTGTAGATCGGCGCCATCGGCTGCTCCTCGTTGTCCACGCGCATCAGCTTGCCGACGTCGCGGTTCGGCGCCACCGGCTGCGTGGTGGCGAGGACGACGCAGGTGGCGTCCTTGCTGGCGATGTGCGTGTCCTGGCCGAGCGGCGAGAACGGCGCGGTGCCGAGTTTCTCGGAGAAGCCCTTGTTCGCCACGCTGGCGGCGTCATACACGCGCATGCCCTTGGCACCTTCGGCCACGTACAGGTATTCGCCGCGCAATTGCAGACACTGCGCGTCGCCGGCAGTGTGTTCG
>JAJXWU010000043.1 GCA_021781425.1 Pseudomonadota bacterium
GCACACGCCGGCCTTCGCGCGCGCCCGCCACGCGCAGCCGGTGGCGCGCAACTGGCCGTGGGCGCTGGGCGCACTCGGCCTGCTGCTGTCGCTGTTCGCCCAGATCGGTTATGCCGAACGCGCGGTTCTGCTCGACGACGCGCACGTGCGGCCCATGCTGGACGGCATCTGCGCGACGCTGGGTTGCCGCCTGCCGCTGCGCCACGATCCGGCGAAACTGGAATTGCTTTCGCGCGACATCCGCCCGCATCCGTCGGTGCCGAACGCGCTGATCGTGTCGGCCACGCTGCGCAACGATGCGGCTTTTGCCCAGGCCTTCCCGGATGTGGAAATCACCCTGTCCGACCTCGACGAAAACCGTATCGCCATGCGCCGCTTCCGTCCGCGGGAATACATTACGGACAGCCGCAGTCTCGCGGCAGGCCTTGCTCCCGGCGCGACCGCCGCACTGGTGTTCGAGGTTGCCGATCCCGGCAAGAACGCAGTCGCGTTTGAATTCAAGTTTTTGTGATCGCGGCACTTATCAAGCGCTGCGCTTGGCGCTAGACTCCCTGCCCCGTTGCCTTGCGCGCGGCGGGAACGTCAAGGAAGCCACCACGATGCTCGCCGTCGAACCCCTCTCTGTCACGCATCTCGACAAAGCCGCCGAAAGCGCGCTGCAGCCGGCCTTGTGCGATTGCGTCGCGCGCGCCGTGCGCCGTTATCTGGTCGATCTCGACGCGCAGAAACCGGAAGGGCTTTACGAGTTGGTACTCAACGAAGTCGAAAAACCCCTGCTGCGCGAAGTGTTGCGCTGGAGCGACGGCAATCAGAGCCGAGCCGCCGAGGCGCTGGGCATCAACCGCGCTACCCTGCGCAAGAAACTGGCGTTGCGCGGCCTGTCCTGACACCGGGCAGGTATAATCGCCCGCCATCCGCGGTAGCGATTCCTGCGATGTTCGATTCCAGCTTGACCCCCATCCGACGCGCGCTGCTGAGCGTGTCCGACAAGACCGGCCTGATCGACCTGGCGCGCGGGCTCGATGCGCTTGGTGTCGTGCTGATTTCCACCGGCGGCACCGCGCGCACGCTGCGCGAGGCGGGATTGGCGGTGCGCGAAGTCGCTGACGTCACCGGCTTTCCGGAAATCATGGATGGGCGGGTCAAGACCCTGCATCCGAAAATCCACGGCGGCCTGCTCGGCCGACGCGGCATCGACGACGCGGTGATGGCCGAACACGGCATCGAAGGCATAGACCTTTTGGTCGTGAATTTGTATCCGTTCGAGCAGGCGACCGCGGCGCCCGACTGCACGATGGCCGGCGCCATCGAGAACATCGACATCGGCGGGCCGGCGATGCTGCGCGCCGCCGCCAAGAACCACGAGCACGTCGCCGCCCTGGTCGACCCGGCCGACTACGCCGAGCTGATCCAGACCCTGCGCGCCGACAACGGCACCACGCTGGATCTGCGCCGCCGCCTCGCCGCCAAGGTCTATGCGCACACCGCGCGCTACGACGGCGCGATCGCGAACTGGCTCGGCGCGCGTATCGATCCCGATCACGTCGAGCAGTTTCCACCAAGCCTGCATCTTGCATTCGCCCGCCAGAGCACGCTGCGCTACGGCGAGAACCCGCATCAGAACGCCGCACTGTACCTGGAAGGCGGCGCCGCCCCCGGCTGTGTGGCCACGACGCGCATCCTCGCCGGCAAGGAGCTCTCCTACAACAATCTCGCCGATGCGGACGCCGCGCTGGAATGCGTCAAGGCCTTCCGCAAGGCGCCGGCCTGCGTCATCGTCAAGCACGCCAATCCCTGCGGCGTGGCGATCGGCGCGACCGCGCGCGATGCCTACGACAAGGCCTACGCCACCGATCCGGTATCGGCGTTCGGCGGCATCATCGCCTTCAACCAACCGCTGGATGCAGCCACCGCGCAGGCGATCCTCGAGCGCCAGTTCGTCGAAGTGGTGATCGCACCCGAAGTGGACGAAGCGGCGCTTGCCGCGTTCACGAAGAAGCCCAATGTGCGCGTGCTGGCCAGCGGCGCGTGGCCGGAACAGCCGGCGCCGACGCTCGATTTCAAGCGCATCGCCGGCGGCCTGCTCGTGCAGGACACCGACCGCGACACGTTGTTGCTGTCGGATCTCAAAGTCGTGTCCAAACGCGTCCCCGATGCCGATGAATTGCGCGACCTGCTGTTCGCCTGGCACGTGGCCATGTACGTCAAGTCCAACGCCATCGTCTATGCGCGCCAGGGCCGCACGATCGGCATCGGCGCCGGCCAGATGAGCCGCGTGATCAGCGCCCGGATCGCCGCGATCAAGGCCGAGGAAGCGCAGCTCGATGTCGCCGGCAGCGTGATGGCATCGGATGCGTTCTTCCCGTTCCGCGACGGCATCGACACCGCTGCCGGTGCCGGCATCCGCGCCGTGATCCAGCCCGGCGGTTCGCTGCGCGACGCCGAGTCGATCGCTGCCGCCGACGAACACGGCATGGCGATGGTGTTTACCGGCATGCGCCACTTCCGGCATTGAAGCGGTGTTATAAGCTATCGCGCTCGGCTGCTCACGCGCCGGCGGTGCCCGGAATCCTCACAGGCTCGACCGTATGCTCCGGTTCCTGTACTCCGGCGGCCCGCGA
>JAJXWU010000204.1 GCA_021781425.1 Pseudomonadota bacterium
GCCGCGCGCCGCGCGGCAGAACTTCAGCGACGAACCCAGCGCGACCATCTCGTGCGCGCCGAGCCGTTGCAGCGCCGCGGTCATGCGCGGATCGGCGTGCGAACGGCTGCCGGCCACGACCAGCGGTGTCGCCGCGGTACGTGTGCGCAATTTTCCACTTTGCGCCTTTGTTGCAAAATGCGCATCGCCGCCGGACCAGGCCCAGCAGGTTTCGTCCAGCGCCGGCGCATGCACCACGCCGAGCACCGGCGCGTGGTCTTCGATCAGGGCGATGTTGACCGTGAATTCGCCGTTGCGCTTGACGAACTCGCGCGTGCCGTCCAGCGGATCGACCAGGAAATACCGCTGCCAGCGCCGACGCTCGTTCCATTGCGCCTGCTCGGCGGACTCTTCGGACAGCACCGGGATATCCGGCGCCAGTGCCTGCAACCCGGCGAGGATCGCGCGATGCGCGGCGAGATCGGCAGCCGTCAGCGGCGAATCGTCGTCCTTGCGTTCGACCGCGAATTCGCCCGCGTAGATGCGCATGATCGCATCGCCCGCCTCGCGCGCGAGCCCACAGCACGCACGCGTGAGGTGTTGCAGATCGCGCCCGCTCATGTGCGTGGCACGAACCGACCCGCGAGATATTCGCGTGCGATGAACAGCGCGGCGATCGAGCGCCCTTCCGTCACTTCCGGATGCGCGAGCAGGTGATGCAGTTGCGAGAGTTTCCACTCCACCACCTCGAGTTCTTCCGGTTCGTCGCCCGTCAGGCGCTCCGGATACAGATCGCGCGCCAGCACCACGTGGGTCATGCTGGTCATGTAGGCCGGCGACAGTGACAAATTGGTGAGGATGCGAATGTCGCGCGCGCCGAAGCCGATTTCCTCCTTCAACTCCCGGTTCGCGCCCTGCTCGACGGTTTCGTCCTGGTCAAGCCGTCCCTTCGGCAATCCCAGTTCGTAACGGCCGATACCGGCGCCGTATTCGCGCACCAGCAGCACCGTGTCGTCGTCGCGCATCGGCACGATGACTACCGCGCCCAGACCCGAGCCCTTCAGGCGTTCGTAAGTGCGCCGCTCGCCGTTGGAAAACTCCAGATCGAGCAGCTCGACATGCAGGAAACGACTGCCCTCGGCGGGCCGCGTGGAATGAATGACGGGAGGCTTGCGCATCCTTTATTGTAACTCGGGAAGCCGGCGACGCCGTGCGTCGCACGGCTATCGCCCGCACGCGCGCAAGCGGCTTGGCGCCGGGCGGGGGCCGTCAAGCCGAGAGGCGTCGTCTGGTCCGAACGTGACCTCGTCGACGCGTCTTTCCCGTCACTTGCCACTCGCATCCATCGTGTCGCGAAAATCCCCGGCCGCGCCGGGAAACACGACCGGGCTTTCGAAGCCGTCCCGGCTGACGCTGGCGACGCCGAAGAAGTAATTGTCGATGACGCGGTTCCTGAGCACGTACTGCGAGACGTTGCCGACCCAGACCGAGTGCTGCCACATCGGCGCATCCGTGCGCCGCCAGTAAACGCGGTAGCCCGCCGCTGCCGAATCGACGGGCGCTTTCCAGGCGACGGTCGTGTCGGGCGAAAGCTCGCTTTGGATGGACACATCCAGCGGCGGCGCGGGTGCCCACGCCAGCGCGGCGATTGCCACCGCGTTGGCCGCGGTCATCTTCGCCAGATACGGAAAATCCACGAACCGGACCAGATCGCCGTACTGCACGCCGTGCTCGACGCGCACGTCCTGGTGCTGATGGCGCCAGTTCTCGTGCGCCTCGTTCATGCGCACTGCGGGAAAGCCGTCCGCGTTGAACGCCATCTGGTCACCGCCGCGGTGATAGCGGTCCACGCGGTACATCAGCATCAGGTGCAGTTGCGGCACGTACTGGTCGGTCAGTCCGACGATATAGCGCGCCACGTTGCGCGACGGCGCATCGACGTAGCCGCCTTCGTAGCGCAGCAGGCGAAGCTGCTTGTCGCTCAGACCTTCGCGCAGGCCCTCGGAGAACAGGCGGCCGGTGGTGTTGTCGACCACGCCGTCGCTGCCTTCGGTGTTGCCGATCATGTCGTTGTTGATGTCGACTTCGACGTTCCAGTGCTGGTCCTTCGCGTAGTCGGCGATGATGCGGCCGCCGTACAGATCCTGTTCCTCGCCGGAATCGGCCGAATAGACGATGCTCGCGGCAAATCGATAGTGCGACAGCACCCGCGCCGCCTCGAGCAGCGCCGAAACGCCGGAGCCGTCGTCGTCCGCGCCGGGCGCGTCGGCGCCGGCATTCATGACGTCGGTGACGCGCGAATCCAGGTGCGCGGTCATCACGATGTAGCGGTTCGGCTCGCTGCCCTTCTGGATCGCGACGATGTCCTTCACCTCGACGCCTTGTTTCGGCGTGCGCGGACCGGTGAACACCCGCGACGGCGTGACCACGCTCAGGCAGCCGCCGCAAGCGCCGGCGATCGATTCGAACTGCGCCTTGACCCAGCGCCGCGCCGCGCCGATGCCGCGCTTGTCGGATTTCGTTGCGGACGCGGTGTGCCGCGTGCCGAAGCTCACCAGTCTGGTGTCGATCGCGCGCAACCGCTCGGCGCTGACGGCATCCACTATTTCGCGCAAC
>JAJXWU010000061.1 GCA_021781425.1 Pseudomonadota bacterium
TCTTTCAGAAACGTCGGGTACATGTCTTGCGAGCCGTGACTGAACATGTTGAATGCCATCATCAGAACGACAAGATACGCGAACAGCTTCCAATGTCCGCGCATGGATTCGAAGAAATTCGTCTTCCCAGAACCGCCACTCGCGCTCGCCGCCCACACCGGCGATTCGGGCACGCGGCGACGGATATACAGCACCAGCAACGCGGGCAGAATCCCGAGCGCAAACATGCCGCGCCAGCCGATGTGGTCGAAAGCCAGCCAGTAGAGCAGCGCGCCGACCAGATAGCCTGCCGGATAGCCTTGTTGCAGCAGCCCGGAGACGAGGCCCCGCGACTTGGCCGGAATCGATTCCATCGTCAGCGAGGCGCCGATGCCCCACTCGCCGCCCATGGCGATGCCGAACAAGGCGCGCACGATCAGCAGGACCACCAGCGACGGCGCCAACGCGGAAGCTGCTTCGAACACCGCGAACAGGATCACATCCAGCATCAGGATCGGACGCCGCCCGAAACGATCCGCGAGCCGGCCGAAAATCAGGGCGCCCAGCGGCCGCATCGCCAGGGTGAGAGTGGTCGAGAAAGCGACCTCCGCAAAGCTCGCGCCGAAATCGCGCGCCACCTCGGGAATCACGAAGACCAGCAGGAAATAGTCGAATGCATCAAGCATCCAGCCGAGGAAACTGGCCGCCACGACGTGGCGCTGTTGGCTGTTCAACTCGCGCAATGCGGATACGACCTGCATCCCCGACCCTCCCGTATGCCGTGTGCGAGGCTAGGCGCAACCTGAATCAGCGTCAATGCCGAATGTGCATTCGCACAAACATGCTGGTATACTTGCGCCCGATTCATCGCGTCGCCCTCCGTTTTTCCCTACTTGCCAATGCGTCGAGCAGCGCTCGATCGCACGGCTGCACCACTCGGGTTCGACGTTTATCCGACACCTCAAACGTGATCGGTTTTCTGCCTGTAGCGCGGTTCATCGGGAACGCTCTGGGTTTTCGTTTACTTGGAGCTTCCAACATGAGTTTTGACACCCTCGGGCTTGCGCCCGCGTTGCTGCGCGCGCTTGCCGAACAAGGCTACACCGCGCCCACGTCGATCCAATCCGCCGCGATTCCGGTCGCGTTGTCGGGCCGCGACCTGCTCGCCGGCGCGCAAACCGGCACCGGCAAGACCGCCGCATTTGCCCTGCCCTTGCTGCAGCGTCTGTTCGTGGGCAACACTTCCTCCGCGCCTGCCAACAACAAGCGCAAACCGCGTGCGCTGATCCTCACCCCCACACGCGAACTCGCCGCGCAGGTGCACGACAGTCTGCGCGGCTACGCCAAACACGTGCGCATGGCCAGCACCACGATTTTCGGTGGCATGAGCATGGGCCCGCAGATCGACGCGCTGCGCCGCGGCGTCGACGTGCTCGTCGCCACGCCCGGCCGCCTGATCGATCACATGGAACGGCGCACGGTGGATTTGTCCGGCATCGAGATCCTCGTGCTCGACGAAGCCGACCGCATGCTCGACATGGGTTTCCTGCCATCAATCAAGCGCATCCTCGGCACCCTGCCGAAGCAGCGCCAGACGTTGTTGTTCTCGGCCACGTTCGCCGACGAGATCAAGAAGATCGCCGCGCAGTTCATGCGCGACCCGGCCGAGGTGCAAGTCGCCGCGCGCAACAGCGTCGTTGCAACAATCACGCATCGCGTGCATCCGGTCGAGTCCGCGCGCAAGCGTGAGCTGCTGCTGCATCTGCTCAGTCAGGACAGCCGCCGCCAGACGCTGGTATTCAGTCGCACCAAACACGGCGCGAACAAGCTCGCCGACTTCCTCGAAAAATACGGATTGAAAACCGCCGCGATCCACGGCAACAAGAGTCAAGGCGCGCGCACCAAGGCGCTCAAGGAATTCAAGAACGGCAAGGTCACCGTGCTCGTGGCCACCGACATCGCCGCGCGCGGCATTGACATCGACCAGTTGCCGATCGTGGTCAATTACGATCTGCCGATGGTTGCCGAGGATTACGTGCACCGCATCGGCCGCACCGGCCGCGCCGGCGCCGAAGGCCTGGCCGTATCGCTGGTGGCGCACGAGGAAGTGCGCCTGCTGCGCGACATCCGCCGTCTGCTCAAGCAGGATATCGCGATCGAGAACGTGGCCGGATTCGAGCCGTCGCGACCGCTCAATCTGGAATCGCCGGGACCCGCGCCCGGCAGGCCGAGCAGGCCAGGCAAGCCGCGCAATCCGAACCACTCGCGTCGTCCGCACGCGAACGCTGCGAAAAAGCCGCATGCGGCCGGCAACAAACCGCGGCCGTGGCGCAACAATCGCGATCAGCGCAAGGCCTGATGCTCTTCCCCCTCTCCCGCTGTCTGGGTAAGTCAGCGGGAGAAAGGAAGCTCACCGCAACGCCGCGTTGATCTTCTCCAGCGTCGCTGATCCCGGACTCAACTCCTTCGCGCCCAGCCGATTGAATGGTGTCGGCACGGTGTTGAGGTGTCCGTGCAGATCGTGCGAATCCTCGTCGACGTAGAGCAGGCCGGTGACGACCTCGCCCTTCGCACTGCGTTCGTGCAGGTAATTCATTGCCGCGACGCGATCGTGCGGGCTGTAGCTGGCGGCGAGCTTGCGCAGGCGGATCACATTGCCGTCATGCTGGGTGACGTCGATGAGTTCCCCTTCGGCGTAATCGACCGTGATTTCCGCGCGGCCATCGATGAAATCGAGCTTGTTCGCCGCCTCGTTGTGCTCGCGCACGTAGTCGTAGCTCTTGGTGCTGCCCGGATGATTGTTGAACGCCACGCACGGGCTGATCACGTCGAGAAACGCCGAGCCCTTGTGCTTGATCGCGGCCTTGATCAGCGGCACGAGTTGCGGCTTGTCGCCAGAGAATCCGCGCGCGACAAACGAAGCGCCGAGCTGCAACGCCAAACCGATCATGTCCAGCGGTGAGTCGGTGTTGGTCACGCCTTTCTTGGATTTCGAACCCAGGTCCGCGGTGGCCGAGAACTGGCCCTTGGTCAGACCGTACACGCCGTTGTTCTCGACGATGTAGACCATGTTCACGCCGCGCCGGATCGCATGCACGAACTGGCCGATGCCGATCGACGCCGAATCGCCGTCGCCGGAAACACCCAGATACAGCAGCTCCTTGTTCGCCAGGTTCGCGCCGGTCAGCACCGAGGGCATGCGCCCGTGCACGGTATTGAAGCCGTGCGACTGGCCGAGAAAATACGTCGGCGTCTTGCTGCTGCAGCCGATGCCGGAAAGCTTGGCCACGCGATGCGGCTCGATGTCGAGTTCCCAGCAGGCCTGGATGATGGCCGCGGAAATCGAATCGTGACCGCAACCGGCGCACAAGGTCGAGACCGCACCTTCGTAATCGCGCCGCGTAAATCCGGCCGCGTTGCAGGTCAGGGTCGGATGATGCAGTTTGGGTTTGGTGATGTAGGTCATAAATTCTTACCTCGCTGCACGGCTTCGTATTGCGTCCACGCGTGCCCGACCAGGCCAACCGCGAAGACCAGTGCGCCCAGCGGCCAGACGAGCCGGATGATCGGGTACTGTGCATACGCGTTCGGCATGAACAGAACGATGCGGCACAACACCGAAACCACTTGCCCGGCGAGCGCCAGCGACATCCACAGCGTCTGGTTGCGCAACCAGAGCAGGACGCACGCGCCGAGCACGAGCAGCATCGTGAGAGCGGATATCAGGTTCGCGATGCCCAGATCCAAGCTCATGCCACCTTCCCCTTGCCGATCGGTGCAACCTTGGCGGCGTCCATTTGCCTGGCGATCGCGGCAGCGATGAAACGCGCGGTGATCGGCGTGCCGTCGTAGTGCAATACCGGCACCAGCCGCGCCGGGGCGATGCCGAACTCGTTGACGATGAGACTGCGCAACTGCCCATCGCGGTTCTGCTCGACCACGCACACGGTTTCGTGCGCGGCGATGAAGTCGGCGACGGCATCCGGGAACGGGAACGCGCGCACGCGCAGCGCGTCCACGTGCAGGCCGTCCGCGTCCAGCGCGGCGAGCGCTTCGGTCATGGCCGGGCTGGTGGAACCGTAATAGATCGCGCCGAAGCGCGTCTTCTGCTTCGCCGCGTGCAACAGCGGCTGCGGCACCAGCGCCTTGGCGGTGTCGAATTTCTTCAGCAGCCGCTGCATGTTGTAGACGTAATCGTCGCCGCGCTCGGAATAGCGCGCCTCGGGATTCTTGCTCGTGCCGCGCGTGAAGAAACTGCCGCGTTTGGGGTGCGTCGCAGGGTAGGTGCGCCAAGGAATGCCGTCGCCGTCCACGTCCTTGTAGCGGCCGAAATACTTGCCGGCTTCGAGCTCCTGCGTCGTCATCACCTTGCCGCGGTCGTACACGCGTGCATCGTCCCAGGCAAACGGCGCGGTGAGGCGCTGGTTCATGCCGATGTCCAGGTCCGTGAGCACGAAAATCGGTGTTTGCAGACGATCCGCCAGATCCAGCGCCTGCGCGGAAAACGCGAAACATTCGTGCGGATCTTCCGGGAACAGCAGCACGTGCTTGGTATCGCCGTGCGAAGCATAGGCGCAGGCGGTCACGTCCGATTGCTGCGTGCGCGTGGGCATGCCGGTAGAGGGCCCGCCGCGCTGCACGTCGATGATCGTGACCGGAATCTCGGCGAAGTAGGCGAGGCCGATGAATTCGTTCATCAACGAGATGCCCGGCCCGGACGTGGTCGTGAAGGCGCGCGCGCCGTTCCAGCCGGCGCCGACCACCATGCCGATCGAGGCGATCTCGTCCTCGGCCTGCACGATGGCGAATTTGTTCGTTCCGGTCTCCGCATCGACGCGATACTTCATGCAGTATTTCTGGAAACCTTCCGCCAGCGACGAGGACGGCGTGATCGGATACCACGCGCATACCGTGGCGCCGCCGTAGACGCAACCGAGCGCCGCGGCGGAATTGCCGTCGACGAAGATGCGCTCGCCGACCGCATTCGCGCGCTTCACGCGCAGACCGAAATCGCCCGGCAGATGCTCCTTCGCGTAGTCGCGGCCCAGATGCAGCGCCTTGACGTTGGAATCGAGCAGTTTTTCCTTGCCCTTGTACTGTTCGGCGAAGAGTTTCTCGATTTCGGCCGCGTCGATGCCGAGCAACGCCGACAGCGCGCCGACGTACATGATGTTCTTGAACAACTGGCGCTGACGCGCATCCGCATAGGTGCGGTTGCAGATCGCGGTGAGCGGCATGCCGATGACGTGGATGTCGTCGCGGAATTTCGACGCCGGCAGCGGCCGCGTCGAGTCGTAGAACAGATAGCCGCCGGACTCGATTTCCGCAATGTCCTCATCCCAGGTCTGCGGATTCATCGCGACCATGAGGTCGATGCCGCCGCGCCGGCCGAGCCAGCCCTGTTCGGTCACGCGCACCTCGTACCACGTCGGCAGGCCCTGGATGTTGGACGGAAAGATGTTGCGCGGACTGACCGGCACGCCCATGCGCAGGATGGACTTGGCGAACAGTTCGTTCGCCGACGCCGAGCCCGAGCCGTTGACGTTGGCGAACTTGACGACGAAGTCGTTGGTGGCCCGAATCGCCTTCATGCAGCTTCTCGCTTCACTTGCTTGTGACACCCCGGCCCCGCATGCGTCATTTCGAGGAAGAACTTGCGCATGTCCCAGGCGCCGGTCGGACAGCGCTCGGCGCACAGGCCGCAGTGCAGGCAGACATCCTCGTCCTTGACCATCACCCTGCCCGTCTTCAACGTATCCGACACATACAGCTCCTGCGTCAGATTCAATGCCGGCGCGGACAGATGCGTGCGCAGATCAGCCTCCTCGCCATTGGTGGTGAAGCTGATGCAATCCATCGGACAGATGTCGACACAGGCGTCGCATTCGATGCACACGTCCTTGGTGAACACGGTCTGCACATCGCAGTTGAGGCAACGCTCCGCCTCGGCTAATGCGCTCTTGGCGTCGAAACCGAGTTCGACTTCCGTCTTGATGCTTTTGAGCGTCTGCGCCTTGTCGCGCCACGGCACGGCATAGCGCGCATCGTTCGAGATGTCGTTGTCGTAGCTCCACTCGTGAATGCCCATCTTCTGCGAGATCAGGCTGACGCCGGGTTCGGGGCGCTCGCGGATGTCCCCGCCATTCAGCAGTTTGTCGATCGACACCGCCGCGTCGTGGCCGTGCGCCACCGCCCAGATGATGTTCTTGGGCCCGAACGCCGCGTCGCCACCGAAAAACACCTTGGGGTTGGACGACTGCATCGTCATCTTGTCGACGACCGGCATGTCCCATTCGGCATCGAATTCTATGCCGGCATCGCGCTCGATCCACGGAAATGCGTTTTCCTGGCCGATCGCGATCAGCACGTCGTCGCATTCGAAGAATTGGTCGGACTCGCCGGTCGGCACCAGCCTGCGACGCCCCTTCGCGTCATGCTCGGCATGCACCTTTTCGAACGTCATGCCGGTGAGCTTGCCGTGCTCGTGGACGAAGGCCTTCGGCACGAGGTAGTTGAGAATAGGAATGCCCTCGTGCATGGCATCTTCCTTTTCCCACGGCGAAGCCTTCATCTCCTCGAAGCCGGAACGCACGATCACCTTCACGTCCTCGCCGCCGAGGCGCCGCGACGAACGGCAGCAATCCATCGCCGTGTTGCCGCCGCCGAGTACGATCACGCGCCGGCCGATCTTCTTGACGTGCTCGAAATACACCGACGCCAACCAGTCCAGGCCGATATGGATGTTCGCGCCGGCCTCGCGGCGGCCCGGGATTTCCAGATCGCGTCCGCGCGGCGCGCCGGAACCGACGAACACCGCGTCGAATTTCTGCGCGAGCAGCGCCTTCATCGAATCGATGCGAGTGCCGCCGCGGAACTCGACGCCGAGATCGAGGATGTAGCCGACTTCCTCGTCGATCACCGCTTCCGGCAATCGGAATCTGGGAACCTGCGTACGCATGAAACCGCCACCCTTGGCATCGGCCTCGAACACGGTGACGTGGTAGCCGAGCGGCGCGAGATCGCGCGCGACGGTGAGCGATGCGGGACCGGCGCCGACACAGGCAACGCGTTTTCCGTTTTTCTTCGCCGCGGGTTTGGGCAGGCGCGCGCGGATCGCCTCGGCATCCTTGTTGTCCGCGCAGACGCGTTTGAGCCGGCAGATCGCGACCGGTTCCGGTTTTGCTCCGTTGTTCTCTTCCACCCTTCCGCGTCGACACGCCGGCTCGCAGGGCCGGTCGCAGGTGCGGCCGAGGATTCCGGGAAAGACGTTCGACTTCCAGTTGATCAGATAGGCGTCGTCGTGGCGCCCGGCGGCGATCAGGCGGATGTACTCCGGAACCGGCGTATGCGCGGGACACGCCCACTGACAATCGACGACCTTGTGAAAATAGTCGGGAACGCGAATATCGGTGGGCTTCACGAGTTCCTCCGCGCCAGCGTTGTCTGTCCGAGTCTACTAGGGCGCAGGGCGTCTGCAAAGATTGTCCGGACGCCGGATGCGCGTTCGCGCAAATTCCGCCACAATGCGCCGCCGCCGGTTCGCGCCGGCCATGCCGGAATGCCGATGCTTTACCGCCTGCACGAATTCAACCGCAACCTGTTCAACCCGTTGCTGTCCTGGTCACAGGCCAGCGCCAAGATGCTCTCCTCGCCCGACAGCTGGCTGTCGCAACTGCCCTTCGCCCAGCGCGTCGCCGCCAATTGCGAGCTGGTCTATCGGATCGGCAAGGAATACGAAAAACCCGCCTTCGATATCCGTGCGGTCAACGCCCATGGACACGACGTCGCCATCGTCGAACAGATCGCGCTGGCCAAGCCGTTCTGCAACCTGCTGCGCTTCAAGCGCTTCAGCGACGACGTCGAAACGCTCGCGGCATTGAAGAACGATCCGACCGTGCTCGTGGTCGCGCCGCTGTCCGGCCACCACGCCACCCTGCTGCGCGACACCGTGCGCTCGCTGCTGCCCGAACACAAGGTCTTCATCACCGACTGGATCGACGCGCGCATGGTACCGGCGGAAATCGGACCGTTTCATCTGGACGATTACGTCGCCACCATGCGCGAATTCATCGCCCACATCGGCGCGAACAATCTGCACGTGGTCAGCGTCTGCCAGCCGACCGTTCCGATACTCGGCGCGATCGCGCTGATGGCCAGCAACGGCGAGACGCTGCCGCGCACACTGACCCTGATGGGCGGACCGATCGACACGCGCATGAGCCCCACCGGCGTGGACGACCTCGCCACGCACAAGTCGCTGTCGTGGTTCGAGAACACCCTAGTGCAGGAAGTGCCGGACAACTATCCCGGACGCGGCCGCCGCGTGTATCCGGGTTTCCTGCAGCACACCGGCTTCCTCGCCATGAATCCTGGCCGGCATTTCATGTCGCACTGGGATTTCTACGAGAACCTGTGCCGCGGCGACCTCGAAGACGCCGAAACGCACCGACGTTTCTACGACGAATACAACGCCGTGCTCGACATGCCGGCCGAGTACTACCTCGACACGATCAAGACCGTGTTCCAGGAGCACGCCCTGCCGCTCGGCACCTGGGACGTGGCCGGTGAACGCGTACGCCCGCAGGACATCCGCAGCACTGCGCTGTTCACCATCGAAGGCGAACTCGACGATATTTCAGGCTTGGGTCAGACCCGCGCGGCACACGATTTGTGCACGCAGATTCCGGCTGCGTCGAAGCGCCACCTCACGGTGGAAGGCGCCGGCCACTACGGCATATTCAGCGGGCGCCGCTGGCGCAATGTCGTCTATCCGCAGGTGCGAGAGTTCATCCGGACGCACGCGTAAGGCGCGTCATGCTGCGCGCTTATCCCCCGCTCCCGCTGGCGGGAGCGGGCAACAGCGTCAAGGATCGCCGCCGTTGAGAACGCTACTTCGCCGCCGCGCCTACCACCCGGACCGGCAGCGGCACGCTGCACACATCGATGTAACCCGCTGGCCGTTTGTACCACTCGTCGCGGCGATTGCGCCGCGCTTCGACCAGCGCCGCGAAGGTCGGCGTATCCGTGCGCAGGACTTCAAGATGCGCGCGATCCTTTGCCGGAACATCCGCGGCGAGCCGCACGGACTTGATCGGCACCGGATGTTCGCTCTTGGTGTAGAAGCCCAGACCGCCGTGTCCACGCGGCAGGCTGGAAAGCAATTCCATACCCTGCACCACGCGTCCGGCCACGGTGATGTTGCGATCCAGCCAGCGCGCGGAGGACCCGATCACGGCATACAGTTCCGTGCCGTTGCCGGAATCGGCGGCGTCGTCGCGCCCGACCCCAACCGTGCCGTAGCAATGCGTCAGCCACGCCGCGTGCGCCTGCAGGTCGACAGCCGCGGGAAAGTCGCCGACGAATCCGGTTTGCGGCGCCCAGCCGTCGCGGTCGGGCAAGGGCGAGAAGGTAAAGTCACTGGCCAACGGCATCGTGAATTCCGCCGGCACTTTTGCCTTCGCCTTGCCCAACGTGCGGCGCTTGGCTGCATTGTCCGCATTCGGATCGCCCCATTGCGCGACGTAGTTGTCTTGCACGCGCAGGATGTCGAGACCATCGAAATACTTCTCGCGCACCAGCGTCTTGATATTGGCGATGGTCTGCGGCGCGAACTGCGGCGCGAGTTCGATCACCACACGACCCGTTGCCAATTGCAGATACAGCGTGTTCTGCGGATCGAGCGTGCGCCAGTCCGACGGCTTTGACGCCGCCAACACCTGATCCATGGTCGGTGGCTTGGGTGCAGCAGCAGCGGCCGCGGCAGCGAGAAGGACCGCAAGAGTCACGGCGACTATCGAGCCAGGTTTCATTGCCGAGTCCCTTGTGTTCAATGCCTGGCCCCCGCTGGCAGCGTGCCGAGCAGAACGAGCCGCTTCATCGTCACGCCATTGCGGCGAATAGTCAGCGTAACGCGCCGACCCATGTGTTCCTGCAACAGCGCCTGGAACATGGCCTTGTCGCGCACCGGCGCATTGTTGAACTTGAGCACGTAGTCGCCATCGCGAAGATTCGCCTCGGACGCCGACGTGCCGCCGACGACTTCGCCGATCTCCACGCCGCTGCTGCCGAGGGTCTGACGTTCGAGTTCGGTCAGATCGCGGAAATTCGCGCCGAACGGCAAGTGCAGGCGCACGAAGAACAATGCCAGTGCCGGCGCACCGAACGCCTGCGGCGGATAGATCAGAGCTTTGTCCGCACCGGCATTGCGCGCCTGCGCCGCGACTTTGCTGCGCAAAGATGCCACGTCGTCGTCGGGATAATGGCCGATGCCGATCTCGACCAGTCCTTGCGCACGCAACAAGATCTCATCGCCCTCCGGCGTGGCGCCATCGGCGACTTCGGGTTGCGCCGGCGGCGGCGCGGCGCGCAGCCGTGCGACCACATCGGGGTTGCGTCCCTGCACGATTTCGTAGGCTGGCGTCGTTGGCGGTAGCGGTCCCTGCGTGCCGGGCGCCGGCGGCCGGGCGACCTGCGCGCATCCGCCGAGCAGCAGCAAGGCCAACCACGCGGCGCTGCGAATGCGCATGCTTACGCCGGCGGTGCCGGTGCGATCGGCGGCGGCGCGGGACGTTT
>JAJXWU010000234.1 GCA_021781425.1 Pseudomonadota bacterium
GGCCGTGCAAACCGACATGAAGCGCCTGCTCGCGTACTCGTCAATCGAAAACATCGGCCTGATCTTCACCGGCCTCGGCATCACCCTGCTGTTCCGCGCGCGCGGCGAAAATGCGCTCGCCGCGCTGGCCCTGGCCGGCACGCTCTACCACTGCCTCAACCATGCGCAATTCAAGAGCTTGCTGTTCCTCGCCACAGGTTCGGTGCTGCACGCCACCGGCGAGCGCAATCTCGGTCGCCTAGGCGGACTGATCCATCGCATGCCCTGGGTCGCCAGTTTCGCCCTGTTCGGCACGCTGGCGATGGCGGGCCTGCCGCCGCTCAATGGTTTCGTGTCGGAATGGCTGCTGTTGCAGGCCTATTTGTTCACGCCGTCGCTGCCGCAAGGCATGCTCGACATGCTCGTACCGCTTGGCGCCGCCGCCTTCGCGCTCACCGTCGCGCTTGCGGCTTACGTGCTGGTGAAGTTCTACGGCGTGATCTTCCTCGGCCGCGCGCGCGAGGCTGCGCTCGAGCGCGCACACGACGCAGGCCGACTCGAACGCATCGGGCTCGCCTGGCTCGCCATCGTCTGCGTCGCGCTCGGCCTTTTTCCGGCGGTCGTGCTGCACGCGCTCGATCGCGTCAACGCCCTGTTGCTGGACACCGGACTCGGCCGACAGGCGGCGACCTGGTGGGCGATCGTGCCTTCCTCTCCGCACCGTGCGGTATACAGTCCGCTTGCTTTCTTCGGCGGCATTCTGCTTGTCGTATTCGCCGTATTCCTTCTCGTGCGCCTGGTCTATCACGGCCACGTGCGGCGCAGCGCGCCATGGGATTGCGGCTTCCCGGCGCAGACCGCGCGCATGCAAGACACGGCCGAAGGCTTCGGCCAGCCGATCCGGCGCATCTTCGGCCCGGTGTTCCGCATCCGCCGCCAGACGCCCTCCCCGTTCGACCCCGCCCCGCGCTACTTCCTCGATCTCGGCGATCGCTGGTGGGACTGGTTCTACGATCCGCTCAGCCGGTTCGTGAAAGCCAGTGCCGACCGCATCGGCGTGCTGCAGCATGGCAACATCGGGCTCTACCTGCTCTACAGTTTTGCCACGCTCGTGGCGCTGCTGGCGTTCGTGCTGTGAACGCGGCGAATGTCCTGCTCGGGGCGTTCCAGGCGCTGCTGTCGATCCTAGCCGCGCCGCTGCTGCTCGGCTGGGTCGATCAGTGCCGCGCCTGGTTTTCGAATCGCCGCGGCGCCGGCGTCCTGCAGCCGTACCGCGTGCTGCGCAAACTCGCGCACAAGGATGCCGTGATCGCGCACAACGCCTCGGCACTGTTCCGCGCCTCGCCCTACGTGCAATTCGGTGCGATGTGCCTCGCCGCCGCCATCATCCCGATCGTCAGCGTGACCGCACCGCTCGCGGCCGCCGCGGATACGATCGCCCTCGTCGGCCTGTTCGCGCTCGCCCGCGTGTTCATCGCGCTTGCCGGCATGGACATCGGTACCGCCTTCGGCAGTCTTGGCGCGCGGCGCGAAATGCTGGTCGGCTTCCTGTCGGAGCCGGCGCTGCTCATGGTGTTCTTCACCGCATCGCTGATCTGCGGCAGCACGTTGCTGCCGACGATCGTCGACACGCTCGCGCACCGCGAGCTCGCGATCTACCCGAGCCTCGCCTTCGCCGGCGTCGCGTTCACGATGGTGCTGCTTGCCGAAAACGCGCGTATTCCGATCGACAATCCGGCCACGCACCTGGAACTGACCATGATCCACGAGGCGATGGTGCTGGAATATTCCGCGCGCCACCTGGCGCTGATCGAATGGGCCTCGGCACTGAAACTGATGAACTTCAGCGCGATCGGGCTAGCGCTGTTCGTGCCGTGGGGACTCACCGCCGCGTCGACCGGACCCCGCGGGCTCGTCGTCGGCATCGCCGCCACCGCGCTCAAGCTCGCCGTTACCGGCGCTGCGCTGGCCATGATCGAAACCGCAAGCGCGAAGCTGCGCATTTTCCGCGCGCCCGAATTCCTCGCCACCGCGTTCCTATTCGCGGTGCTGGGTCTGCTCGTCCACCAGCTGCTGGGAAGCTGACATGCCGGCACCGACCTGGGCAACGCAGATGATCAACCTCGGCGCCGCGCTGCTGCTGCTGTCGTCGTTCGCGATGCTGTCGCAGCGGCGCATCCTCTCGCTCGTCAATCTGTTCGCGCTGCAAGGCGCGGTGCTGTCGGTGTCGACCGCCATCGTCGCGCACACCTCCGGCGCCACGCATCTGTACGCATCGGCGGCGTTGTCGCTGATCCTCAAGGTGATCCTGCTGCCGTGGATCCTGCATCGGCTGATCTCGCGCCTGAACGTGCGCTGGGACACTGAGACCCAGCTCAACATCCCGGCGACGATGTTGATCGGCATCGTCGTGGTCGTGTTCGCGTTTGCGCTGGCGCAGCCGATCGCGCAGTTGTCCGAGGCGGTGACGCGCAGTACGCTCGGCATCGCCCTCGCCGTCGTGCTGTTGTCGTTCCTGATGATGATCACCCGTCGCAAGGCGGTTTCGCAGGTAATCGGTTTCCTGGCCATGGAGAACGGCCTGTTCTTCGCCGCGACCAGC
>JAJXWU010000030.1 GCA_021781425.1 Pseudomonadota bacterium
CATGCAACTGTTCGCGCTCGTCGTGCTCGCCCTGCTATGCGTGTGTTTTTCCATCGTCGGCGATCTGTTCGAAAGCCTGATCAAGCGCCATGCCGGAGTGAAGGATTCCGGAGCCCTGTTTCCCGGCCACGGCGGCGTGTTCGACCGGCTCGACGGCGTCTTCGCCATGCTGCCGCTGTTCGTGATCGGCAAAGCCCTGCTCGGCCTATGAAGCAGGTCGCGGTACTCGGCGCCACCGGTTCGATCGGCGCCAGCGCGCTGGACGTGATCGCGCGCCATCCGCAGCGTTTCGCGGTGTGCGCGCTCAGTGCACACCGCGATGTCGATGCGCTCGTGGCGCTGTGCGTGCGGCACCGTCCGGCGCTGGCCGTGATCGCCGACCCGACGCTGGAATCGACCTTGAAATCCAAACTCGCCGCCGCGCGACTGTCGACGCGTGCCTTGTCCGGCGATCCCGGATTGCGCGAAGCCGCCGCGCGCGAAGCCGCTATCGTCGTTGCCGCCATCGTCGGCGCGGCCGGACTGGATTCGACATTGGCCGCCGCGCGCGCCGGCAAGCGTCTGCTGCTTGCGAACAAGGAGGCCGTGGTCATGGCCGGCCCCCTGCTGCTGCAGGCCCTGCGCGAAGGCGGCGGCGAACTCGTGCCGATCGATTCGGAGCACAACGCGATCTTTCAATGCCTGCCGAGTGGGAGGCCGGACTTGGAACGCGCCGGAGTGCGCCGCATCGTGCTCACCGCCTCGGGCGGGCCCTTTCGCGGACGCACACGTGCGCAACTCGCCGCCGTCACGCCGGATCAGGCCTGCGCGCACCCGAACTGGGTCATGGGCCGCAAGATCTCGGTCGACTCGGCTACGCTGATGAACAAGGGTCTGGAAGTGATCGAGGCGCACTGGCTGTTCGGAGCGCGCCACGATCAAATCGACGTCGTCGTGCACCCGCAGAGCATCGTGCATTCGCTGGTCGAATATGCAGATGGCTCGACTCTCGCCCAGCTCGGCAATCCGGACATGCGCACGGCTCTCGCGCACGCGCTCGGCTACCCGGAACGCATCGGATCGGGCGTGGCCGGGCTCGATTTCGCGCGCTTGGGCGCATTGCAATTCGAGGCGCCGGACCGCGTCACATTCGCCTGCCTCGATCTTGCTTACCGCGCGCTGGCGGCCGGCGGCACCGCACCGGCGATCCTGAATGCTGCCAACGAGGTCGCCGTGGCGGCGTTCCTGGCTGGCACCCTGCCGTTCCTTGCCATCGCCGAAATCATCGCCGCCACCCTCGATGCAATGCCCGCTGAACCGGTCGAAACCCTGGAAGGCTTGATTTACGCCGATTTAACCGCACGCCAGCATGCGCAACGTATCATGCGTCGGGCGTATTGCTGTTGAGTGTCCGATGAGCGAGTTTCTGGGTTCCGTCTGGTGGCTGCTGGTCACGCTCGGCCTTCTGGTCACCTTCCACGAGTTCGGCCACTACTGGGTCGCGCGCCGCTGCGGCGTGAAGGTGCTGCGTTTTTCAGTCGGTTTCGGCAAACCGGTATGGTCGCGCATCGGCCGCGACGGCGTGGAATACACGATCGGCGCGATTCCGCTCGGCGGCTACGTGAAGTTCCTCGATGCGCGCGACGCGGAAAATCCCGACATGGCCGCGCACGAACCCGGCGAATACAACGCCGCGCCGGTCGGCAGACGCATGCTTATCGCCGTGGCCGGACCGGTGTTCAACATCGTGTTCACGGTGTTCGCGTTCTGGGCGATGTTCGTGGTCGGCCGTCCCGACTTCCAACCGGTGATCGGCGCACCGCAAGGTCTTGCCGCCGCCGCCGGCTTGCGCGACGGCGACCGTATCGTCGCGGTGGACGGCGATCGCGTGGAGTCGTGGAGCGCGGCAATGCTCGACGTGGCTCAGGCCGCGATGCTGCGCCGCGACGTAGCGCTGGAAATCGCGACTCCGGGCGGACAAACGCAAACGCGCACGCTGGCCTTGAGCCAACTGCCCCACGGCACGGCGGGTGACGGCACAACCTTCGACGCCATTGGCTTGCGCCTGCAACCGCCGCCCGCGGTGGTGGGCGGCTTGAGCGCGGGCGGAGCGGCAGCCCGGTCGGGATTGCGCGAGGGCGACCGCATCACCGCAGTCAACGGCAAAACCGTCGCCTCGTTCGCGGATCTGGTCAAACTCGTTCCGCAACTCGCCGCACGCGATCCGCATTTGCACCTGACCGTACGGCGCGCTGGCAACACCCTGGGTTTCGACCTGACCGCCGAGCAACACACGCAGGACGGAAAATCGCGCTGGCTGATCGGCATCGCGGCCGCCGACACGCACGATGCGCTGGAACGCTACAACCCGCTGCGTGCCGTTCCCGCCGCGCTGCGCGAGACCTGGAAAACCACACGCACGACGCTCGGCATGATTGGCGCCATGCTCACCGGCGCGGCCTCGACGAAGAATCTTTCCAGCGTGATCAGCATTGCCCAGGTGGCCAATGCCTCGGCGCAGATGGGTCTGGCCTGGTTCCTGTCGTTTCTGGCGATGATTTCGCTGAGCCTGGGAATCCTCAATCTGTTGCCGATTCCGATCCTCGACGGCGGACACCTGATGTATTACCTCATCGAATGGATCAAGGGCAGCCCCTTGAGCGAACGCTCCATGATCGCCGGACAATACGTGGGCATGGCCGCGCTCGCCGCGCTGATGAGCCTGGCCTTTTACAACGATATCCTGCGCTTGATCGCCGGATGACATTACAATACCCGGCCGCGGCAGAATGCCCGGTGTGGCAACCCCAATAACAATCCGGAAGTGACGATGAAGCGTATCGCCGCCCTTGTACTGCTCGCCTGCCTTGCCGCCAAAGCCCACGCGTTCGATCCGTTCGTCGCTTCCGACATCCGCATCGACGGGTTGCAACGCATTTCCGCCGGCACCGTGTTCACCTACCTGCCGATCGAGAAGGGCGACCAGGTCACCGACGATCGCGCCGCACAGGCGATTCGCGCCCTGTACAAGACCGGGTTCTTCAGCGATGTGTCGGTCTCGCGTCAGGACAACATCCTGGTCATCACCGTCAAGGAACGGCCGGCAATCTCGAAGATCCAGATCAAGGGCAACAAGGACGTCAAGACCGATGACCTGCTCAAGGGTCTGAAGGACATCGGCCTGTCCGACGGCGAACCCTTCGACCGCCTGTCGCTGGACCGCGTCACCCAGGAACTGACCCGCCAGTACTACAACCGCGGCAAGTACAACGTCACCGTGAAACCGACCGTGATCGGCCTGGACCGCAACCGCGTCGAGCTATCCATCATCATCGCCGAAGGCAAGGTCGCCAAGATCAAGCAGATCAACGTCGTCGGCAACCACGCCTTCACCCAGGCGCAGATCCGCGACGATTTCGAATCCGACACCAGCAACTGGACCTCCTGGTATTCCAAGGACGACCAGTACTCGCGCGAGAAACTGTCGGGCGACCTGGAAAAACTCAATTCGTACTACCTCGATCGTGGCTACGCCGACTTCAACATCGATTCGACCCAGGTCAGCATCAGCCCCGACAAACGCACCATGTACATCACTGCCGACGTCACTGAAGGCAATGTCTACAAGATTTCCGACATCAAGCTCAGCGGCAACCTGGTACTGACCGAAGCCGACATGCGCAAGCTGATCGTGACTCGCGACGGCGAGGTGTTTTCGCGACAGAAACTGGAAAGGTCCGCGCAGCAGATGACCGCGGTGCTTGCCAACATCGGCTACGCCTTCGCCCAGGTGACGCCGATTCCCACCATCAACCGCGAGAACCGCACGGTCGGGATCAACTTCTTCGTCAATCCCGGCAAGCGCGTGTACGTGCGCCGCATCATGTTCAAGGGCAACCACGTCACCCAGGATGAAGTGCTGCGCCGCGAGATGCGCCAGCTCGAGGGCGCCTGGTACTCGCAGGCCGCGATCGACCGCTCCAAGGTGCGCCTGCAGCGTCTGGGCTACTTCAAGAAAGTGGACATCACCACGCCCAAGGTGCCTGGTACGGACGATCAGGTCGACGTCGACGTGACTGTCGAGGAAACCTCCTCCGGCGCGTTCACGTTCGGCGTCGGCTACTCGCAGGTCTACGGACTGGTGCTCAGCACCTCCGTGTCGCAGAACAACTTCCTCGGCACCGGCGACCGCGCCGCGCTGACCGTGTCCAAGAGCGATTTCGTCACCAAGTACGCGCTGTCGTACTACCAGCCCTACCTGACGCCTGACGGCATCGGCCTGGGTTACGATTTGTCGTATTCGAAGTTGAACCAGCAGCAGGCCAACCTCGCCAACTACCTGAGCAACACCGGCGCATTCTCCACCTATGTCGGCCTGCCGGTGACCGAAAACGACACCGTCAACCTGCAGTTGGGCGTGAGCAAGACCAAGATCCTGACCGGCTATCCGGTTCCGCAGCTGGACGCCAGCGGCAACCCGGTCAAGGATGCCAACGGCAACATCGTCTTCTACACCACGTATTATTCGCCGCAGCCGATCGTCGACTATATCAATGCCCTCGGCCACGAAACCTTCCACGAGTGGTCGGTCACGGCTTCGTGGGCGCACGACACGCGCAACAAGTTCTTCAACCCGACGCACGGCTCGCTGCAGCAGTTCTCCGCCGAACTGGCCCTGCCCGGCTCCACGGTCGAGTACTACAAGCTGATCTACCGCTACGCGCAGTACCTGCCGATCACCGAAGGGCTCACCTTCGAGGGTTCGACCACGATCGGCTACGGCAACACCTGGCGCGCCGCCGACGGCCGCGATCCGGCGACCGGAGCGCCGGTCAAGGTCAGCGGACTGCCGTTCTTCGAGGATTTCTACGCCGGCGGCGTGTCCGATGTGCGCAGCTTCCGCGACAATACGCTCGGCCCATACGCGCTCGCGCCCGGTTGCACCGACCTCACCAACTACTATTGCCGTCAGCCACTGGGCGGCAATCTAAAGACGGTCGCTTCATTCGAATTGATATTCCCCACGCCATTCGTCAAGGACGACAGCGCCACGCGCCTGTCCTGGTATCTGGACGTCGGCAACGTGTTCAACCAGAACAATTCGTCGCTGGGCAACAGCTTGTACAACAACAACGGTTTCTCGTGGGGCGACCTGCGCGCCTCAACCGGCATTTCGCTGCACTGGCAGGCGCCGGTCGGCCCGATCGTGATCAACCTCGGCCGGCCGATCCGCTCCAAACCGGGCGATATCGGCGAGACGTTGCAATTCAACTTCGGCACCACCTTCTGATTCCCCGGCGCAAGGGCTGTGCAAAACCGGCCCTTTGCGTATGATTCGGGTGAGTGCGGCAAGGCAAAGGGTTTTCGGGTGAGGTCGAGCGCTGGCAAATGGCGGTACGTCAGTGCGTTCGCGCTGGCGTTGGCGTTTCTGCCGTTTCCGGGGATGGCGCAAACCGCAACCGGCAAGGTCGGCTACGTGGACCTGAAACGCCTGATCGACAACGCGCCGCAGATGGTGGAAAGCCGCGCTCGTCTGCAACGAGAGTTCGCGCCGCGCGACGCCGCCTTGAAAACCGACGAGGCGCGCCTGGGTACGCTCAATGCTCATTACAAACGCGACGCCGCGATCATGTCCAAGGCCGACGCCGACGCGCTCAAACGCCGGATCGACACGCTCGACGGCGCGATCAAGCGCACGCGCGATGCATTGCGCAACGACTTGAACACACGCGCTGCCGCCGACCGCGACCGCATCTGGCAGCAGATCAACGACGCCGTGATCGACTACGCGCGCGCACACGGCTACGACCTGATCGTGCCCAGTCCCGTGGTCTACGCCAATCCGCGCATCGACATCACCGATGCCGTACTCGACCAGTTGCGCCGCGCCAAGCCGGTGACGGGGACGCCACCGTGAGCGCGCCGCGCCACAGCTTGGCCGAACTCGCCGCGCGCTTCGATCTGCAATTGCGCGGTGACAGCACACGTGCCATCACCGGTGTCGGCACGCTGGAAGCGGCGTCGCCCGAACAGTTGAGCTTCCTTGCCAATCCGCACTACCGCACGCAACTTGCGCACACGCATGCCGGCGCCGTGATCCTGCGCGCCGCCGATGCCGACGCCTGCCGTGGCGACTGTCTGATCGCGGCCGATCCCTATGTCGCCTTCGCCAAGATCGCCGCGTTGTTCGAGCGTGCGCCTGCTCGCTCGCCCGGCGTCCATCCGACGGCCGTCGTCGCCGCCGACGCCGTAGTGGACAATTCGGCCAGCGTGGGACCGCATACGGTGGTCGAGTCGGGAGCCGTCATCGAAGCCGGGGCCCGCATCGGCGCGCAGTGTTACATCGGCCATGGCTGCCGGGTCGGCGCACAATCGAATCTGGTCGTGCGCGTCACATTGGTACGCGACGTGACGCTCGGCAAGCGCGTGCTCGTTCATCCCGGTGCCGTCATCGGCGCCGACGGTTTCGGACTCGCCTTCGACAAAGACCACTGGATCAAGGTACCGCAGCTCGGCGGCGTGCGCATCGGCGACGACTGCGAAATCGGCGCCAACACGACGGTCGACCGCGGTGCGCTCGGCGACACCGTGCTCGAGGAGGACGTGCGCCTGGACAACCAGATCCAGATCGCGCACAACGTCGTGATCGGCGCGCACACGGCCATGGCCGGCTGCGCGGCGGTCGCCGGCAGCGCGAAGATCGGGCGCTATTGCCTGATCGGCGGCGGCGCCGGCATCGTCGGCCACATCGCCATCGCGGACAAGGTGACCATCACCGCGCGCAGCCTGGTCACGCATTCGATCGGGGCGCCCGGGGAGTACTCATCCGGCACACCGATCCAGGATAATCGTGCCTGGCGCCGCAACGCCGCACGCTTCAAGCATCTGGACGAACTGGCCCGCCGCGTGCAGGCCCTGGAAAAAAAGGACACGCAATCATGACCGAATCCCAATCCGCCATCGCCCTGCCCATGGACGTCGAGTGCATCATGGCACTGTTGCCACACCGCTATCCGTTTTTGCTGGTCGATCGCGTGGTCGAATTCGAGCACGCCAAACGGCTGGTGGCGCTCAAGAACGTCACCATCAATGAGCCGTTTTTCCAGGGACATTTTCCCGGTCATCCGGTAATGCCAGGGGTGCTGATTATCGAAGCCATGGCGCAGGCGTCGGGCCTTCTCGTGTTCCTGTCCACCCCAAAACACGAAACACAGCCGATGTACTATTTGGTAAAAGTGGACAATGCCAAGTTCACGCAAATGGTGGTACCTGGCGACCAGGTGACCCTGCATGTCGAGCTCAAGCGCATGCTGCGCGGCATGGGACTGTTCGCCTGTCGCGCACTGGTCGCCGGCAAGCAGGTCGCAGAGGCCGAGCTGCTGTGCGCCGGGCGCAGCGGCGCATGATCCACGCGACCGCACAAATCGATGCGCGCGCGAAACTCGGCGCCAACGTCCGCGTCGGCGCGTTCGCCGTGATCGGCGCCGAGGTGGAGATCGGCGATGGCACCACGGTCGGTCCGCACGCGGTGATCGAAGGGCCCACCCGCATCGGCCGCGACAATCGCATCTGGCAATTCGCCTCGGTCGGCGCCGAGCCGCAGGACAAGAAATACCGCGGCGAGCGCAGCGAACTCGTCATCGGCAACCGCAACACGATCCGCGAATTCACCACGATCAACCGCGGCACTGGCGACGGCGGCGGCGCCACGCGCATCGGCGACGACAACTGGATCATGGCCTACGTGCACATCGCGCACGATTGCCACGTCGGCGACCAGACGATCTTCTCCAACAACGCCACGCTCGCCGGCCACGTCGAGATCGGCGACTACGCCATCCTCTCGGGTTTCTCCGGCGTGCACCAGTTCTGCCGCGTCGGCGAGCACGCTTTCATCGGCATGGGCTGCCTGATCAACGGCGACGTGCCCCCGTTCGTGATTGTCGCCAACGACTACGGCCGTCCGCGCGGCATCAACAGCGAGGGCCTCAAGCGCCGCGGCTTCTCGCCCGAACGCATCGCCGCGATCAAGCGCGCCTACAAGACGCTGTATGTTTCGCGCCTGCCGCTGGACGAAGCGCGGGCCGAACTGGCCCGTGCCGCGCAGGACGCTCCGGACGTGGCGCGCATGCTCGACTTCATCGAGCGCGGGCAACGCAGCCTGATGCGATGACGCCGGACGCAAGTCCGCTGTTCGTCCTCGTCGCCGGCGAAGCCTCCGGCGACCTGCTCGGCGCCGGACTGATCGATGCGTTGCGCGAACGCTTTCCGGCTGCACGCTTCGCCGGCATCGGCGGTCCGCGGATGGCCGCCTGCGGCATGGATGTCTGGCACCGGTGCGATAAATTGTCGGTGATGGGGCTGGTCGAAGTGCTGCGCCACCTGCCGGAACTGCTGGCAATCCGACGCGATGTATACAAACGTACGTTACGGCATCGCCCGGCCGCGTTCGTCGGCATCGACGCACCGGATTTCAATCTGGGTCTGGAACGCCGGCTCAAACAGGCCGATATCAAAACCGTGCATTACGTCAGTCCGTCGATCTGGGCCTGGCGCGAAGCGCGCGCGTTGAGGATCGGCGCGAGCGCTGACCGCGTGCTCTGCCTGTTCCCGATGGAGCCGCCGATCTACGTCCGCCACGGCGTCGACGCGCGTTTCGTCGGTCATCCGCTGGCGGATGCATTCGCACTTGAGCCCGATCAGGCCGCTGCGCGCGCCGACCTCGGACTTGCCGACGACGCGCCGGTGCTGGCTCTGCTGCCCGGCAGCCGCCTCGACGAAATCCGCCGGCTTGGACCGGATTTTTTGCATGCGGCGGCCATCCTGAAGCGGACCTTGCCGGATTTGCGCATCGTCGCGCCGATGGCGAACGCACAATGCCGCGCCGTTTTCTCGGCGCTCGGATCGCTGCCCGCCGGCCTGAGCGTCATCGACGGCAACGCGCACACGGCACTCGTCGCTGCCGACGCGGTGCTGCTAGCTTCCGGCACGGCGGCGCTCGAAGCCATGCTCGCCAAGCGGCCGATGGCGGTCGCCTATCGCATCGCGACGCTCACTCACTTCATCGTGAAAACCCTGGGCCTGCTGCGTACCGACCTCTATTCGCTGCCCAACATCCTCAGCGGACGACGCCTGGTTCCGGAATTGATGCAGGATGCCTGCAAACCCGAGGCGCTGGCGGCGGCCCTGCTGCCGTTCCTGCGCGCACGCACGGCACCACCGGAACTGCTCGCCGAGTTCCGGCGCCTGCACGAATCACTGCGCGGCGGCGGCAGCGTGGCGGCGGCGGCCGCAATCGCGCAACTGTGTACTGCGTCAGCGGACGCTCACCTCGAGCCGTTATGATGCTGGCATGAGACTGCCGCTCCCCAAACGCACGCACATCGTCACCTGGCTGGCGGCGCTGGGTTTTGCCGCACTGCTGATCGCCGGACCGTTCGCATCGAGCGAGCGCAGCGAAACCCTGTTCGCGCTGGCTCTGATCGTCGACACGGCCTTGCTGATCGCGTTTCTGAGCCGGCGTCCGGCGTTCGCGCTGGCGGTACCCGCCGTGGTCTTCGGCGGACTGCTGATCGCCGGCGCACTGAAATTCCAATACCTGACCACGCCGCTGCTCGCGCCGGACCTCGTTTACTTCCTCAACCGCGATCTGCTCGACGTGGCAGGCCGCTATCCGAGCGTGATGATGGCGCTGGCCGGTGGTGCGGTGCTGATTCCCGGGCTGCTGATCCTGGTGTGGTGGCTGGATCGTCCGCGCCTGTTTGCGCATCTGCGGCCCGCGCCGCGCCGCCTCGCGCAGGGTGTCGGCGCGCTCGCCGCGATCGCTCTGCTCGTTGCCGTGGACACGCCGCGCGGCCCATTCGCCGACGTGTTCGACAAGGGCATGTGGGCGATGATGAACGACCGCAGCTACATCGTCGATTTCTTCGCCTCGTTCTGGCAAACGCAGATCGTCGTGCCGAAGGTGGCGGCCGATGCCGAGAAAGGCGTGGTCTGGACGCAATCTTCCGCCGACAATCCGCCCGCCTGCGCCAAGGCCCGTTGTGCCGCGGCCAAGTTCGCCAGTGCGCAAGAGCATCCGGACATCGTCTCCATCCTCGAGGAGAGCACGTTCGATCCATCCATGCTCAAGGACTGCACGATTGCGCAGTTCTGCAAGTTGAAGATGTTCGCGACCGACGGCCGCACGCGCGCGCACGGATTCGCGACCATGCACGTCTGGGGCGGCGGCACCTGGACCAGCGAATTCGCCCTGCTCACGGGCCTCAATCACCTGAGCTTCGGCGAGGCCGGACTGTACGCGCCGTACAACCTCGCGCCGCGCGTGGCCTATACCCTGCCACGCGTACTGCACGCCGCCGGCTACCGCGTCATAGCGATCTATCCGATGACCGGCGACTTCATCAACGCGCGCAACGCCTACAAGGATTACGGGTTCGACAAGTTCTACGATGGCCAGGATTACGGTCTGTCGTGGGAATCGCCGGA
>JAJXWU010000215.1 GCA_021781425.1 Pseudomonadota bacterium
TCCTGCTGCCGAAGAACGCGCAGATCGGCGCGTTGCGCGAGTCGTTGCGCCGGCGCGGCGTGCCTTGCACCGGCAGCGGCAACGACAGCGTGTTCGAAAGCGAAGCGGCACGCGAACTTGAACTCATTCTGCATGCCGTGTTGCATCCGGAGGACGATCGCGCCGCGCGCGGCGCCCTGACCACGACGATTCTCGGCAAGCGCCTGTCCGACGTGCGCGCCTGGCAGCGCGACACTGCCGCCTTCGAGTGCGAACTGGATCGCATCGCGCATTGGCACGGCGTGGCCCGCACACGCGGTGCGATGGGCGTGGTCGCGGATATCCTCGATCAGTGCGCAGCCGATCTGCTGGCCTTGCCCGAGGGCGCGCGCATCGTCGCCGACCTCCGTCATCTGGGAGAACTGCTCGCTGCGCGCGAAGGCGAGGAATGCGGACTGGAAGGCGCGTTGGCGTGGTTCGCGTCGATGCGACGCGGCGAGCCGAGGATAGAAGTGTCCGATGGTCATCGCCTGCGCGGCGAAACCGATGCATCGTGTGTGCGCCTGCTGACCCTGCATGCAGCCAAGGGACTGGAATTTCCCATCGTGTTTTTGCCACTCGCCTGGCACATCACCAGCCGGAGCGGGCAACACGCACCCAAGGTGCTGCGTTTTCACGATGCGCGTGGCACCTGCGTCGACCTCGGCTCGGCGCAGTTTGCCGAAAATCTCGGGCGGCATTTCGCCGAGGACCTGCACGAGCGCGTGCGCCTGCTGTACGTGGCGATCACGCGCGCCAAGTACGCCGTGCACGTGTACTGGACCGATCGTGGCGTCGCATCCGATGCCCCGCTGTGGAACGTCGCCGCCAGCGATCGCCTGATTCAGCGTGCGCAGGGCGGTCTGGGCGTTGCCATCGGTGAGGCCGCGTTGCCGGAATTGGCGCAACGGCTCGCAGGAATCGAGATCGCCGCGCCGAGCAGCGCACGCGAAGCGACCTATGCGCGGGCAAGGGCGCCGGAAGCCCCACGTGCCGTGCAGGCACCGCTGCCCGCCGTGCGTCCGTTCCTGTGGACGCACAGCTTCAGCAGCATCGTGCGCCAGCGTGTGGTGGACAGTTTCGAATCGGCGCTGACGGACGAGGTCGCATTGCCCGCGCCGCTGGAAACGGAGATCGCCGATGCGGCAGGCGAATCCGCGCACGCGGAATTGCTGGCGCTGGATGCCTGGCGCGGCAAGCGCTTCGGCATCGTCGTGCACGGCGCGCTGGAAGACGCGTGGCATCGGGAAATCACCGAGCAGCAGCTTGGCGATCGGCTGGAGGCGCGGGGCGTGCGCCCGCGCGGCGATGACGGGGACGCCACGCTGGCGGCGCTGGCACGCATGCTCGTACGCACGCGCGCGACGGATTTGGGCGACGGCCTGCGTTTGTCGGATTTGTCCGACGCTGCGCGCGTGGCGGAGTTCGGATTCCAGTTGTCGCTCGCTGCATCGTTGTCGACGTTGCGCGCGGTGTGTGCAGCCTACGGCGCCGCGGACGTGTGGCCGGAGCACATTTCGACGCCGACGTTGAACGGCATGCTCAACGGATTCGCCGACTTGATCTTCGCGTACGACGGGCGTTATCACGTGCTCGACTACAAGACCAATCGCCTGGGCGAGCGCCTGCGCGACTACCGCGAGTCCGCGTTGCAAACGGCGATGGACGCACACCATTATCCCTTGCAGGCGTTGCTCTACACCGTGGCGCTGCATCGCTACCTGCGCCAGCGGCTGCCGGACTACGCGCCCGGGCGCCATCTGGGCGACAGCTGGTATCTGTTCCTGCGCGGCGTCGGGCTCGCGCCCGGCGCGGGCATCTGGCGGCGGCGCTGGTCGCCGGCGCTGATCGTGGCGCTGGATGAGGCCTGCACCGGCGCCGGGATCGCGGCATGAGCACCACCGGCGAACGCGAGATCGATCAGGCGCTGGGCCGCTGGGTCGCCGCGCGCAGCGGTTCTGAGCTGCTGGGCCGCGCGGCCGCGGCGGCGAGTCGCGGCGAAGGGCAGGGACACGTCTGCTGCGCGCTCGAAGCCGATGCCGGTTTTACGCACGAGCAAGTTCAAGTCCTGCGCGCGCATGCCTGGGTCGGCGACGGCGGATCATTCCGTCCGTTCGTGCTCACGCGCGATGCGGATTTGTATACCTGGTGCAACTGGCGCAATGAAACTCGTCTGGCCTCGGTGTTACACGCACGCGCGTCGGCACGCCGTCTGCCGCTGGATGGCGCAACGCTCACGACGGATCTGGCCGCACTGTTTGCCGGTGCCGATGTCGAAGCCACGCGCTGGCAGCGCGTGGCGGTGGCGGCCGCGCCGGGAGCGCGTGTGTTCGTGTTGAGTGGTGGGCCCGGCACCGGCAAGACTTCCACGGTGCTGCGCACGCTGCTCATGTTGCTCAAGCATGCGCAGGCCTGCGGCTGGCGTGAGCATCCGGCCATTGCGCTGGCCGCGCCGACCGGCAAGGCCGCGCAGCGTCTAACCGAATCCATCGCCCACGGACGCGCGGCGCTGATCGACAAGCTCGATCCGTCATCCGCGTTCGTTCCGATCGCGCTGCGCCTGGCCGGCGCACAGGCGCAGACCCTGCACCGCGTGCTCGGCTACGAGCCGTGGTCCGACCGCTTCGCGTTCGGGCCGGATTCGCCCTTGCCGGCGGACATCGTCGTGGTGGACGAAGCATCAATGATCGACCTCGCGATGATGCGGCGGTTGTTCGAAGCCGTACGTCCGCAGTCCACGCTGATCCTGCTCGGCGATCCGGCGCAGCTGTATGCGATCGAGGTCGGCTGCGTGCTCGGTGACGTGGTCGGCAGCGTGGCTGAAAACGCGCTGCCCGAAGCGCTCGCAAAACGCCTGTCGGGAATCGGCGACTTCGCGCCGACTCCGGATGCAGCGGCATTGGCCGGGCAGGCGCTCACGCTCACCCACACCTGGCGTGCCAGCGCCGGCTTGCGCGATGCGCTGGCTGCGCTGCGCCGCGGCGATGACGCGTGGCTCGAACGCGTGCAGGCCGGAAGCGGCGAGGGCGCTCTCGACTGGCGCGCCTGCGCGGATGGCGCGGCGGTGCGCGAGCGTGTGCGCGCGTGGATGGATGCGCACGCTGAATTCTTCGAGAATCTGATGCGCCCCGCGGTTGTGCCAGCCGATGCCTTGCGTACATTGCAGCGTGCACAGATTCTTTGCGCCTTGCGCGACGGCGCGTTCGGCACTGGCAATGTCAATGCATTGATCGAGCGCCAGCTCGCTGCGCGATTCGGTTTCGACGCGGACGCCGCCTGGCATCACGGTCGACCGGTGATCGTCGCGCGCAACGATTATGCGCGCGGCCTGTACAACGGCGATGTCGGCATTGCGCTGGAAGACGCCGAAGGGCTGCGCGTATGGTTCGACGGCGGTGCCGACGGCGCGCCGCGCAGTTTCTCGCCGCGCGCGTTGCCCGCGAACGAAACCGCCTGGGCGATCACCATCCATCGCAGCCAGGGTTCGGAATATGACGAGGTTGCAGTACTCCTGCCGGCCGATCCGGAGCACCGCATTCTCAGTCGCGAGCTGGTCTATACGGCCGTCTCGCGCGCGCGCAAGCGCGTGCAGCTGTGGGCCTCGGCGGAGGCCTTGCGCAGCGCCGTGGCGCGCCGAGTGACGCGCCGCAGCGGCTTGCGGGAGAGGCTTATGGCGAGCAATCCAAGCCGTTGACAAAAACCAGCCGGCGCAGGTTTATGGAACCGGAGCCGAACAGCGGTTGCGTGGATTGGTAGTGCAATTGCGCCGCATAGCAACTGGACATATCCAGAGTCATGCTGCCCCATAACGTTGGCGTTGCACCGGTGACCGCGCCACCGGGATGCAGGATGCCGCCGACGTTTTCGGCGACTTGCGGTATCTGGATCGTCGTTCCGCTGATGGTGCCGACACCGTAGACCCACGCCGGCTTGCCGGTCTCGTCGAAGGTATTCCAGATGACCAGTGCGAAGTTGCTGCCGAGCCGCTGCACCGAAACGTAGTGACCGTTGTTCGCCCGGTTGTAATAAAGGCCGCTCGCACCCGATGCGCCGAGTTGGCCTTGCCCACCGCCGAATTCGTAGGCGCCCGAATCACACGCCGCCGTGCCGCGCGCCACGCCGCGCGCGTCGGTCGCTGCGCAGTTGGCCGCAATGCCGTTGCCGATTGCCGGGCTGTCGCTATTGAGTGCCAATGTGCCGACCACGCCGCCATGGGTGCCAAAATCACCGAGGCTGGCGTTGGCGACGACTCGATCGCCTGATCCATTGAGTCCACAGCTTGAGTCGGTGGTGATGTTGCCGCCGCGCGATGCGACACTTCCGCTGAAGCCGACTGTGCAAACCTGAGAGCCGTTGTCTGTCGCAACAATCGTGTTGGCGACCCCGATCGGTCCGCTTCTGAACACGGCATAAGTGCCGTTGTTGTTTGCGATCGTCGATTGTGAAATCGCGATGTCTCCGTCGAACAGTTCGTAGCCCCCGAAATCGAAATCGTTGTTTACGATCGATACGTTGTTCATGTCGGTGTGGCCGCCGCTGCTCAGTATGCCACCGCCACCATAGATGCTCGAAAGAAAATAGGCGCCTGAAATACTGACCGAGTCCAAGAGGAGATAGCCGCCGTTCTGGATCAATGCGGGAACGATATAGATGAAATTCGGCTGCGGAAGCGCTGCCTTGACTGCGCCAATAGTTGCCGAATGCGCAGTGCCGACGAAATTCAGATTGCGCACCGTCAAGGTGCCAGTGCTGGCGACGACAATCTGGGTCGTGCCAGCGGCAATTTGCATCTGCGCACCAGCTCCATCGATGGTGATGTTGCCACTCACGCTAAGGGGGCAGGCACTGTAACTTCCGTTTCTCGCCAACACGATCAAGGAAGGCTCACGGCCCGGTGCCGCTGAAGCGGCTGCGCTAAGTCCGGTACAATCACCGTTTGCGATATTCTCGATGCCGGCCGCCGAAGCATGGCGAACGGGTACCAACGCAAGGAACGCTAAAAACGCGAATCGTTTCATTGCAGTCACTCCTTTCCGATCGTTGCGCCTTGATTTTTGCGAGTCTGGCAGCGGCGCATATGCGCGACTCTTGATCTTGCCGCTCCAGTCTACGCCGTTACGCGTGGGGGGGGGCAACGCCAGCCGCACACGCAAATCCGCCCGGCGCTGCGATATGATTGCGCCGATTTGTCGATGGAGCTTCGGGCGTGCTTGAAATCCTGATTGCCGGCGGCTGGGCGATGGTGCCGATCCTGCTGTGTTCGGCGGTGGCGCTGGCCATCATCCTGGAGCGTTTCTGGTCGTTGCGGCGCAGGTCCGTGGTGCCGCCGGAACTGGGCGAGCAGGTGCTGGCGTGGGCGCGCACACGCAAACTCGATCCGGGTCATATCGAAACCCTGCGCGTGAATTCGCCGTTGGGCGAGATTCTCGCGGCGGCGCTTTCCGTGCGCATGCGTTCGCGCGAGATTATCAAGGAACGCGTCGAAGACACCGGCCGCCATGTCGTGCACCGGCTCGAACGCTTTCTCAACACGCTCGGCACGATCGCGTTGATCTCGCCTCTGCTCGGCCTGCTCGGCACCGTGTTCGGCCTGATCGAGATGTTCTTCGCGGTGATGGTTTCGGGCGTGGGCGATCCGCTGAAGATGGCCGGCGGTATCGGTCAGGCGCTGGTGTGCACGGCCTCGGGTTTGTGCGTGGCGATTCCCGCGTATTTTTTCCACCGCTATTTCCGCGGTCGCGTCGCCGATTACGTGGTCGACATGGAAGAGCAGACGATCCGGTTGATCGACGAACTGTCTGCACACGCCGAACCACCCACGGCGTCCGCGCGCACGACGCGAGCGAGTCACTGACATGCGCCTGGGCGCGCAACGGCAGGACGATTTCGAGATCAACGTGATCTCGCTGATCGACGTCATGCTCACCTTGCTGATGTTTTTTGTGATGACCACGACTTTCGTGCAGCATTCGGCGTTGAAAATCACCTTGCCTCAAGCCTCGGAGACGCTGGAGGAAGCGCCGAAGAATCCGCTGATCGTGATGATCGGCGCGGACAGCCGCTTCTACGTCGACAACAACGAAGTGCTCAATCCCGACGTCGCCACGCTCAAACAGGCGATAGCCCGTATCGCCGGCGACAACCGCGACCAACCGGTGATCCTGCGCGCCGACGCGATGACGCCGCATCAGGCCGTGGTCACGGCGATGGACGCGCTTGGCCAGGTTGGCTTCACGCATTTGTCCATCGCCACCGTGCGCAGCAAGGACGCCGGCAAGCAGTGAGCGCGCCGGTGTCGCCTTGGACTACCTGGCGCCGCCTGCTCGGTTACTCGGCGCGCTATTGGCCGATCGTGCTGTTGGCCATGCTTGGCATGGTGTTCGATGCCGGTTGCGCCTCGGCCTTCACCCTGATCATCAAGCCCATGCTTGATGGACTGTTCGTGAGCAAGGACAAGGCGACGATCTTCTGGATGCCGCTGGTCATTGTCGGTCTGTTTCTGGTGCGTGGTGGCGCCACGTTCACCGCCGGCTACAGCATGGCGCGCATTGCGCGCGAGGTGATCCGAACCCTGCGCGCCGAGATTTTCACCAAATACCTTGCGCTGCCGGCCGCGTATTTCCAGCGTGAATCCTCGAGCGTGCAGATTTCGCGCATGACCTTTACCGTAGAGCAGGTCGCCAATGCCAGCACCGACGGCGTGAAGATTCTGGTGCTGGACGGCTTGATGATCGTCGGACAAATCGCGGTAATGCTGTACAACAGCGCGCGTCTGACCGTGGCCCTGCTGGTTCTGGCCCCGGCGATCGCCACGGTGGTCTGGTATGTGGGCCGCCGTTACCGGCGCATCAGCCACCGCATCCAGGATTCGGTGGGTTCCATCACCGGCATGGTCGACGAAGTGGTAAACGGACAGCGCGAAGTGAAAGTCTACGGCGGCCGCGACTACGAGCGCAGCCGCTTCGCCGCGGTCAACGACGCGATCCGCCGCCTCAACCTGAAAATTGCCACGACCAATTCGCTGGCCAATGCCGTGGTCCAGTTTGTCGCCGCATTTGCGCTCGCCCTCGTGATCTTTCTCGCCACGCGCCCCGGCGTCATCTTGCACCAGATGAGCCCCGGCACCTTCATGTCGCTGATAACGGCGATGCTGGTGATGCTGCCTTCGCTCAAGCGTCTGACCACGGTGCAGGCGGCAATGCAGCGCGGCGTGGTTGCGGCGCAGGATCTGTTTGCGGTACTGGATGCGCACGAGGAGCGCGACACGGGCAGTGTGCGGCTGGCGCGCGCGCGTGGCGAGATCGCGCTGCGCGACGTTGGTTTCCGCTATCCGGACGCGTTCATGCCGGCGCTGCACGGCATCAATCTGGACTGCCCGGCCGGCAGTGTCACCGCCCTGGTCGGACGCTCGGGCAGCGGCAAATCCACGTTGGCGAGTCTGATTCCGCGCTTCCACGACCCGAGCACAGGACGAATCCTGCTTGACGGCAGACCACTGACGGATTACACGCTGGACAACCTGCGTGCGCAGATTGCCTGGGTCGGTCAGCAGGTGGTGATCTTCGATGATACCGTGGCACGCAACATTGCCTACGGCGAACTCGGCGGCGCATCGCGAGAGGCCATCGTCGAAGCTGCGCGCGCAGCGAACGCGCTGGATTTCATCGAAGCGCTGCCGCAGGGCCTCGACAGCCGTGTGGGCGAGGGCGGAGCGCTGCTGTCCGGCGGTCAGCGTCAACGCATCGCAATCGCGCGCGCGATTCTCAAGGATGCGCCAATCCTGATTCTGGACGAGGCCACCAGCGCGCTCGACAGCGAAAGCGAAAACCTGATCCAGGACGCGCTCAAGCGCCTGCTGCGCCAGCGTACCGTCATCGTGATCGCGCATCGCTTGTCGACCATCGAACATGCCGACCGCATCGCCGTGCTCGACGCCGGCCGCATCGTGGAAACGGGAACGCATGCGGAGTTGCTCGCGCGCGGCGGTCAGTATGCGCTGCTGCATCGGATGCAGTTTCACGATAACGGCAACTGAGCCATGGCCGCGGCAGTCGTTCTCGAATCCGAGTTGGTCTGCCCGCAGTGTGGGCACAGGTCGATCGAGTTGATGCCGCAGAATGCCTGCATTTATTTCCACGAGTGCCGCGACTGCGGGGCGTTGCTGAAACCAAGGGCCGGCGACTGCTGCGTGTTCTGCTCGTTCGGTTCGGTGCCATGTCCGCCGGTGCAAACCGAACGTGCGTGTTGCACTCGAGCCGATGTTTGACGAGGCGCGCTGGCGGGAGATCTGGTACGGCAAGCGCAAGCCGTCGATGTGGTTGCGCCTGCTGTCGGGCGTATTCGCCGCCGTCAGCCGGTTGCGTCGCCGGTTGTACGCCGCTGGCCTGCTGCCACGTGCGTGCTTGTCTGTGCCGGTGATCGTCGTCGGCAACATCAGCGTGGGCGGCACCGGCAAGACGCCGCTGACGATCGCGCTGGTCGAGTCGCTGCGCCAACGCGGATTCAAGCCCGCTGTGATCAGCCGCGGCTACGGCGGCAATGCCAAAAATGCGGTGCGGGTGGATGCGCATTCGCCCCCGGCCGTTGTCGGCGACGAGGCGCGAGTGATCTTCGACACCACCGGCGCTCCGGTGGCGGTCGCGCGCAAGCGTGCCGCCGCAGGCCGGTTGCTGCTGCGAAGCGGCGATATCGACGTGCTGATCGCCGATGATGGCTTGCAACATTATCCACTTTGCCGCGATGTGGAAATCTGCGTGATCGACGGCGAGCGCCGTTTCGGCAACGGGCGTCTGCTACCGGCCGGACCGCTGCGCGAACCGGTGTCGCGCCTGACCTGCACGGATTTCCGCGTCTGCAACGGCGGCACGCCGCAAACCGGCGAAGTGCCGATGGCACTCATCGGCGATGCTGCCGTGTGTCTGGCCGATCCGGCGCAGCGGCGCCCGCTGCGCGACCTCGCCGGTCGGCGCGTTCATGCCGTGGCCGGCATCGGCAACCCGTCGCGATTCTTTGCCAAATTGCGCAATGCGGGCATCGACGTGATCGAACATGCGTTTCCCGATCACCATGTCTTTGCCGCGGCCGATCTGGATTTCGGCGACGTCGTGCCCGTGTTGATGACGGAAAAGGACGCGGTCAAATGCGCCGCCTTCGCCAAAGCGCACTGGTGGAGCGTGCCGGTACGCGCGCATCTGCCGGACGAATTCCTCGATGCGGTGGCGGCGCGTGTCATCGCAGCCGGACATTCGACAAATTCCCGTTGACAACTGCGCGGCACGCGACTACCGTGCGCGCACCTTCATTGCACGGGGGCGTCCTTCCGTGGACCCTTGCAGTAGTCGCAACACTGCAGCCAAGCCAACGTAGTCCGCGGAAACCCGTATCTGAGGCGTGTTTCCGCTTGAGGCGGTGACGCGCCGGAATCGCCACCCGGCGATCCAGCACTTCATTCGAATCGCGCGCATGGCCGGCTGCCGATCAATCGGAGTCGTCATGCTGGATTTGTTCAATTTCGCCATGCTGATCCCCAATGGCGCGCGTGAGCGCGGCAAGGGCGAGGCCGCCGCGCGCGCCGCGGCGCAACTGAGCGCGTTCGCGCGCGTGGATGGGGCCGAAGTCCTGTCGCGGCTCGGCAGTACTTCCGACGGGCTGACCGGCGAACAAGTGGCGGAATTTACCGCCCAGTTCGGTCCGAACGTCGTGGCGCAGGAAAAGAAGCGACCCGTTCTGCTGCAACTGCTCGAGCGCTTCATCACCAACCCGATCAATATCCTGCTCAGCGTGCTCGCGACGATCACCTGGGTCACGGGTTCGGAGCTGAGCGACAAGATCGGCGCGATCATCATGTTCGCGATGGTGGTGATGGCGGTATTTGTCGCGCACTTCCAGGAGGCGCGCTCCGGCCGTGCGGTGGAGCAGTTGCGGCGCATGGTCAGCAACACGGCGACGGTGCGCCGCGAAGTGGACGAGCCCGAGGACGGCGCGGACGAGACGGAGCTTGACCAGCGCAGGCCGCCGCGGCGAGTTGCGAAGAAGATCGAGGTGCCGATCGACGGACTCGTGCCGGGCGACATCGTGTTTTTGTCTGCCGGCGACATGGTGCCCGCGGATCTGCGCCTGCTCCACGCCAAGGATTTGTTTGTCAATCAGGCGGCGCTGACCGGCGAATCCATGCCGGTGGAGAAGTTCGCCGCCGCCGATGTCGAGGCGAAGACCGCGCTGGAAGCGCGCTGCCTGTGCTTCATGGGCTCGAACGTGGTCAGCGGCAGCGCCACCGGCGTGATCGCCGCGACCGGTGCCGGCACCTATTTCGGCGCGCTCGCCGGATC
>JAJXWU010000050.1 GCA_021781425.1 Pseudomonadota bacterium
GTTGCGAGCAAGAACCTGGAACACTATCTGGGCGTGCGCAAATTCACGTACGGCCGCGCCGAGCAGCAAAACGAGTTCGGCCTGGTCACCGGCCTGGCCTGGACCGAGGTCGGTGGCGACCTGCTCAGCATCGAGGCGACCGTGGTGCCCGGCAAGGGCAAGCTGATCCACACCGGCCAGCTCGGCGAGGTGATGCAGGAATCCATCCAGGCCGCGCTGTCGGTCGTGCGCGCGCGTGCCGAACGCCTCGGCATCGATCCGGAATTCCACAACAAGTACGATATTCACGTGCACGTGCCCGAGGGCGCCACGCCCAAGGACGGTCCCAGCGCCGGTATCGCCATGTGCACGGCCTTGGTGTCCGCGCTGACCCGCGTGCCGGTGCGCTCGGTTGTCGCCATGACCGGCGAGATCACCTTGCGCGGCCGCGTGCTGCCGATCGGCGGACTCAAGGAAAAGCTGCTCGCCGCGCACCGCGGCGGCATCGAGCTCGTGATCATTCCCGAGGAAAACCTGAAGGATTTGGCCGACATCCCGAAGAACGTGACCGGATCGCTCACCATCAAGCCGGTGCGCTGGATCGATGAGGTGCTGGATCTCGCGCTCGAACGGCCGCTCGTGCCGCTTCACGCAAAAGTGGAAAATGCTGAAAAATCCACTCTGGAGCCGGCGCGCAAGGACGAACCCGAAGACACGCATGCGCGCGCGCACTGAGCGCGCGCCGCACGCACATGCAATTTTCTTACCCGCCTGTCAAGCGGATTTTTTCCGTTTGACCGTCTTTTCCCGAGTTTTGCGGAGTCGCTCAAATCCGCATGGCGGCTTGTGTTGCGCGCGTTCGCGGGCGCTGGTATAAAGTCTGCGCCGCGATCCGGGAGACCACGAGTCCGGGAGGTCGCGGGGAAGCGATGCGTGCGTTGGCATCCGGAAGCGGATCAACGTCCGGTCGCGCAGACATCACACGTTGCGGCCATCAGAATCCGCTCGGGAGAAATAAATGAATAAAGCTGAATTTATTAGTGCTGTGTCCGATCACGCAGGCCTGACCAAGGTCGAGGGCGGCAAGGCGGTCGAGGCCGTGATCGAAGTCGTGAAGAAGGCGCTGAAGAAGGGCGACACCATTGCGCTCGTCGGCTTCGGTACTTTCATCGTGCGCAAGCGTGCCGCGCGCACCGGCCGCAATCCGCGCACCGGCCAGCAGATCAAGATCAAGGCCTCGAAGAATCCATCCTTCAAGGCTGGCAAAGCGCTCAAGGATGCCATAAACTAAGCGGCTTAGCCCGAAAGGTATTTGTAGGGGTGCTTAGCTCAGCGGTAGAGCGTCGCCCTTACAAGGCGAGGGTCGGGGGTTCGAACCCCTCAGCACCCACCAGTGCCTTGATGCGGATCATTCCGCAGGGAATCCGGTAGCGGTAGGCCGCCGGATTTCCGGAAACAACGCGGAGTGGTAGTTCAGCTGGTTAGAATACCGGCCTGTCACGCCGGGGGTCGCGGGTTCGAGTCCCGTCCACTCCGCCACGTTTTCACGAAGGGCGCCAAAGGGCGCCCTTTATTTTGCCCTCACGGTATCGCTTATGGCTCGCACCCTCCACGAAAGATTTTCCGGCCCATTCGTCAAGGTCGTTCTCGGCATCATCGGCGTTGTCTTCGGCGGATTCTTCGGCATTCAGCAGTATTTCAATCCGCGCAGCGAGACCTTCGTCGCCAAGGTCAATGGTCACGAGATTTCCCAGGACGAATTCCGCGACCGCTACAACAACTACCGCGCGCAGATGCAGCGCATGATGGGCGCGCAGTTCGACGCACAGGCTTTCGACACCCCCGAACGCAAGCGTGAACTGCTCGACCAGATGATCAACGAGCAACTGCTGCTGCAGGCCAACGATCAGCTAGGTGCCGTAGTGCCGGTGAGCGCGGTGCGCGAGGAGATCATGGGCATCCCCGCGTTCCAGGTCGACGGCAAATTCAACGCTGACCAGTACCGCCTGCTGCTCGCCGCACAGCGCAAGTCGCCGCAGGAATTCGAGCAGAACGTGAGCCAGGACATCGCCCTGCGCCAGCTCACCGGCCAGATCGCGCTATCGAGCCTGGTCAGCGCGGCGGACGTTGACGAATACCTGCGCCTGCGCGACCAAACCCGCGACTTCTGGTTTGTGAAGCTACCCAAACCCGACGCCGGCGTGCCGATCGCCGATGCTGAGATCTCGGCGTATTACAAGGCGCACGGCAACGATTTCATGACGCCGGAAAAAGTCTCGCTGGACTATGTCGAGTTGGATGCATCGAAGATGCAGTCGGATGCCAAGCCCGACGATGCCGCGCTCAAGCAGATGTACGACGAGCAGAAATCCAAATTCGTCAGTCCTGAACAGCGCGAGGCCTCGCATATCCTCATTGCGGTCGGCAAGAACGCCGACGCGGCCGCGCAGAAGGTGGCGCTGGCGAAGGCCGAAGCGATCGAGAAGGAACTCAAGGCCGGCAAAGATTTCTCCGCGCTGGCCAAAGCCGATTCCGACGATCTCGGCTCCAAGGCGCAGGGCGGCGATCTCGGCTGGCTGGAGAAGGGCGTGACCGATCCCGCGTTCGAAGCCGCGTTGTTCGCGCTGAAGAAGGGCGAGGTTTCCGATCCGGTCAAGTCCGAGGACGGTTATCACATCATCTGGTTGCGCGACGTGCATCCGCAGGCGGTGCGCAGCTTCGACGAGGTCAAAAGCGAACTGGCGAAGAAATATCTCGACGAACAGCGCAAGCACCAGTACAGCGACATTTCCGGCAAGCTGACCGACGCGATCTACCAGGATCCGACCTCGCTCGCACCGGCGGCCAAGGCGCTGGGCTTGAGCGTGCAGAAGACCGGATTGTTTGCGCGCAACGGCGGCACCGGCATCGCCGCGAACCCGGCCGTGGTCAAGGCGGCGTTTTCCAACAATGTGCTGGCGGAAGGCAACACCTCCGATCCGATCGAACTCGGCACCGATCACATCGTAGTCGTGCATGTGGATCAGCACGTCAAACCAGAGCCCAAACCGCTGGACGATGTGCGCGAGCAGATCCGCGCCATGCTCGCCGAGCAGCAGATCGCCAAGGCGGCGAAGGAACGTGCCGACACCCTGTTTGCGCGTCTGCAGAAAGGCGAGGCGCTGGACAAGGTCGCGGCCGACCTGAAACTGGCGCCGGTCGAGGAAAAAGGCATCGGCCGCAATGCCGCGAATCTGGAAAAACCCCTGATCGACGCCGTATTCGCGCTGCCCCCGCCGGCGGCCGGCAAAACCGAGCCGGGCATGGTCGCGCTGAGCGGCGACGTTTATGCGCTGTTCCAGCTCGATGCGGTCAAGGATGGGGATCCGTCCAAACTCGATGCGCGCACGCGCGAGGCGGCGCTGAACCAGTTGCGCCAGGGACTTGGCTACGAAGCCGTGCGCGGCTTTGTCGACAGCCTGCGCAAGGCGGCGAAGATAGAGATCGCCGAGAACAGACTGCCGTAGCGGGACGACAGCGCGTCTTACAATCCCGTCATCCCGAGGATGTTGTATCCCGCGTCGACATAGGTCACTTCGCCGGTGATGCCGGAAGCCAGATCCGAGCACAGGAATGCGGCGGCGTTGCCGACCTCGTCGATGCTCACGCTGCGGCGCAGTGGCGCATTCTGTTCGACGTGGTCGAGCATCTTGCGGAAATCGGCGATGCCGGCCGCCGCAAGCGTTTTGATCGGTCCGGCCGAGATTGCATTCACGCGCGTGCCTTCGGGGCCGAGGTTATAGGCGAGATAACGCACGCCGGCTTCGAGACTGGCCTTGGCCAGGCCCATCACATTGTAGTTGGCCAGCGCGCGTTCGGCGCCGAGATACGTCAGGGTCAGGATTGCCCCGTTGCGACCCTTCATTAGTGGCCGCGCCGCCTTGGCCATGGCCGGCAGGCTGTACGCCGAAATATCGTGCGCGATCTTGTAATTCTCGCGTGTGAGGCCATCGAGGAATCCGCCGGTCAGCGCCTCACCCGGAGCGAAGCCGATCGAATGAATCAGGATATCGAGACCGTCCCAGCGCTTGCCGAGGTCGGCGAACAATTGCTCGATCTGCTCATCGCTGGAGACATCGCAGGGCAGGACGATGTCCGAGGCGAACGTCCTCGCGGCTTCGTCCACGCGACCCTTGAGCTTGTCGTTGACGTAGGTGAACGCTAGTTGCGCGCCTTCGCGGTGCATGGCGCTCGCAATGCCCCAGGCGATGGATCGCTGGCTGATGATGCCGGTAACGAGCGCGCGCTTGCCCTGCAGAAATCCCATGATCGATCCCGTCGAATGGCCGAAACAGACGCCGATTCTAGCCGACCGCGCCGGCCCGCGTCAGTCCGGGTTCGCAGCGGCCGTGGCGGAAACGCCGCCGCGATCCGGCGGTTGCAGACGCAGGCGCTGACCGGGCCGCAAGACGGAAGCGCGCGTCATATCGTTCCAGCGCAGGAGGTCGGACAGATTCACCTGCGCGCCGCGAGCGATGCGCCAGAGCGTGTCGCCGGCGTGGACAATGTGCGTATCGGCGTTTCCGGCCGTACGCGACGGCATCACCTCGGCGATGAAGCCGGTGCCGCGACCCGGCATCAGCACGCGCGTCCCCGGCGCGAGTGTCGCATCCGCCATCAGCGAATTTGCGGTGGCCAACGCGTTCGTATCAACGCCATGGGCTTGCGCGAGAACGTCCAGCGTTTCGGACTCGTGCAGAACGATTTCGTGCCACTCGCGCCACAGTGGCAGCGGCAACTTGTCCAGTGCGGCCGTCAGCGTCCGGCTCTGCGCCTCGGGCAACAGCAGATGGAAAGGGCCGGCTGATCGCATGCGACCACGCAGGTAGCCGGGATTGAGCTGGCGCAGGCGTGCGACATCCATCCCCGTCAGGCGCGCCGCGAGCTGCAGATCCAGCGGCGCCGGCAGGGGAACGAGGGTCAGGAAATCGGCCGGGGCGGGTTCCGGCAATTTCACGTCGAAGCGCGACGGATCGGACACGACGCAGGCGATGGCAAGCAGTTTGGCCAGATGCCGGTGCGTGTGCGCATCGACGCGCAAGCGGCCCAGCCCGGCCGCGCTTGCGGGTACTGCGGAATTGCCCAGCAATTTGGCGATACGGTACGGACCGGCATTGAACGCCATGTCGACCACACGCCAATCGCCGAAGTGATCATAGTAACGTTCGAGCAGATCCAGCGCGGCCTCGGTCGAGGCGGCGATATCCAGGCGCCCGTCGTAACCAGCGCCGATGCGCAGACCGGCCTCGCGCGCGGTGTCCGGCAACAACTGCCAGATGCCGGCGGCGCGATCCCCGGTTGAAACCAGCGGCACGTAGTTGCTCTCGATGTACGGCAACAAGGCAAACTCGCCCGGCATGCCGCGCGCCTCGACACGCTGGGCGACGAACAGCAGAAATGGCAGCGACTGGCGCAGCGACTCGGCGAATCCGCTCGGGTTGGCACTGAACCAGCGCGCGAGGTGCGTGACGTCCGGGTTGTAGTCGCAATCCGGAAGCGCGAAATGGCCACGCAACTGCGCCCACGGCGAAAGCGCGACTGCGGGTTCGGGAGCGGCGGTAGGCGTTGGTCGGGGTTCGACGCGGGCAGGGGCGGTCGCTGGTGCCGGTTGCTGCGCGCCAATCAGCGGTTTGTGCGGCGCGGTGCTGCACGCCGCGAGGAGCAGGCACGCTGCGCCGAGCGTCGTGCAGCCGCCGCCCAATGCTGCCATACGCCAGTCGCGCGCCTGCCGGCAACCCCGGTGGGCGCCGCGGTTGGACTTACCAACGCGCTGCATCCGCATGCCCCTCCCCGGACAAAAGCGGGCGCGCACTATAGCAGCGATCGGGTAAGCCGCCGTTATCCGCCATCGTGCGGCGCAACATGCGGGTTTACCCGTTGCCGTCATTTCGCGCACAATCGCGGCTCGTCCGCAGCTAACGAGCCGTTGATGGGAGACGCCGCCAGTTTGTACTCAAGCGCGCCGATGCAGGTGTTGCTCGCACGCGAAATGGCGGCGCTGGCGCCGATCCTGTCCGGCGCCTACGGCAATTACGGTCTGATCCTGCGTCCGCGGCACGGCGGCGCTACGGTGCCGCCGCATCTGCTCGGCAATATCGTTGAGATCGACATCGACGAAAATGGATGTCTCGCCGGGGATGTGCGGTGTGTGCCTTGGCAGTTGCCATTTGCCAGCCAAAGTTTCAATGTGCTGATCGTCCAGCATGCGCTGGAACGGATCGAGCACATCGATGATTGCGCCGCGGAATTCGCCCGCGTGCTCGCGCCCGAAGGCATCGTACTGATGCTCGGCTTCAATCCATTCGGGACCTGGCGGCCCTGGTTGCTGCGGCGTGAGCGCGACCTGCGCCTGCGCTCGGCCCGAGTCTGCGAAGCGCAACTGGCGCGCGAGCAGATCGACACCCTGCAGATTCGCTTTCCCGGCCTGCTCTGGCCGCGCGCCGAGGCGGCGGTCAGGCCGGAGAGATCCATACACACGGCGCTGGCGAGATTCGGCAGTTCGTGGCTGCTGATTGCACGCAAGCGTCGCAGTACGCTGACACCGATGCGTCTGCGCGCCGCCTCGCGCGGAGGGGCACGCGCCCCGCAATTGGCGCCGGGTGCGCACAGGAATCGCGCATGACCGCCGCGCACGTGGACATCTTCACCGACGGCGCTTGCCTCGGCAATCCCGGTCCGGGCGGCTGGGCGGCACTGCTGCGTTATCGGACCGTGGAGAAGGAAATCTCCGGTGGCGAGCGCGACACCACGAACAACCGCATGGAACTGATGGCGGCGATCCGCGCGCTGGAAACGCTGCGCCGCGGCAGTGCGGTACGCCTCACCACGGATTCGCAATACGTGCTGCAAGGCATCGAACAATGGCTGCCGCGCTGGCAGGCCAACGGCTGGCGCACGTCCGACCGCAAACCAGTGAAGAACCAGGATCTATGGCAGCGTCTGGCGGCCGCATCGCTGCCACATAGCGTACAGTGGCAATGGACACGCGGGCATGCGGGACATCCCGAAAACGAACGCGTCGACGAATTGGCGCGCGCGGCGGCGCTCGTCGTGGCGGAGGCGTGATGAGGCAAATCGTTCTGGACACTGAAACCACCGGCCTTGAAGTTGGCAAGGGCCATCGCATCATCGAGATCGGCTGCATCGAACTCACCGAGCGCCGGCCGAGCGGGCGCCGCTTCCATCGCTATCTGAATCCGCAACGCGCGGTTGACGAGGGCGCACGCGCCGTGCACGGCATCAGCGACGAGTTTCTCGCCGACAAGCCGCGCTTCGCCGAAGTCGCCGCCGAATTCCTCGCGTTCATCGACGGCGCCGAACTCGTCATCCACAACGCCGCCTTCGACGTTTCCTTTCTCGACGCGGAATTGGCGTTGACCGATCCCGGCCTGGGCCGCGTTGTGGACCACGCCAACGTGCTCGATACGTTGGCGCTGGCACGCGAAAAATATCCCGGCCAGCGTATTTCCCTCGACGCCTTATGCAAACGTCTGAATATCGACAATCGCCATCGCGAGTTGCACGGCGCCTTGCTCGATGCGCAGTTGCTCGCGGACGTGTATCTGGCCATGACCGGCGGACAGGGCGATCTCGGTCTCGCCAACGCTCCGACCGCGGCCGCGCCGGCGTTGGCTGCGGCCCGGTCCGTTGTGCGCCAGCCGCTGCGCGTGCGCCGTGCGGATAGCGCCGAAGCGTTCTCGCACGAGAAGCGCCTGCACGCCATCGACAAGGCCAGCAAGGGGCGCTGCCTGTGGCGCGTCTGAGGGCCTGACGGTATGATCGGCCGGCTGGTTTGGCCGTCCTGGGGAGGAAGGCGATGAAAGCGATGACGACGCTGCTCGCGGTTACGCTGCTGTGCGCCTTCGGCGCGCATGCTGAAACGGCGGTTGAAGCCATCGCCGCGCACAAGCACATGGGCGTGGCCACGTGCAGCAGTAGCGTCTGCCATGGCGCTTCGCAGCCGTTTCGCGATTCGGACATCGCGCAGAACGAGTTCGCGGTCTGGCAGGAATTCGATCCGCACGCCAAGGCGTATCAGGTACTCGAACAGCCGCGCGCGCAGGAAATCGCGCGCAAACTCGGCCTGGGCGATGCGACCAAGGCGAAGGTCTGCCTCGATTGCCACGCCGACAACATGCCCGCCGCCAAGCGCGGCGAGCGCTTCCAGATCTCCGACGGCGTCGGTTGCGAGGCCTGCCATGGCGGCGCGGAGCTGTGGCTGAATTCGCACGCGGACCGCAAGGTCACCTATGCCGACGATCTGACCAAGGGCATGTATCCGACCGCCGACCCGATCAAGCGCGCGCAGCTGTGCCTGTCCTGCCACATGGGCGAAAAGGAAAGGATGATCACGCACCGGATCATGGGTGCCGGCCACCCGCGCCTGTCGTTCGAGTTGGATACCTTCACCTGGCTCAATCCGCACTACAAGATCACCGCGAACTGGATCAAGCGCAAGGGCGAATGGAACGGCGTACGCGACTGGGCCGTGGGTCAGGGCGTGGCCGCCGAGAATCTGCTCGGCCTGCTGCTCGATCCGAAAACCGGTTGGCAGGGTATTTTTCCGGAGCTCGTGCTGTTCAACTGTCAGGCTTGCCACAAGTTGATGAAGGACAATAGCTGGGGTCCGCGCCAAGGCACTGGCCTGGGTCCGGGTGTGGTACGGCTGAACGATGCGAACCTGGTGACATTCCGCTACGCGCTCGCGCCGGTGGACAAGGCCGCAGCGCAGCGCGTGTTCGAGCAGACCCGGGCTCTGCATCAGGCGACCACGCAAAGCCGCGAGGCTACGTTCGCTGCCGCGCGTGCTCTGCAGGCCACGCTCGAGGGCCTGCTGCCCAAAGTGGCCGCTTACAATTACGATGCCGCCAGCCTGAATCCGATTCTCGCGGCGATGCTCGCCGATGCGCAGCAGGGCGAGTTCCGCGATTACGCGTCCGCCGAGCAGGCGGCCATGGCTTCGGAGTCGATCGTCATCGCTTTCGAGAACGACGGTAAGCTGGACAAGGCGCACGCAGCGACGCTGCACGCCAAACTGGACGCGCTTTACGACACGGTCAAGGACGAAGACAAGTATTCGATGCCGCGGTTCGTGGCCGCATTGAAGGATTTGCGCGCTGCGGCGCCGTGAGTTTCGAGCGATGACCGACAGCGTCCAGGTATCCGGCTACAAACTGGTTCAGAAAATCGGCGAAGGCGGAATGGCCACGGTCTACCTGGCCGTGCAGGAGTCGCTCGACCGCGAAGTGGCGCTGAAGATCATGTCGCCGGCGCTGGCCGCGAACGAGACCTTTCGCGAGCAGTTCATGAAGGAAGGCCGCATTGCGGCCAAGCTGACCCATCCGCACCTGATGACGGTGCACGACATCGGCTCGGATAAGGGGGTCTATTACCTCGCCAGCGAATACCTGCCGGCCGGCACCCTGCGTGACCGCATGCAGCGCCTGAATGTTGCCGAAGTGCTGGAAATCGTCCGCGACATCGCTTCGGGTCTTTCCTACGCGCACGAGATGGGTTTTGTGCATCGTGACGTGAAGCCCGGCAACATCATGTTCCGCAGCAACGGCTCGGCGGTGCTGGCCGATTTCGGCATCGCCAAAGCGATCAAGTCGGTGAGCGCCGCGACCATGGCCGGCAATGCGATCGGCACACCCGATTACATGAGTCCGGAACAGGCGCAGGCGACGCCGGTGGATGGTCGTTCGGACCTGTACAGCCTTGGCGCGGTGCTGTTCGAGTGCCTGACCGGACACAAACCCTACGAAGCCGGCGATGCGTATGCGGTTGCGCTGATGCATGTCACCGAACCGGTGCCGAAACTGCCGGAAAAACTCGCCTGGCTGCAGCCGCTTATCGACAAGTCCATGGCCAAGCAGCCGGCCGACCGTTTCGCCACGGGCGACGCATTCGTCGCCGAACTTGATCGTCTGCTGGCGGCCAATCCGCAGATGAATGCGGCATTGCGAGAGTCGCGCAGCGCGCGTCGCCGCGCCGTGGCCACCAACATCGGGACATCTTCAGCAGCAATAGCAGGGAGTGGCAGGAAATGGGTTTTCGCCGCAGGTGGCGTTGCGGTTGTCGTTGTTCTGGCGGCGGCTGCGGCGTGGGTGGCGTGGCGAGGAAAGGCTGCTGCCCCCGCGGCAACGGTCGCGACCAGCGCACCGATTGAAGCAGCGCCTGCGATCCCGCCGCCGCGACCACCGGAAAACTCGTCGGCCAATGCGAGTCTGGCAGGATTGGACTTGGCGACGCTGCTCTCCCGCGGCGACGAC
>JAJXWU010000136.1 GCA_021781425.1 Pseudomonadota bacterium
GGTCGTGAGCATCTACGCGAACAAGGTGGTGAGCACCGGACCGCAGGTGCTGCGTCCGGCCAATCCGGTGCTGCAACGCATGTTCCCCGGCATCATCATCGGCCCGCCGCTCAAACGCCGCGAGCAGAGCCTGGGTTCGGGCGTCATCGTCGGCCGCGACGGCTACGTGCTGACCAATAATCACGTCATCCAGGGCGCCGAACAGATCCAGGTCGTGCTCTACGACGGCAGCAACACCAGCGCGCGCGTGATCGGCACGGATGCCGATACCGATCTGGCCGTGCTCAAGATCGACACGCCGAACCTGCCGAGCATCGCGATTGCCGACAAGACCCCGCTCAACGTCGGCGACGTGGTGCTGGCGATCGGCAATCCGTTCGGACTCGGCCGCACCGTGACGATGGGTATTGTCAGCGCGCTCGGCCGGCAATTGAACCTGTCCACGTACGAGGACTTCATCCAGACCGACGCGGCGATCAACCAGGGCAATTCCGGCGGCGCCCTGGTCAATGCCTACGGCGAACTGGTGGGGATCAATTCGGACATCTTCTCGCCATCCGGCGGCAGCATCGGCATCGGCTTCGCCATTCCGGTGAGCACGGCCAAAGCAGTGCTCGATCAGATCGTCGCGCACGGGCGCGTCATCCGCGGCTGGCTCGGCGCCGAATATGCCGACGTCGGCGCGCTGCAGAGTCCGGGCGCCGCGCACGGCGTGGCTATCGTCGGCATCTACGACAAGGGTCCCGCGGCGCTGGCCGGCCTCAGGCCCGGTGACGTGCTGTTCACGCTCGATGGCAAGCCCATCGCCAGCCAGCTCGAATTGCGCAACCACGAAGCCAGTCTGGCGCCGGGCACCCAGGTACAGCTGACCGGCGAACGCAATGGCACACCGTTCGCGCTAACCGCCACCTTGCAGGAGCGCCCGCAGCGCCAGACGAGCGGTTAGACTACACTCAGCATTCGGGGGCAAGAATAATCGCATGTCAGCGCATCGATCCAGTCGGGTGCTGCATCTGCTGCTTTTCGCGGCGGCGTTGATCTCCGGCCCGGCCGTTGCCGCGCCTGCGGCCGGAGCCGCGCCCGCGATGACCGCCGCAGCCATGCCGTCGGCCACTGCCTTCGATGCCCTGTTCAAGCGTCTGGACGTCGGCGACCTGACCGCGTTGAGCGCGGCCGAACAGCTCAAGGTGGTCAGGCAACTCGACCAACTGCTGCCGCCGGGCGACGCACATCGCGCGCGCCTGCTCGATACCCAGCGTTGCGGGCTGGATTACATCAACAACAACCAGCAGGGCTACGAATTCGCCGACGCCAAGCTGGCCGCGGCACTGGCCGCGCACGACAACGCCGCCGCGATCCGCTTCTATTTTTGTCGCGGCGGCTACCTGGAAAGTCTGAAGACGCCGCGCGACGCGCTGGTCGATTTCGAACGCGGCATCGACTTGGCCCGTTCGAGCGGCGACGATGCCATGCTCGCCGAAGGTCTGGAAGCGCGCGGTGGCATGTATTCGCTGCTGGGGATTTACGGCAAGGCGTTGGCCGATCTGCTGGAGGCGCGGCACCTTTTCGCGGAGCATGAACTCGACGAAGCCGCGAGCCAGACCCTGCAGGACATCGGCATCACCTACCGGCGTCTGGGTTATCCGGACAAGGCGCGCGAATACCTGAATCAGGCCATCGCCCATGAAAAGCGGGTCGGCGACAGCGATTCGCTGTACATATCCACCCTGCAATTGGGCTACGCCGATCAGGAAACCGGCCAGTACGAATCAGCACTCGCCATGCAGCTGCGCGCGCTGGAACTGGCCGCCGGCACCAACAATCGCACCAGCGTGGCCGCGGCCAACCTCGCGCTGGCCTCGGTGCTGACCGATCTGCACCGTTACGCCGAAGCACAGCAGGCCCTGCAGAAAGCCGCGGAAGGATTCGCCGCGACCGGCGACCGCTCGGACTTGGGCATGCTCGCCTACGAACGCGGTCGCGCGCTGGCCGGATTGAACGATCCGCACAAGGCCCTCGCGGAATTCGCCATCGCCGAGAAGGAGTTCAAGAACAGCGGCAACCGCCGCTATCAGGAAATCCTCTATCGCGCCCAGGCCAAATCCCTGGAAGCCGCCAAGCTACCGGCCGCGGCGCTGGCGGCATACAAGAACTATCTCACCGCGCACGACGCGGTGGATCGGGAACGCGCCAACCAGCAAGCGCAGATGCTGCGCGAACAATTCGACACCGACCGCGCCAAGTTGGAGAACCTGCGCCTGAAGGGCGAGCAGGCGATGAAAGACCGCCAGGTCAAGGCGTTGCAGCGCGTGCGCCGCTGGCAACAGGTGGCGATGGGATTGCTCGCGATCCTGCTCGGCTTGCTGTCGCTGCTGGCGATCCGGCAATTGGCCCGGTTGCGCAACTGGAAACGCATGGCCTCGCTGGATGCGCTGACCGGCGTGGCCAATCTGCGCGGCGTGCAGCAATTTGCCAATGCCGCGATGCGGCGCGCGCGCGCGCAGAACGAACC
>JAJXWU010000252.1 GCA_021781425.1 Pseudomonadota bacterium
TCGGGAAGCTGGAACATCAACCAGCCGACCGTGCGGCTGACTGGGAAAACCACGTGTCCGTGAATCAGTGCGGCAGTGGTGCCAGGCGCTCGTCGATCAGCCTGTCGGCGATGGCCATGTCGATCTGCGTCAGGTCGGTTTTTCCGGCGCTGAGTTCGCGCAGAATGGCGGACTGGATTTCGCCGCGCCGGAACGCGACGGCGTAGGGCAGGCGCGAGAACGTGACCATCCAGTAGCGCGGCACGAAACGCCCGGGTTTGCGCGCGGCGAGCTGGCGTTCGAGCGCGCGCATCAGCAGAAAGTGCGCGTCGGCCACGCTGTCGCGCATCTCGACGTAGTTTTCCAGCGCCATCGCGGCGATGGCATCGGCGTTCGGTTTGCGCCGGCGCTGGAATTGCGCGAATGCGGATTCTGCATCATTCGGTGCATTGTATAAAAGTTCCGCCAGTTCCACCGCGTCCTCGAAACCGCAATTCATGCCCTGACCGTGGAATGGCACGATGGCGTGCGCGGCATCGCCGATCAGCAGGGCGCGGCCGTGCAGATGCCAGCGCTCCAGGTACAGCGTGCCGAGGATGCCGGTCGGATTGGCGTCGAAATCCTTTTCCAGATCGGGGATCAGCGGCAGCGCATCGGCGAAGTCGCGCGCGAACAGGGCGCGCGCATCCGCACCGGTGCGCACGTTCGCGAAACCCGGATTGCCGGCATTGGGCAGGAACAAGGTAACGGTGAAACTGCCTTCGGCATTCGGCAGCGCGATGCACATGTAGTTACCGCGCGGCCAGATGTGCAGGGCGTTGGGTTCGATGGCAAACAAATCCCCCCTCTCCCGCTGGCGGGAGAGGGCTGGGGTGAAGGTGGCAACAGGAATATCCGAAACCTTCGGAATCTCCAGTTCCTTGTAGCCGTGTTCGAGCGGCTCGAAGCGTTCGCCGAGATCGGTCGCAGCGGCCATCGCCGCGCGTAGCGCCGAGCCCGCGCCGTCGGCGCCGATCAAGGTCGTCCATGTCTGCACGCGCGCGACGTCGGATTCGTCGCGGAGTGTCATGCTGGACTTTTCCCAATCCACAGCGTCCAGGCGCTGGCCGAAATGGATGCGCGCGCCGGCCGCTTCGGCGGCGTCGAGCAGGGCCATGTTGAGCGCGCCGCGGCTGACGGACCATATTGCTTCGGTATCGTCGCGGCCGTAGCGCAACAGTTCGGTATGGCCGTCGGGATGATGCACCATGCGTCCGCGCATCATCACGGCGAGCTTGCCGATGCGGTCCTGCAATCCGGCCAAACGCAGCCCGTGCCAGCCGCGTTCGGCGAGAGCCAGATTGATGGAGCGTCCGCCCAGGAAACCGTGGATGCGAGGATCGGGCCGGCGTTCGAACACGCTGACGGCGAACCCACGCTGGGCGAGCAGGGTGGCGGTTAGCGCGCCGACGAGGCCGGCGCCGACGAGAGTGATTTCGGGTTTCATGCTCTGGCATTCCTGATCAGCGTTGAACCTCGGCGCTGTTGCTCCCTCTCCCGCCGGCGGGAGAGGTGAGTGCACTGCCAGCTCAACACCGATCAGGTAGGAGTTTAACCGCGCCGTGACTTCTGGCGCATATTCGCGCTGCGCGCATCGGCCTATCCTGCACGCTTTCCGATAGGGGATTCCCATGCGCCGCATTCGTCTGACCGCCTTGCTTGCTCTCGGTTGCGCTCTGTGCGCGCCGCTACTCGCCGCCGACAAGCCGGCCGCGGACAAGCACGAAGGCAAATCCGCCACGTCCGCTGCGGTCAAGGCGCAGAAGGTCGAGACGACGGGCAGCGTCAGCATCGAAGGCGCCAAGCTCGACTACAAGGCCGTCGCCGGCACCCTCCTGCTCACCGGCAAAGACGAGGACAAAGACGACCCCACCGCGAGCATCTTCTACGTCGCCTATTTCAAGAGCGGCGTGGACAGCGCCAGGCGTCCGCTCACGTTTCTCTACAATGGCGGCCCGGGTTCATCCACCGTTTGGCTGCACATGGGCGCGTTCGGACCCAAGCGCGTGGTCACGCTGGACGACCAACACACGCCGGCGGCGCCGTACCAGTTCATCAACAACGATTACAGCCTGCTCGACGCCTCCGACCTCGTTTTCATCGATGCGCCGGGAACCGGTTTTTCGCGCCTGCTCGTGAACGAGAAAGACAAGGCCAAGCGCGCCGCAGCGATGAAGGAGCGCGGCAAGGAATTCTACGGCGTCGATCAGGACGCTCAGGCCTTCGCCCAGTTCATCACCAAATTCCTGACCGAGTACGGCCGCTGGAACTCGCCCAAGTACCTGTTCGGCGAAAGCTATGGCACCACGCGCTCGGCGGTGCTCGCCAACGTGCTGGAAACCGAGCAGAACGTGGATCTGAACGGCGTGATGCTGCTGTCGCAGATCCTTTCCTTCGCCAACGACATCGATGCGCCGCAGTACGATCCCGGCGTCGATCAGCCCTATGCGCTGGCGCTGCCGACCTACGCGGCGACGGCGTGGTATCACCACAAGCTGCCGAACCAGCCGGCCCAGCTCGAGCCGTTCCTGCATGAGGTCGAGCAGTTCGCGATGACCGACTACACCACGGCGCTGGCGGCCGGCTCGACGCTCGATCCGCAGCGGCGCAAGGCGGTCATCGCGAAATTGCACGACTACACCGGCCTGCCGGAGTCTTACATCGACAAGGCCAATCTGCGCGTGTTCGGCGGCGAGTTCGAGAAGACGCTGCAGGATTCGGCCGATCTGACCACCGGGCGCCTGGATACGCGTTTTTCCGGCCCGAGCATGGACCCGCTGGAGCAGCAGTCGGCCTATGATCCGCAGTCCGCGGCGATCAGCTCGGCCTATGTGTCGATGTTCAACGACTATGCGCGGCGCACGCTCAAGTTCGGCGAAGGCATGACTTTTCGCGAATTCGGCGACGTGTATCCGTGGGACTGGAAACACCGTCCGCCCGGTCTGCCGCCGGGATTTTTCCCGTCGTCGACGAACGTGATGTCCGACCTCGCCACGGCGATGAAGTACAACCCGCAGCTGCACGTGCTGCTGGCCGGTGGTTATTACGACCTGGCCACGCCGTATTTCGCCGCCGAGTTCGAAATGCACCATCTGCCGATTCCGCAGCAGCTGCAAGGCAACATCGAGTACGCGTTCTTCCACTCGGGCCACATGGTCTACGCGCACCAGGAGTCGCTGAAGAAACTGCACGATGTGGCGGCGGCGTTCATCGGCCGCACGGATAATCTCGGTAAGTAAGCGCGAAGTTATAATTTCCGTTCGCCCTGAGCGTAGCGCCGAAGGCGCGAAGTCGAAGGGACTACGGCGTTTCGGCTTCGCCCGCTGTGCGAGCTACGCTCAACGCGAACGGATTTGCTGGTTACGCAGCGCCGATTCCCGGCAATCGTTTTTGCAGTTCGGATTCGGGAAATCCCAGGGCCGTGGTGATCTGCTGCAGAAAGCGCGCCTCGCCCGGGCGGATGCGCGCGTCGGCAATCGCCAGGCGCAGCAGGCCGGTGTAGAGCCGGTCGACTTCGCCCGATCCCGGTTTGAATTGTGTGAACAGGCGGCGCACGTCCGCCTTGAAGTCGTAATCGCGGCGGCAGCCGGTGGCGAACGCCTCGGTGGCGACCTGGCGTGCACGCGCGTTGAGCTTGAGTTCTTCCATCCAGGTGTTGGTGAAGGCGGCTTCCTCCGACGACACCACGCCGTCGGCGCGCGCCATCGCGCCGAGCAGGCCGAAGGAAACCTGGATCAGCAGTTCCTGGCGCGGATCGAGCTTGCCGCTGAACAACTCGCCGAAGGCGTTCTTGACGTCGCGGAACAGACTGCCGCTTGCGGCGGCGGTGTCGCTGGACATGACCGCACCCTCCCCGTGGCTGCGCTCATGTTGCGCCAGAATCCCTTAAATGAAAAGCCCCGCGGGGCGGATCAGGTGCTCCTCAGTTTTGACTCTTCACCCACTGTTCGTACTGCGCCCTGGAGATGCTGTCGGCGCGATGGGAGACATAGTCGAAATCGTTCAGCAGCGGAGGATAGGCGTGAGCCTCCGCGCGCGTAATCCTGCCCTTGTGGTGGACGTCGAGCGCGGTGAAGGCCGGCGGCGGGCCGTAATGATCCGGAGCCGGCTGGCCGGAGGTAAGCGTGACGCGGGTGCCGTTGGCTTCGGTGAAATGGACGGTCTGGTCCTGGGCATATGCACCAACACTGGCAAGCAATGCGCTGGCGGCGAGCAGACTCAATGTGCGGTTCATGGATTTCTCCTTGGCGGATGAGTCGATCGTGTGTCCTGACGCGGGCACAATACGCGGCGTCGGCATGGACAAGGCGTACGCATGAGCAGACCGGAAATCGCCAGCGAAGTTCGGGTATCCGCGCAGCAGGCGCGCCATCTGCACCTCGCCGTTCAGGGTCTGCTCAAGGCTCCGCGCGCCCGCGCCACGCGTGCGCGCCTGTTGGCCGCGATCACGCGCATGCGCCTGCTGCAGATCGACACCATCAGCGTGGTCGCGCGCAGCCCGTATCTGGTCCTGTTTTCGCGTCTGGGTCCATACGAACCGCGCTGGCTCGACGAGTTGCTCGCGCGCGGCGCGATTTTCGAGTGCTGGGCGCACGAAGCCTGTTTCGCGCCCATGACCGACTATGCTTTGCACCGCGGCCAGTTCGGCGCACGCGGCAATCACTGGGCGCACCAGCGCGCGGCGCGCATGCACCGCGAACACCGCGTGGCGATGGACGGGTTGCTCGCGCACGTCCGCGCCGACGGCGCGGTCAAGTCGTCGGATTTCGCGCGCAAGGATGACGCGCGCGCCGGCTGGTGGGAATGGAAGGACGAGAAGCGCTGGCTCGAGGCCTGGTTCGCGCTGGGCGAGCTGATGATTGCACGACGCGAGAATTTTCAGCGCGTGTACGACCTCACCGAACGCGTGCTGGCGCACGCGAAGATCGATGTCGCGACCTTGCCGGCGGCAGATGCGCCGCGGGAATTTGCGCTCGGCGCGGTGCGCGCACTCGGCATCGCGCAGGCGCGCTGGATCGCCGATTATTTCCGCGGCGCACGCAAGCTCAAGGACGCCGATCTGGACGATTTCGTCGCCGCCGGCGAATTGATTCGCGTGAATGTGCGAGGCTGGCAGAATCCCGGTTACCTGCACCGCGAGCATCTGCCGCTGCTGGCACGCGCGCAGCGTTCAACCCTGCGCGCAACACACACGGCGCTGCTGTCGCCGTTTGATCCGGTGGTCTGGGATCGCGAGCGCGCGCTGACGATGTTCGATTTCGATTACCGGCTTGAATGCTACACGCCCGCACCCAAGCGCCGTTTCGGCTACTACACGCTGCCGATCCTGCATCGCGGCGGATTGGCTGGCCGTCTCGACGCCAAGGCGCACCGCGCCGACGGAACCTTCGAGATCAAGTCGATTCATCTGCAACCCGATGCCGCGCCAGACGATGAACTGATCACCGGCGTGGCGCGCGCAATCCGTGAATGCGCCGAATGGCATGGAACTCCGCGCGTTGTCGTGCGCAAGTCCGATCCGCCGGGGTTTGCTAAACGATTGCGCGCAGTGCTATCGCGAGCATAAAAAGGGCCCGTTGAGCGGGCCTCTTCCGGAATGGTGCGGGCGGAGGAGGATCGAATTTCCGACCCTCCCGGGCATTGACGTGCCGCGAATGCGACGCCAGCGTCGCATTCGTGACCTGCTGGAGAGAAAAAATGGTGGAGCGGAAGGGGATCGAACCCTCGACCTTCGCATTGCGAACGCGACGCTCTCCCAGCTGAGCTACCGCCCCACGGGCGCGTCTTGCGCCTGATGCTTACGCCGCCAATCCGAGCGGGCGCGCATCATACATGCTTGGATGCGATGGATTCAAGGAACGCCGAGTCGTGCCATCAACGCCTCGTGCAGCAGCGGTTCGCGCCAACCTTCCAGTGCGGCGGGCCATGCGCGTTCGTTCACGAGCGCCTCCAGATGGCGGCGCGGGCACAGCAGTCCGTCGGGAATATCCAGGGATTGCGCGATCGCCCCAACCGCTTCACGCAGCGCGCCAAGCCGGCGCCTGTCCGCAGACGAAAGCGGCGGCGGAATCGGCGCGAAGTCGAGTTCTTCCATCGCCAGCGGTGCGTGCAGAACCTCCAGCAATTGCTGGCGCTGCGGACCGCGCAGGGCGCGCAGGCCCTTGCAGCGTTCGAATAATTCCGCGCCGTCGCGCGGTGGCTGTGCGGCGAGGTCGAGTGCACGCGCGTCGTCGAGAATCCACGAGCGCGGCTTGTCCTGTGAACGTGCCATCGTCTCGCGCCACAGCAGCACGCGGCGCAGCAGGGCCTGCGACTCGCGCGGCCAGTCCGCCGCACGCGGAAACGCGCGTTGCGGCTGGGCATCGGGTTCGGCACGGCAAACCTTGGCCACCAGCTTGCGGCAATCCTCGGCCAGCCATTCGCTGCGGCCGAGTGCGGCGAGTTTTTCCGCGAGCAAGCCGTGGATTTGCGGCAGATGTTCGACGTCTTGCGCGGCGTAATCCAGTTGCGCGGGACTCAAGGGGCGCTTGAGCCAGTCCGAACGCGTCTCGCCCTTGGGCAAGTCCACGCCGAGCAGGGCGGCGACGAGTTTCTGGTAGCTCAGGCCGGGTCCGAATCCCGCCATCGCCGCGGCAATTTGCGTATCGAACAGCGTGGCCGGTCCGACGGGAAGGATCGCGGACAAGGCTTCGAGATCTTCGCTGGCGCTGTGCATCACGCACAGGTTTTGCGGATCCGCCAGGCGCGCGGCGAGTGCCGTGTGGCCGTTCAACGCCGGCGCGTCGATCACGGCGGTGTGTCCGCCGATTTCCGCCTGCACCAGCGCGAGCCGGGCGCGGAACGTGTCGGTGCGCATGAATTCGGTGTCCAGGCCGATGACGGCCGGCACCGGTTGCGCGGCTATCCACGAGGCGAGTGCGGTTTCGCTGTCAATCCAGTCGTACACATCCATTCCTTATTGCAGAACACGCAGCAGATGGCCTAAGGTGCGCGCATCGCCATCGCGCCGACACACCATCGCAATGCCAGGCACCGAAGTCGTCAGCAAGCAAGCCGTGTATGGCGGTGCGGCCGGCATTGCGCTGCTCGCCTTCGCGCTGATCTATCGATTCTACCCCGGAGGCGCCAGTGCGCCCGCCGCGCCCGCGCCGCCGCCGCCAGCGGCAGCGGTTCCGTCCATGTCGCTGGCGCCGCCCGCGAAGCAGGCCGGCACGGCCGCTCCCGCCAAGCCGGCGAAGGCCGCGGCGAAGGCGCCGCCGCCCGCCGCGCCGCCGACGAAAGCTATCGCCGCCTTGCTGAAGAAGGCCGCCAAGGCGCTCGACGAGGGTCGTTTGACCGCGCCGAAGGACGCCAGCGCTCTGGCGTATTACCAGCAGGCGCTCGCCGCGGACAAGGACAACGCTGCCGCCCGCGCCGGACTGGAAAAAATCCACAAATCCCTTTTGCAGCAAGCCGGCGACGCGCTCGACCGCGGCGACGAACGCGATTCGGCGCGCCTGATCGGCGAACTGGCGCAAGTTCCCGAAGCGGACGAAGACGTGTCGGGTTTGCAGGCGCGCCTGAAGACCCTGCACCAGGCGATGCCCTTGCTCACGCGCGCGGCCGACCTGCTGCAGCAGGGCCACGCGACGGCGCCGCCGGCGGGCAATGCGCTATCCGTGTACCGGCAGGTACTCAAGCTCGATCCCGGCAACAAACTGGCCGAGCAGGGCCTGGTCCAGGTTCAGCAAGGCTACCTGGATAGTGCGTTGGCGGCAGCGGCGCAGGACGACTTCGACGGCGCGGACAAGATCCTCGCCGACGCGTCCACGATCAGTCCCGGTTCGCAGCAACTGCTCGACACGCGCTCGCGTATCGAGGGCATCCGTCGCGACCGCGCCGCGAATACGCTGAGCCAGGCCAATTCGGCACTGGACGCCGGCAATCCGGATCTCGCCGAGACGCTCGCCAAGAAGGCATTGGCGCTGAGTCCGGATCTCGCCGGCGTCGACGACTTCAATCGCCGTCTGCGCAACGCGCGGCTGTATGCGAACTACAACCCCGGGCAGATCGTGGTCGACAAGTTCCTCGACCGTCACGGCAGTGCGCCGCCGCTGGTCGTGGTCCCCACCGGCAGCTTCATGATGGGCGCGCCGGCGGACGAGAAGGGCGCGCGCGCGGATGAGGAACCGCAACGGCTGGTCAAGATCGATACCGGATTCGCGCTCGGCCGCGACGACGTCAGCGTCGGCGAATTTCGTGTCTTCATCGACGATTCCGGTTACACGACGGATGCGGAAAAAGCCGGCGCATCGAGCGTCTACGACGAAGACAGCGGGCGCATAATCGATCGCCGCGGCATCACCTGGCGCGACGATTATCTGGGCCATGCGGCGGCCGACGATCTGCCCGTGATCCATGTTTCCTGGAACGATGCGATCGCTTACACGCAATGGCTGTCCGCGCGCACCGGCAAGCATTACCGTCTGCCCAGCGAAGCCGAATTCGAATACGCGCTGCGCGCCGGATCGACGACGCGCTATCCTTGGGGCGATGGCAATCCGCCGCGCGTGATCGACAATTTCACCGGCGATGGTGATCGTTCGCCACGCCTCAAGCGCAGTTGGGCGAAAGCGTTCCGGCGCTATGACGACGGCTATTGGGGTCCGGCGCCGATCGGCAAATTTCCGCCGAACGCCTTCGGCCTGATCGACATGGACGGCAACGTGTCCGAATGGGTTGCCGACTGCTGGCACGACAACTACACGCGCGCGCCGGCCGACAGCAGCGCGTGGATGAATCCCGGCTGTGCCGAACACGTCATTCGTGGCGGCTCGTGGGGCAGCGCGCCGGATCAGGTGCGCTCGGCGTATCGGCTGTCGGCGCCTTCGAACACGCGCAGCGCGCGCGTGGGGATTCGCGTGGCGCGCGATCTGTAAGCGCCGGCTTTCCCGTCGCCTAGCGCGTTCAGTATTTCAGCAACCGCACCTTGCCCGTCGCCAGCTCGTATTCCGCGGCGACGACCATGGTACGGCCGTTCTTCACGGCTTCGGAAATGATCGGTTGCGCCGATGCGGTCCGCGCCGCGTTGTATTCGGTGTTCGCTTCGATCGCACGCTCCAGCAGGTTGTCGCCGCCGCTCTTCACCACGTTCTCGATGCCCGCGCGCACGGCGTCCGTGATGTCCCAGATGTGTCCGGGCAGCGGCTTGGCATTCCGGATTTCATCGATGGTCGCCTTGACTGCGCCGCAATTGCTGTGTCCGAGCACCATTACCAGCGGCGTGCCCAGAACGCCCACGCCGTACTCCAGGCTCGACAGCGCGTCACGGTTCAGATAATTGCCCGCGATGCGCACCACGAACAGGTCGCCGGGCGCCTGATCGAACATCAATTCCGGCGCGACGCGCGAGTCGGCGCAACCCAGGATCGACGCAATCGGGTATTGCGCCCTGGCGCGGGCGGCGCGGCCGACCGAGAAATCCTTGGGATCGAATTTGTTCGCCGCGTAACGGGCATTGCCCGCCAGCAATCGATTCAGCGCTGCCTGCGGCGTGATCGCGTTCTGCGGCGGGGCCTCGGCCAGTGCCCCGCGCAGCGGTGCGGTCAGGGAAAGCGCGATACCGCCCAGGCTCGCAGCATGCAGGAAACGACGACGGGAATAGCAATTGAATTCGCTCATGGTCTCTCTCCCCATTGTTGCCGAATCGAAGCGGATGGAAACATTGCATCTGCAGCCGCGCATCGATTCTAAGCCATGTCGGCGCCGGCGTGGCCAGATGGCATCGGAGGTGCGAGCGCGGTCCGTTGGCAGCATAATCGGCGCCTGTCCGTTTCGAGCCACGCCATGAATGCTCCGACCCGCATCGACACCGCCCGCATCATCCATCCGCCGCGCGGCGCCGAACTGAGCTGCAAGAACTGGCTGATCGAGGCCGCGTACCGCATGATCCAGCACAACCTCGATCCCGAGGTGGCCGAAAACCCGGCCGAACTCGTGGTCTACGGCGGCATCGGTCGCGCCGCGCGCAACTGGGAATGCTTCGATGCGATTCTCGAATCGCTGCGCGAATTGAATCCCGATGAAACCCTGCTGATCCAGTCCGGCAAGCCGGTCGGCGTGTTCAAGACCCATGCCGACGCGCCGCGCGTGCTGATCGCCAATTCCAACCTCGTGCCGCACTGGGCGACGTGGGAGCACTTCCACGAACTCGACCGCAAGGGCCTGATGATGTACGGCCAGATGACGGCCGGCTCGTGG
>JAJXWU010000265.1 GCA_021781425.1 Pseudomonadota bacterium
AGCTTGTCGCCCACATGCACCGGCCGGATGCCGTCCATGATTAGGCCGTAGCTGACGCGATCGAAAGTGCGGAAGATCATGACGTGGCCGATGTATTCCTCGGGCAGCTGCACCTTGGCTTCGTCGCGATGGAAAAACGCCTTGAAGCTGCCTTCCGGATAGTCGGTGCGATCCTGCACCACATCGCCGGCATGGAAGATCGAGAAGGTCTGGCCGTTTTCCACACCATCGGCAGCGCCGCTGGAGAGCGCCACAACCTGAAGCCGACCGACCGCGTTCAGCGCATCGGTGAAGGCGATCACGCGCATGGTCGGTGGCACCTGTTTGGGTGCATGCGGAACGTACTGGAAGTCGAACTGGTTGTTCTCCGGCGGCAATACGTAGTCGCCTGGACGCACCTCGTAATCGGTACTCGTCACCAGCACCGACGCCGGATTGCCGGCATGCGTGGCTTCGGCCTCGCCGTACTGCAACATCTCGTAGCCGAGGAAATGCACGTTGCCGTGCAGGGTGAATTGATCCGGGCCGTGGTGCCAGAGCATGCTCGGGCGGTCGTCGCGGTCCTGCAGATCCTGACGGAACACCTGGTCCGGGCGCCCGTCTTTTCCGGTCATCACGTAATACCGCCCGATCGGACGCAACAGCACGAAACGCTGGCCGGGCTTTGTGTCGAGTCCGCGCACGTAGACCAACTGGCCCGTAGCGCCGTTGATGTGATGGTCCTCAATGCCGACCACGTGCGGCGCGCGCTTGAATTCTTCTTCGCTGAGCAGGCGCGGCTTCTTGAGGAAATCCTCGATCGCCGACAGCGGCAGCGGCTTGACCGCGCTTTCCAGCTGCTCGGCGCGGGTATGCGGCTCGATGCCGCCGCGGTTGGCGATGCCAAGACCGGGTTTGCCGTTCAGATAGGCGAGGCTGAGCACGTCGCCCGGATAAATCAGGTGCGGATTCTTGATTTGCGGATTGGCCTGCCAGACTTCCGGCCATTGCCACGGCTTTTGCAGGAACTTCGCCGCGATGCTCCACAGCGTGTCCCCCTTGCGCACCGTGTAGGTGTCGGGATGGTCTTTCGCGAGCTGCACCGAGGCGGCGTAAGCCGTCAGGGTGAGCAGCAATCCGGCGCAAATTGCAGGTAGTTTTTTAAGCATGGCTGCCAATTACCTGATTCCCAAAGGGCTTCCCGAGTGTATACGAAAATTTTAACGGCGCAAATGACGGCTTTCACGGATTCGCTGACAGCCGCCTAAGCAAACCGGTCTATTCGCGCCAAGTGCCGAATCGGCGTAGAATTTTTGCCGGACTTCCCGTGCGGCACAGGCCTTGCGGCCTGCCGTAGACCGCCCCATTGAACAAGCCATGCTGACGATCCTGGAATTCCCCGACCCGCGCCTGCGCACCAAGGCCAAACCGGTAGCCGTGTTCGACAAGGCCTTGCAGGGGCTCATCGACGCGATGTTCGCGACCATGTACGCCGCGCCCGGCATCGGCTTGGCCGCGACCCAGGTCAACGTGCACCAGCAGCTGCTCGTGCTCGACGTTTCGGAGGAGAAAAACGCGCCGCTGGCCCTGATCAATCCGAAGATCGTCGCGCGCGATGGCTCGCAGGTATATCAGGAAGGCTGCTTGTCGGTGCCCGGCATCTTCGCCGATGTCGAGCGTGCCGAGCGCATCGTCGTTGACGCGCAGGATCGCGCCGGCAAGCCGCTGCGCGTCGAGGCAGATGGGCTGCTCGCGGTGTGCATCCAGCACGAGATGGATCACCTCGTCGGCAAGCTCTTCGTCGATTACCTGTCGCCGCTCAAGCGCGAGCTGGTGCGCAAGAAGCTCGAGAAAGCCCACCGAATAACGGAAGCGGTCTAAAAACGGTTGCGCTCGGCAGCTCGTGCGCCGGCGGTGCTCGGAATGCTCATGTACTAGCGTGTACACTGCGCTTGCTGCCGCGCCGGCAGCGCACAATCTGCCGTCGCTCGCGACGTTTTCAGAGCCGCTTCGCCCTCCGATATGAATCGCCCGCTGCGACTAGTATTCGCCGGCACGCCCGAGTTCGCGGTACCGCATCTGGCGGCGTGCAATATTCCAAATGTGGAAATTGCCGCCGTGTATACCCAGCCCGACCGCCCGGCGGGCCGCGGCCGTGCGCTCGGCTCGAGCCCGGTCAAACTGGCCGCACTGGCGGCGGGCCTGCCGGTCGAACAGCCCGAATCGCTGAAATCCGCCGCGGCGCGGATGCGCGAGCTGAACCCCGATCTTCTCGTCGTGGTTGCCTATGGACTGATCGTGCCGCGTGCGCTGCTGACGATTCCGCGCCTGGGATGCTGGAACGTGCATGCCTCGTTGCTGCCGCGCTGGCGCGGCGCCGCACCGATCCAGCGTGCAATCCTGGCCGGTGATGCGCGGACCGGTGTGTGCCTGATGCGCATGCAAGCAGGCCTGGACACCGGCCCGGTCATGCTGCGTAGCGAGGTGGCCATCGCGCCTGATGACACCGGCGGCAGCCTGCACGACAAACTGGCCGCGCTTGGCGCACAGGTGCTGGGTGAAGGCCTGCGTCGCGCGCTGGCCGGCGAAGCCTTGCATGCCGCGGCGCAACCGGAAACGGGCGTGATCTATGCACACAAGCTGGAAAAATCCGAAGCGCGGCTGGACTGGAACGAATCCGCAATCGTGCTCGAACGCAAGGTGCGCGCCTTCGATCCCTGGCTGGTCGCCGAAGCCGACCTTGCCGGCGAGCGCGTGCGCATCTGGGGTGCGCTGGCAGTGCCGGGCGGCCATGCGATTGCGGGCAGTGTCGTGGCGGCGGGCAAAAACGGCATCGATATCGCCTGCGGCGAAGGCGTATTGCGCGTGACGAAGCTGCAGCGCGCGGGCGGACGCGTCGTGATGGCCGCGGACTATCTCAACGCACGGCCGGAGTTGAAACGCGCGTGAGCGCGATTCGATACGACCCGCGCGCACTGGCGGCGCAAACGCTCGCCAGTGTCGTTGGCGGAAAGTCCCTGCGCGCGGCATTTGCTGAAGTATCAACGAGACTCGACGATGTACGCGACCGCGCCCTGCTCGCCGCACTGCTGTACGAAGGCGCACGCTGGTGGTTGCGCTTCGAGGTGGCGCTGGATGGAATGCTCGAGCGCCCGTTGCGCGAGCGCGATGGCGACATCCGCGCCCTGCTCGTGCTCGGCCTCGTGCAATTGGAAATCCTGCGCATGCCGGTTCACGCCGCCGTGGCGGCGACGGTCGAGGCCGCGCGTGCCCTGCGCAAACCGGCGTTCGCGGGCCTGGTCAACGCCCTGCTGCGGCGCTGGCTGCGCGAGCGTGAAATGCGCAACACCGAACTCGACCGCGATGCGGTCACACGCACGTCGCATCCGCGCTGGCTGATCGATGCCATCGCTGTCGACTGGCCGGAGCAGGCCGAGGCCATCCTCGCCGCGAACAATGTGCCGGCGCCGTTGTGGCTGCGCGTCAACCGCCGCCGCATCGCGCGTGCGGATTTTGCCGCGCAAATGGCGGCTGCGGGTATGGCCTGCCGCGTACCTGAGGCTGTGCCCGATGCGCTGGTGCTCGATTCGAGTCTGGATGTGACCTCTGCGCCTGGGTATGCGCAAGGCCTGTTTTCCGTGCAGGACGGTGCGGCGCAACAGGCCTCTACCTTGCTCGATTTGCGTGCCGGTCAGCGCGTGCTGGACGCCTGCGCCGCACCGGGCGGCAAGAGCGCGCATATTCTGGAAACGGCGGACGTCGAATTGACTGCACTCGACAGCGACGCGCGGCGTTTGCCGCGATTGCGCGAGAATATGCGGCGTCTGGGCCTGTCCGCCGCGGTACACGCGGGCGATGCGGCAGACCCCGGCGGCTGGTGGGATCAGCGCCCGTTCGACCGCATCCTCATCGATGCGCCGTGCTCGGCGACCGGCATCATCCGCCGCCAGCCGGATGTGAAATTGCATCGGCGCGCGGCCGATATCCCCGGCCTGGCCGCCGCGCAGGCGCGCCTGCTGGACGCGCTGTGGCCTTTGCTTGCGCGCGGCGGGCGCTTAGTCTATGCCACCTGTTCGGTGCTCGAGGACGAGAACGCGCGCCAGACCGAGGTGCTTCTGGCACGGCATTCGGACGCACGACCCGTTGCGCCGACGCTGCCGTGGCACGTGGCAGGCACGGGCGCGCAGAATCTGCCGGGGGAATCGGACATGGACGGATTTTTCTATGCGATTGTGGACAAAGGCAATTAGTATACTTTCGAGCGCTGTGCTGACCGCTTGCACGCAGGCGCCGGGTGCCTTTGTCGTGCGTTCGGCGGCGCTGGAAGGCGGAGCCTTGATCGTGCGCAGCGATTGGCATCCGGGTCCGCAGGTGTTGGACGCGCTCGACCACGGCATCGAATTGCCGTTCGTGGTGACGCTGCAGGCACGGCGGCCTGGCAGCTTTGGATCGGAGGAATCCACGCCGATACGGCGGCACATGCGATTGCGCTATTTCCCGCTGTCGCGTCAGTACCAGGTGCGCGATGTCGAAGACGCGACAACGCGCAATTACATCGTGCGTGCGCTGGCCGTACAGGCGATGGAGAACCTGCGCCTGACGCTGCCCGACACAGATACTGCCGGTGTGACGCGATGGCGTGTGCGCATCGCGCTCGACCGCGACGCTTTGCCCGGCGCCCTGCGCCTGCCGACGTTGCTGCAATCGGCTTGGCACATGGATAGCGAGACCTACACGTGGCGCGCGCAGGCCGGCTGATGCGCATTGTCCGGCGCGCGCTGCCGGTGCTGGCCGTGGCCGTACTGTTGGCTGTGGCGCTGGTACTGGCCAACGACGCCGCCGGCGGCGCCAGCCGCCTCGGCGCCTGGTACCCCTGGGTGCTGGGCGCCAGCGTGCTCGCCCTGCTCGTGCTCGTGGCGATGATAGTGCAGCGCCTACTGCGCTTGCGCCGCGAGTTGCGTGAACGCACGCCCGGCGCGGGCTTGAACCGGCGCGTGCTGGCGATGCTGATCGTGCTGGCCCTGCCACCGGTGTTCGTCGTCTACGGCTTTGCCCTGAATTTCCTCGATGCGACGATCGACACCTGGTTCAACGTGCGCATGGAACATGCACTCGACGACGCGCTGGAAATCGGCCGCGCGTATCTCGACGAGCGCCTGCAGACCGCGCAGCAGCAAAGCGCGGCGCTCGCGCAAACGCTGCGCGGCAGCGTCGACGCCGATTTGCAAAAACAACTCGATCTGGCCATCGACGCCCAGGGCGCGCTGCAATTGACGGTGTTCGGCAAGGATCAAGCGGTGCTCGCCACCGCCAGTGCAGACCCGCAGTTGCTGACGCCTGTGTATCCGGATTCGGCGGCGCTGCTGCAAGTGCAGGGCAACGGCCATTACGCCGCGGCCGAACCGCTCGGCGCGCGTCTGGTGCTGCGCGTGGTCGATCCACTGCCCGCGACGACGCCCGGCAGCGAGCGCCTGTTGCAGGCGCTGTATCCCCTGCCGGCGCGCCTGCAAACGCTGACTACCGGCGTGGAGCAGGCGAGCTTCGACTTCCAGCGCCTCAAATTCCTGCGCGGCTCGCTCAAGCTTACTTTTACCGTGGTGCTCACCTTCGTACTGCTGCTGTCGGTGCTATTCGCGCTGATGCTCGCGTTCGGCATCGCGCGACGGCTGACCGCGCCGATCGGGCGTTTGGCCGCGGCCACACGCGCGGTCGGCGCCGGCCGCTACGACACGCCATTGCCGGTCGGCAGCCGCGACGAACTGGGCTTCCTGCTTGCCTCATTCAACCAGATGCAGCGCGAACTGGAACTATCCAACGCGCGCCTGACCCACAGTGCGCAGGAAACCGAGGCCCAGCGCGCCTATCTGAAGGCGGTGCTCGAACGCCTGTCCACTGGCGTGCTCGGCATCGATCGCGACGGGACGCTGCGCACGCTCAACCGCGCCGCCGAAAGCATCCTCGATGTGGCGCTGGGGCGTTACGTAGGCCAGCACCTGTCGGCGTTACGCCGCGATCATCCCGAGCTGTCGCCGCTGCTGGATCCGATTCTGCAGCACGCGCGCGAGGGCGCACGCGAATGGCGCGAGGAGGTGGTGCTGGCGCGCGGTGAAGAACGCCGTCTGTTGCTGCTGCGCGGTGCCGAACTCGGCGGCGAGGATGCCGGCATCGTTGCCGTTTTCGACGATCTGACCCAACTCGATCGTGCCCAGCGCGACGCGGCCTGGGCCGAAGTCGCACGTCGGCTCGCGCACGAGGTGAAGAATCCGCTGACGCCGATCCAACTCGCCGCCGAGCGTCTCCGACGGCGCTTCATCGGCCGTCTGCCGCCGGACGAAACCGAGCTGCTCGATCGCGCCACCCACACCATCGTCGCCCAGGTCGAGGCGCTCAAGGCGCTGGTCAACGCCTTCGGCGACTATGCCCGTCCGCCGCAGATCGAGGCGCGCGCGCTGGATCTGCACGCGCTCGCCGGCGAGGTGCTGGATTTGTACGAGAACGACCAGCGCGTCCAGCTGACGCGCCGGTTCGACGCGCGCGAGCCGATCCTGCGCGCCGACGCCGGACGCCTGCGCCAGCTACTGCACAACCTGATCAAGAACGCGCTCGAGGCGATCGGCGATGCGCGCAAGCCGCACATCGACGTGGCGACATGCGACATTGTGGAAAACGAGCGAAAGTGGATCGAGCTCAGCGTCGCCGACAATGGCCCGGGACTTCCGCAAGGTTTCGGCGAACGCTGGTTCGAGCCCTATACTTCGAGCAAACAGCACGGCACCGGTCTCGGCCTGGCCGTGGCCAAGAAGATCGCCGAGGAACACGCTGGCAGCATCCGCGCGGAAAACCGCAACGGCGGGGGCGCAGTGTTCACGCTGCGCTTGCCGCGCGAGACTGGCGCATGAACGCCGCCACCTCGGCGGAGCGCCGTTCCTTCTGGCTGTTCGCGCTGCTCGCCGTGTGCGTGCTCGGCGCCGGCATCGGCCTGCGCGATCCTTGGCCGGCCGACGAGCCGCGCTTTGCACTCGCCGCGCGGCAGATGGTGCAAGGCGGCGACTGGCTGTTCCCGCACCGCGGCAGCGAGCTGTACGCGGACAAACCGCCGCTGTTCATGAACCTGCAGGCGGCGGCGTTCGAACTCGTGCGAAATTGGCGCATCGCCTTTCTGCTGCCGTCGCTGCTGGCGACATTGGGTACTTTGATACTTGTATACGATCTCGGCCGGCGCCTGTGGAACCGGCGTACCGGTCTCACGGCCGCATGGCTGACGCTGTTCGCCGTCGGCTTCACGTTTCAGGCGCGGCGTGCTCAGATCGACCCCGCGGTAGTGTTTTTCATCACCCTGGCCAACTATGGACTGCTGCGGCATTTGCTGCGCGGTCCGGACTGGCGGCAGTGGGCGTTGGGCGGATTCGCCGCGGGATTGGGAGTCATCACCAAGGGCGTGGGCATCATCGCGTTGCTGTGCCTGCCGCCGTGGCTGTGGATACGACGACGCCAGCCGGCGGCACACGGCGATCTGCGCTTCGCCGGCGGCAGGCGCTGGCTGCTGGCACCGGCGCTGTGCGTTTTCGCCGTCGCGCTGTGGCTGGTGCCGATGCTGCTCGCGGTGCGCGCGCAGCACGATCCGGCGTATGCGGCGTATGCCGACAACATCCTGTTTCGGCAAACCGCGCAACGTTACCTGGCCGCCTGGCATCACGAGCAGCCGCCCTGGTATTACTTCGAGGTGATCGCGCTGCAATGGCTGCCGCTGAGCCTGTTCCTGCCGTGGCTGGTGCGGCCGTGGTGGCGCGCGCTGCGCGATGGCGATGCGCGCCACGCCGTGCTGCTCGGCTTCGTCGTGCTGGTGCTGGTTTTCTTCAGCCTGTCGGCGGGCAAGCGCGAGGTATACATTTTGCCCGCGCTGCCGATGCTTGCGCTCGTGGCCGCCCCGCATGTGCCGATGATCCTCGGCGCGACGAAGTGGCCGGCGCGATGGTTGTGGGCGCTGTGCCTCCTGCTGGCGCTGATGGCGTTGGGAATCGGGGCTTATGCGGACTGGATCAGCCCCGAGTGGGGCGCGCGCCAGCTTGTCGCGCATGCCTTCGATGCCGGTGCGGCGCAGGTTTGGATCTGGTTCGCCGCATTCGGCACAGCCGGAATCCTCGCCTGCGCACTGCTCGGCCCGGCCCGGCCATTGCGGTCGTGCACGGTGGTGCTGACGGCATTTTGGGCATGTGTCGGATTCGGCGTGCAACCGGCGCTCAACGACGCCAGCTCCGCGCGCGGTCTGATGCGTGCGGTCGGTGCGCGCCTCGGTGTGCAGGGCGAGCTCGGCCTGGTCGCGTGGAAGGAACAGAATCTGCTGATGGCGGATCGTCCGGCAACGGACTTCGGATTTTCCAAACCGTGGCGCGAGCAGTTGTCCGCCGCGATTGCCTGGCAGGCGGCGGCGCCCGCACTACGCTGGATCCTGCTGCCGGGGACCGCGCTCGATCCTTGCATTCGCCGCGGGCGCGCGCTCGACATCGGCGAATCCAATCGCATCGACTGGTGGCTGTTCCGAGCCGACGCCGTCGACCCGGCTTGCCGCGGCGGCAAGCTGCCCGAGGCATCGCGCCCACGGGTGGTCGCAACGGGAGATGGCGGCTGATGGCGATGTCGGTAAACATCATCGGCTGCGACAATGGCGTCGGCTTGAGCCGCGACATGCGCCTGCTCGCCGACGCTTGCCGACGCGCCGGCGCCGAGGTGACGATCACCGCGCTCGCCGTCGAGCGGGACAAATTGCGCAAGGTCCGGCGTTTTCTCAAGGTCGCGCAGATCAGAATGTGGTGGCGCCGAATCAGTGGTGCGGCACTGCCGCGCTTCGACATCAACCTGATGGTCGAGACGATCTATCCGGAGTATTTCTCGTGGGCGGCGACCAACGCCTGGATGCCGAACCCGGAGTGGACTTCCTCGCGCGATGTCGCCGCGTCGCGGCGCATTGACGTGATCCTCGCCAAGACCCGGTATGCCGAGCGCCTTTTCGCCGCACGCGGCTGCCGGACTCGCTTTGTGGGCTTCACCAGCCTCGACCGCGACGATCCTTCGGTGCCGCGCGAGCCTGCGTTTTTTCATCTGGCCGGATCCAGCTCGACCAAGGGCACGGATGCCTTGTACCGCCTCTGGTGCCGGCATCCGGAATGGCCTGTCTTGACCATCGTGCGCAGTCGCCGTGCAATTCCGCTCGGCGGCTGCGACGCCCCCGTTCCGGCGCCGAATGTCGACTTGCGCGAGGGCCATGTCGACGATGCCGAATTACGCCGCTGCCAGAATCGACACCGCTTCCATCTGTGCCCCTCGGAAACCGAGGGCTACGGCCATTACATCGGCGAAGCCATGAGCGTGGGAGCCGTCGTTGCCACGCTGGATGCGGAACCGATGAACGAATTGGTCGGGCCTGACCGGGGCCTGCTGATCGCGCCGTCCGGCAGCGGCAAGAAGCATCTGGCGACGACGTTTTATTTCGACGACGCGCAGATGGAGTCGGCAATCCTGCGGATGCTCGCGCTGGACGACGCGGCGCTCGACGCGCTGGGTGCAAACGCGCGCGCCTGGTTTCGGCGCAATCGCGAGGGGTTTCAGGCCACTATTGCCGACTGGCTTGCCGCGCAGGCGAAAGCGGCGGGCACGCGGCCAGGCGCCGGAGCATGACCACGCAGATCCGCCATTCCAATTCCTCGCCGGCGAAAAACCTGCGGCGCAGAATCGTGCGCTGGTTCAGCCGCGGCCGGAGCGGGAACGAAAACGCGCCGCCCATGTCGCTGCCGGCCTCCGGCATCCACCGGATCCTGATATGTCGTGCGACCAAAACGCTTGGCGAGACACTGCTGCTTACGCCGCTGCTCGGCGAGATCGAGCAGCGATTCCCCGGCGCCGAGGTTGATGTGCTGACGCGTTGTGCGGCGGCGCCGGAACTGTTCGCCGGCTGGTTCAATGTGGGCAGCGTGCACCTGCTGCCGGAGCGCATGTTCGGCGCGCCGGTTGCGATGGCGCGGCTTCTGCGCGGCTTGCGCGCGGCGCATTACGACCTTGCGATCGATCCCTATCTGTTCTCGCACACTGACCGCGCGCTCGTGGCGCGGTCGCAATCCCGTTTCAGCGTCGGCCTCGACGGCGAACGCAAGAACGGCCGTCTCACGCATGCGGTTGCCGCTCCGGAAAACCTGGAACATGCGGGTAAGTTGCCGGTGTTC
>JAJXWU010000213.1 GCA_021781425.1 Pseudomonadota bacterium
CCAGCCGGGCGCGACCGTGATCGAAGTGGTCGACCGCATCAAGGCGCTGCTGCCCGCGCTGACCGCGACGCTGCCCGCGGGCGTCGACGTGAGCGTGCTCACCGACCGCACCGTGACCGTGCGCGCTTCGGTCGCGGACGTGCAGTTCGAATTGCTGCTGGCCGTGGCGCTGGTCGTGATGGTGATCTTCGTGTTCCTGCGCAACCTGCCGGCGACGATCATCCCGAGTTTTTCGGTGCCGCTGTCGATCGTCGGCACGTTCGCGGTGATGTATCTGGCGGGATTCTCGCTCGATAACCTGTCGATGATGGCGCTGACGATTTCAACAGGTTTTGTCGTCGACGACGCCATCGTCATGATCGAGAACATCTCGCGCTACCTCGAAGAAGGCGACACGCCGCTCGAAGCCGCGCTGAAAGGCTCCAAGCAGATCGGCTTCACCATCATCTCGCTGACGATCTCGCTGATCGCCGTGCTGATCCCGCTGCTGTTCATGGGCGACGTGGTCGGCCGCCTGTTCCGCGAATTCGCGATCACGCTGGCGGTGACGATCCTGATTTCGGCGGTGGTTTCGCTCACCCTGGTGCCGATGCTGTGCGCGAAGATCCTCAGGCACCGCAAGCCGGAAGAGGAAAGCGCGTTCGCGCGCCGCAGCCATGAATTCATCGACCGCCTGATCGCGCTGTACGGACGCTGGCTGACCTGGGTGCTGGATCGCCAGCGCGCGACCCTGGCCGTCGCCGTTGCCACCTTGTTCCTGACGGTACTTTTATACATCGTCATTCCCAAGGGCTTTTTCCCGGTCCAGGATACCGGCGTGATCCAGGGTATTTCCGAGGCACCGCAATCGGTATCGTTCGCGGCGATGAGCGAGCGCCAGCAAGCGTTGGCGGTGGTGATCCTGAAGGATCCCGCCGTGGCGTCGCTGTCCTCGTTCATCGGCGTGGACGGCACCAACACCACGCTCAACAGCGGACGCTTCCTGATCAACCTCAAGCCGCACGGCACGCGCGACGATGTGCAGACCGTGATCCGGCGGCTGAATGCGGACGCGGCAAAATTGCCGGGCATCACACTCTACCTGCAGCCGGTGCAAGATCTGACCATCGAGGACCGCGTCAGTCGCACGCAATACCAGTTCACGCTCGAATCCACCGATCTGAAGGAACTGGAAACCTGGGTGCCGAAACTGGTCGATGCGCTGAACCGGCAGCCGCAACTCGCCGACGTCGCCAGCGACTTGCAGGCGCGGGGGCTGCAGGCGTATCTGGACATCGACCGCGACAGCGCCGGGCGCCTCGGCATCACCGCGGCGGCGGTCGACAATCTGCTTTACGACGCCTTCGGCCAGCGCCTGATCTCGACCATCTTCACCGAAGCGAACCAGTACCGCGTGGTGCTGGACCTCTTGCCTGCGTTCAAGCAGGGTCCGCAGGCGCTTTCCAGCATCTACCTGCCGGCGCTGAGCAATGCCAACAATGTTTCGCAGACGCCGCAGGGTTCAGTGAATTCGCCGGGCGGCGCGCAATCGGCCACCGGCGGCGCGCCGCAGGGCGCCAGCAGCGCGACGGTTACGACGAATCAGGCGCCGGTGGCGAACGGACTTGTTCCGCTGTCCGCAGTCGCGAAACTGAGCGAACGCAGTGCGCCGTTGCTGATCGACCATCTCGGCCAGTTTCCGGCGACGACGGTGTCGTTCAACCTCGCGCCCGGCGCCTCGCTCGGTGCCGCGGTCGACGCGATCCGGCAGACGGAAAAGGACATCGCCATGCCGCCGAGCATCGCCACCGCATTCCAGGGCGCCGCGGCGGCGTTCCAGGCCTCGCTGACCAATGAGGTGCTGCTGATCCTCGCCGCGATCGCAGCGATGTACATCGTGCTCGGCGTGCTGTACGAAAGCTACATCCATCCGATCACGATCCTGTCGACGCTGCCCTCGGCCGGCGTCGGCGCGCTGCTGGCGCTGATGATCGCCGGTGAGGATCTTTCCATCGTCGCGATCATCGGCATCATCCTGCTGATCGGCATCGTCAAGAAGAACGCGATCATGATGGTCGATTTCGCGCTGGATGCCGAGCGCAACGAGGGCAAATCTCCGCGCGAGGCGATCTATCAGGCCTGCCTGCTGCGCTTCCGCCCGATCCTGATGACCACGCTCGCCGCGTTGTTCGGTGCGTTGCCGCTGATGCTCGGCACCGGTGTCGGCTCGGAGCTGCGCCATCCGCTCGGCGTGACCATCGTCGGCGGCATGATCGTCTCGCAGATGCTCACCTTGTTCACCACGCCGGTGATTTATCTCTGGTTCGACCGGCTCGCACGGCGGTTCGACAGTAATGCAGCGGCGGACTCAATGCAGGTGACGTCATGAAGATGGCGGTTATTGCGCCTCTCCCGCGGGCGGGAGAGGTCGCGCCGCAGGCGCCGGTAAGGGCGGTCGGACTACGAGGTGCTGCCACCCTCACCCCAACCCTCTCCCGCCAGCGGGAGAGGGGGGCAGGCGGTTGCGTGTCGTGAATTTTTCGAGCTTCTCCACGCCGTTCATCCGCCGGCCCGTCGCGACCACGCTGCTGACTATCGGCGTGCTGCTGTCGGGCATCGTAGCCTTCACCTTGCTGCCGGTGGCGCCGCTGCCGCAGGTGGATGTTCCCGCGATTTCGGTCAGCGCCAGTCTGCCGGGCGCAAGTCCGGAAACGATGGCGACGTCGGTGGCGACGCCGCTGGAGCGCCAGCTCGGCCGCATCGCCGGCGTCACCGAGATGACATCGTCCAGCACGCAAGGCAATACCCGCATCGTGTTGGTGTTCGACCTCGGCCGCGACATCGACGGCGCCGCGCGGGATGTGCAGGCCGCGATCAACGCCGCACGCGCGCAACTGCCATCCGGCATGCCGGGCAATCCGAGCTACCGCAAGTTCAATCCGGCCGACGCGCCGGTGATGATTCTCACGCTCACTTCCAAGACGCTCAGCCGCGGACAGATGTACGACACCGCCTCGACCATCGTCGCGCAGAAAATCGCGCAGGTCGAAGGTATCGGCCAGGTGCAGGTCGGCGGCTCCTCGCTGCCGGCGGTGCGGGTGGAGCTCAATCCCGCGGCGCTCAATCACTACGCGATCGCGCTCGATACCGTGCGCACGGCGCTGCAGAACGCGAATGCGAACCGGCCGAAGGGCTTCGTCGAACTCGACGACCGGCATTGGCAGATCGTCACCAACGATCAGGCGCGCGAAGCAGGGCAATACCGCAACCTGATCCTGGCCTGGCGCGATGGCGCGCCGGTGCGGCTCGCGGATGTGGCCCAGGTCGAGGATTCGGTCGAGGACGTGCGCAACCTCGGTCTGAGCAACGGCGAGCCGGCCGTTATTATACTTCTATACAAACAGCCGGACGCGAACATCATCGCCACCTGCGATCGGGTAATGACGCTGCTGCCGCAGTTGCAGGCTTCGATCCCGGCCGACATGCAGCTCAAGGTGGGAATGGAACGCACCAGCACGATCCGCGCTGCATTGCACGATGTGGAGCGCGCGTTGATCATCGCCACCCTGCTCGTGATCGGCGTCGTGTTCGTGTTCCTGCGCAACGTCCGTGCCACCCTGATTCCCGCCGTCGCCGTGCCGGTCTCGCTGGTCGGCACGTTCGCGGTGATGTATCTGTGCGGTTTCAGTCTCGACAACCTGTCGCTGATGGCGCTGACCATCGCCACCGGTTTCGTGGTCGACGACGCCGTGGTCGTGCTCGAGAACATCACCCGGCACATGGAGGCTGGCATGCCACGCCTGCAGGCGGCGTTTGTCGGCGCACGCGAGGTCGGCTTCACCGTGCTGTCGATGAGCCTGTCGCTGATTGCCGTGTTCCTGCCGATCCTGCTCATGGGTGGCATCGTCGGACGCCTGTTCCGCGAATTCTCGGTGACTCTGTCGGTGGCGATCCTGGTGTCGCTGGCCGTTTCCCTGACCACCACACCGATGCTGTGCGCACGGTTCTTGCGCGAACCTTCCGTTCGTCCTGAGCCCTTCGACTCCGCTCAGGACAGGCTGCGCGCCGAAGGCGCGCAGTCGCAGGGCGTAGATGATGGCGTTTCGACTTCGCTTCGCTACGCTCAACGCGAACGGATTGGAATCCGCTTCGCACAGGCCAGCCAGCGTGCCTTCGATGCCGTGCACCGCTTCTACGAACGCAGCCTGCGCGCCGCGCTGGCCGCTCCCGGCCTGACCCTCTTCACCCTGTTCGCCACGGTGTGTCTGAACGTGTTTTTGTACATCCAGATCCCGAAGGGATTCTTTCCGAGCGAGGATACCGGACGCCTGATCGGCGGCGTGCGCGCCGACCAGAGCATCTCGTTCCAGGCGATGTCGGCGAAGATGAAGGACCTGATGCGCATCGTCAAGCAAGATCCGGCCATCGACACCGTGGTCGGCTTCACCGGAGGCTGGCGCAGCAATGGCGGCTTCATGTTCGCCTCGCTCAAGCCGCTGGCCGAGCGCGGCGGCATCTCCACCGATGACGTGATCAACCGCCTGCGCCCGAAATTGAGCCGCGAGCCCGGCGCCAGCCTGTTCCTGCAGGCGGCACAGGATATCCGCACCGGTGGACGCCAGAGCAATTCGGCCTATCAGTACACGTTGCTCAGCGACGATCTCGACGCGCTGCGCACCTGGGCGCCGAAGATAACGGCGGCGCTCAAGAACGTACCCGAAGTCACCGACGTCGACAGCGACCAGCAAAACAAGGGCCTGGAAACGCAACTCGTGTTCGACCGCGATGCGGCGGCGCGGCTCGGCATCACCACACAGCAGATCGATTCCACGCTCAACGATGCGTTCGGCCAGCGTCAGGTCTCGACCATCTACAACGCGTTGAATCAATATCACGTCGTCATGGAGGTGGCGCCGCAATTCCAGCAGGACCCGTCGGCGCTGAAGGAAATCTACGTGCAGAACAAATCCGGGAAAATGGTGCCGCTCGCGGCGTTCGCGCATTACGCGCCGGGCAGTGCGCCGCTGGAGGTGGAGCATCAGGGCCAGTTCGCAGCGACCACGATTTCGTTCAATCTGCCGCCGGGCGTGAGCCTGGGCGAGGCCTATACCTCGATCGCTCTGACGATGGCGCGCCTGGGCGTGCCGGCGTCCATCCACGGCAGCAGCGCGGGTACCGGGCAACTGTTCGCGCAATCGGTGAATCAGGAGCCGTGGCTGATCCTCGCCGCCTTGCTCGCCGTCTACATCGTGCTCGGCGTGCTGTACGAAAGCTACGTGCATCCGCTGACGATCCTGTCGACGCTGCCATCGGCCGGCGTCGGCGCGATCCTGGCGCTACTGATCTGCCGCACCGAGTTCAGCCTGATCGCGCTGATTGGCGTGATCCTGCTCATCGGCATCGTCAAGAAGAACGCGATCATGCTGATCGACGTGGCGCTCGATGCCGAGCGCAACCGCGGCATGAGCGCGCACGACGCGATCTACCACGCCTGCCTGCTGCGCCTGCGTCCGATCCTGATGACCACGCTGGCGGCCATGCTCGGCGCGATGCCGCTGGCGCTGGGCTTTGGCGAGGGCAGCGAGATGCGTCGGCCGCTCGGCATCTCCATCGTCGGCGGTTTGCTCGTCAGCCAGGTGCTGACGCTGTACACGACGCCGGTCGTGTACCTGTACATGGATCGATTCCGGCTGTGGTGCAGCCTGCGCTGGGTGAAGCTTTGTGGCGGTGTGTGGCTTTCCGCCTCTCCCGCTGGCGGGAAAGGCCGGCGCGTCTAGTGCGCCGGGTGAGGGTGGCCGCTCACGACATTCGCTTTCAGATGCACCACCCTCATCCACCCCATCTTTTGTCTGAGACGGGGCACCTTCTCCCGCCCGCGGGAGAAGGCAGAAACGCATTGTGCGTGTGGCTAGCCGGCAAGATGCGCCTCGAGGAACCACAAGGCCTTGTCCAATTCGCGCGAAATGCCGGTGAACAGGTCCGATGTATCCGCGTCGCCTTGTTTGCCGGATTTATCTATCGCGGCGCGTGTGGACGCAGCGAGTTCCGCGTAGCGATCGGCCAGCGCGGCGACGGCGTGCATGCCATCGATGCGGCCATCCGTAAATTCCTTCAGGCGTGATGCTTTCGCCGCCATGCGCGCGGTGCCACGCGCGACGCCGCCCAGTGCGGTGATGCGCTCGGCCATGTCGTCCACGGGTTCTTCGAGTTCCTCGGCGAGCTTGTCGAACAGCTCGTGCAGGGCGATGAAGTGCGGACCCTTCACGTTCCAGTGCGCCTGCTTGACCTGCGTGTACAGATCCAGCGTATCGGCGAGCTGCTGGTTGAGCAGGGCGCACATGTGGGTGCGCAGTTTCGGCGCGATGTCGATGCGCGTGTCTTCGTGCCTGGCCATGACAGTCTCCTGTTTGCGGATGCGGGCACACTATAATCCCGCGCGACCCGAAGGAAAAATCGAATCTTGCGATGCGATCGATAGATCGCGTCGATCCCTGCCGTGAACCCTCCGCCGCACACTTTGCACGCACTCGCCGCGTTGCTCGATGAAACCATGCACGCCGACCGGCGCGCATTGACGCGGGCGTTGGAAAAGCTCGGCGCGCGTCCCGCGGCGCCGGCGCTGGCAGCGTGGCGCGGGCGCGTGGATGTGGCGCGTGCGCGTTACGCGGCGCGTGTGGCGAGCGTGCCGCAAATCCGCGTCGACGAATCGCTGCCGATCGCGGCCAAGACCGATGAAATCGTACGCCTGATCCGGGAACGGCAGGTGCTGATTCTTGCCGGGGAAACCGGTTCCGGGAAAAGTACACAAATTCCCAAATTGTGTCTGGCCGCCGGTCGCGGCATGGCCGGACTGATCGGCTGCACGCAGCCGCGGCGCGTGGCGGCGCGCAGCGTGGCGCGGCGCGTCGCGACGGAACTCGGCGCCGAGCTGGGCGGCCTGGTCGGCTACCAGGTGCGCTTCGCCGAGCAAACCGGCGAACACACCCTGATCAAGTTCATGACCGACGGCATCCTGCTCGCCGAGACGCAATCCGACCCCTGGCTCAACGCCTACGACACGATCATCCTCGACGAGGCGCACGAACGCAGTCTCAACATCGATTTCCTGCTCGGCTTTCTGAAACGCCTGCTCGGGCGCCGGCGCGATCTGAAACTGATCGTGACGTCCGCGACGATCGACACGCAGGTCTTTTCGCGTCACTTCGGCGGCGCGCCGATCGTCGACGTTGAAGGCCGTGGCTATCCGGTCGAAGTACGTTGGCGGCCGGCGGACGAACGCGACGATGCCTCGCAGGCCGAACGCATCGTCGCCGCGCTCGACGAAATCACCGCCACAGACCCGCGCGGCGATGCGCTCGTGTTCCTGCCCGGTGAGCGTGAGATTCGCGATGCGCATCTGGCGCTGACCCGCCGCCGCTATCGCGCGACGGAAATCCTCGCCCTGTACGCGCGCCTGTCCGCCGCCGAGCAGGACCGCGTGTTCCGGCCCGGCAGCAGCCGGCGCATCGTGCTGGCAACGAATGTCGCGGAAACCTCGCTCACGGTGCCGCGCATCAAGTACGTGATCGATACCGGCACGGCGCGGGTCAAGCGCTATTCGCCGCGCAACCAACTCGAACGCCTGCACATCGAGCCGATAGCGCAGGCGGCGGCCGACCAGCGCAAGGGCCGTTGCGGCCGTGTCGGGGCGGGTGTCTGCGTGCGCCTGTACGGCGAAGACGACTACACGGCACGACCGCGCTATGGCGATCCGGAAATCCTGCGCTCCGCGCTGTCCGGCGTGATCCTGCGCATGCTCAACCTCAGGCTCGGCGAGGTGGAGAAGTTTCCTTTCGTCGAGGCGCCGAATGCGCGCGCGATCGGCGACGGCTGGCGGCGCCTGGGGGAGTTGCAGGCGGTCGATGAAGACAAACAGCTGACGCAGATCGGACGCGCGATGGCGCGATGGCCGATCGACGTGGCGCTGGCGCGCATGCTGATCGAGGCGCAGCGGCTGGGCGCATTGCGCGAGGTGCTGATCCTGACGGCGTTCCTTTCGATCCAGGATCCGCGCGAACGCCCCGCCGATGCGCGCGCGGCGGCCGATGCGGCGCATGCGCAATGGGCCGACCCGAAATCCGATTTCATCGGCGTACTGAACCTGTGGCACGCGCACGCGCTGGCGCACGAGGAACTGACCCAGTCGAAACTGCGCGACTGGTGCAAGGAAAGATTCCTGTCCTATTTGCGCATGCGCGAGTGGCGCGAACTGCACCGGCAATTGCTGCTGATCGCTGAGGATTGCGGATGGACGCAAAATGCCGAACCCGCGGGCTACGAGGTAATCCATGGATGCCTGCTGGCGGGCTGGCCGACGCAAGTCGGGCGCAAGGACGAGCGCGGTGAATACCGCGGCACGCGCGAACGCCGATTTCGCATCTTCCCCGGATCGGCATTGGCTAAAGCGCCGCCGCTGTGGCTGTTGGCCGGGCAAATTCTCGACTTGCAAAAAGTATACGGGATGTCGTGCGCGCGCGTGGAACCGGAATGGATCGAGCGTGCGGCTGCGCATCTGACGAAGCAGTCCTGGCGCGATCCGCACTGGTCGCGCAAGCGTGGCGCCGTGCTCGCGTTCGAGCAGGTGACGCTGTTCGGACTGACCCTGGTGGAAAAACGCACGGTGCAATTCGGCGCGCAGGATCCTGCGCTCGCGCATGCGGTGTTCGTGCGCGAGGCGCTGGTGCGCGGCGACATCGATTGCCGCGCCGATTGCGTGCGCGCGAACGCGCGCGTGCTGGCGCAGGCGCATGAACTCGAAGCCAAGCAGCGCCGCACCGGACTCGTCAAAAGTGAGGACGCGTTGGCCGGATTTTTCCACGGAAAATTGCCGTCGGACATTTCCACCGCGGCGGCGTTCGACGCCTGGTACCGGCGCGCAGCGGCAGCCGAGCAGGCCGCGTTGCGCTGGTCGCTCGACAACGTGCTGGCGAACGAGCCGGGTTTGCGTGCGGCGGATTTCCCTTCGACGCTGGATTTCGGCGGCCACCGCCTCAAGCTCGAATACCGTTTCGTACCAGGGGATGCCGCCGATGGCGTGACCTTGCAGGTGCCGCTGGCCTTCGTCAATGCGGTGTCGGCCGCGCGCTGCGAATGGCTGGTGCCGGGATTGCTGGCGGACAAGGTCGCCGAGCTGATTCGCGGCCTGCCCAAGGCATTGCGCCGCAATTTCGTGCCGGCGCCGGATTTCGCGCGGGCTTTCGTCGAAGCCGATACTCCGCGCGACGAGTCGGTGGCCTCGGCGCTCGCTGGATACCTGCAGCGCGTAACCGGCGTACAAATCGGCGAGCGCGATTTTGCGGTAATCGATCTACCAGCGCATTTGACCATGCGTTACCACGTCCATGACGAGACGGGCAAGACGCTCGCCGAAGGCCGCGACATCGACGCGATCCGCATGCAGTGGGGCAGTGCCGCGAACGCCGCCTTCTCGCGCCATGCCGACGTGGAACTGGCGCGCGACGACGTCGCCGGGTTCGATTTCGACGAGATTCCGCAAATGGTCACCGGTGCCGGCGGACTTGCCGCTTATCCGGCGCTGGTCGATCTCGGCGATTCCGTCGCGCTGCGCGTGTTCGAGCGCGCCGATGAGGCGCGCGCCGCGCACGCTGCCGGCGTCGAGCGCCTGCTGCGGCGTGCTCTGCGCGAGACGATCAAGCAGGCACGCCGCCAGCTTCCCATCGACCGCAAGCTCGCACTCAAGTATGCCGCCATAGCCAGCATCGACGAGTTGCGCGAGGACATCATCGAGGCCGCGTTGGCCGACCTTTGGGCGGCGCGCGATCCTGAACTACGCACGCGCGAGTCGTTCCGGGGCGCTGTGGCCGACCTGATGCGCCAACTTTTCCCCACGGCGATGGAACGGCTCAAGATCGTCGAGGAAATCCTGTCGGCTTTTGCGGAGCTTTCGCCCTGGCTGACTCCACCGCTGATGGGTTACGCGCGCGCCAATTACGACGACCTGCGCGAACAGCTCGATGCGCTACTGTATCCGGGCTTTGTGCGCAATGTGGAAAAATACAGATTGGCGCAACTTCCGCGCTACGTGAAGGCGATGCGTCTGCGTGCCGAGCGTCTGCGCCAGGACGCGGCGCGCGATCAGGCACGCATGCTAAGATC
>JAJXWU010000190.1 GCA_021781425.1 Pseudomonadota bacterium
AGAACGACGACGAAACGCTATGCCAAGATGCTGCTCCTGATTGCCGTTGCATTAGCTCCACTGTTCGCCACCGGCTGCGTTTACTACCCCGCGCGTCCCTACCGCGCCGCAGTTTGGGTGCCGGCGCACTGGACGGGTGGCGTATGGATACGCGGCCACTGGCGCTGAGGCCGCGTGCCCGAAACGACGAGGCCGCCCAACGGCGGCCTCGGACTTGCTGGATGCTTGATTCTCAGCGCTTGGCGAACAGATGCTCTACGCCGGCGCGTTCCTCGCGCAGTTCCTTGTCGGTAGCGTCCATGCGCGCGCGCGAGAAGGCGTTGATTTCGAGCCCCTGCACGATGCTGAATTTTCCATTTTTGCACGTTACCGGGTAGCCGTAGATAACGCCCGGGGCAATGCCGTAGCTGCCGTCGGACGGAATGCCCATCGATGCCCAGTCGCCGTCGTCGGTGCCGAGCGCCCACGTGCGCATGTGATCGACCGCCGCCGCCGCCGCCGAAGCCGCGCTGGACGCGCCGCGCGCCTTGATGATGGCCGCGCCGCGCTGCTGCACGGTCGGGATGAATTCCTTTTCGTACCAATTCTGATCCACGAGCGACAGCGCCGGCTTGCCCTTCACCGTCGCATGATGGATGTCCGGATACTGGGTCGAGGAATGATTGCCCCAGATGATCATCTTGCGCACATCGGTATTGTGCGTGCCGGTTTTTTCCGCGAGTTGCGACTTGGCGCGGTTGTGGTCCAGGCGCACCATCGCCGTAAAGCAGTTCGGATCCAGATCCGGCGCATTCGACTGCGCGATCAGCGAGTTTGTGTTGGCCGGATTGCCGACCACCAGCACCTTGACGCTGCGCCTGGCGTGCGCGTTCAGCGCCTTGCCCTGCGGCGCGAAGATCGCACCGTTCGCCTCGAGCAGATCCTTGCGCTCCATGCCGGCGCCGCGCGGACGCGCGCCGACGAGCAGGGCGTAATCGACGTCCTTGGCCGCGACGTTCACATCATCGGTGCAGACGATGCCGGCGAGCAGCGGAAACGCGCAATCGTTGAGTTCCATCGCCACGCCGCCCAGCGCCGGCAGCGCGGGCGTGATTTCGAGCAGATGCAGAATCACCGGCTGATCCTTGCCGAGCATGTCGCCGGAGGCGATGCGGAACAGCAGGGCATAACCGATCTGGCCGGCAGCGCCGGTGACGAGAACGCGGACAGGGGTTTTCATGGATAACTCCTCAGGTGCAATGCTTTTTCCCCTCTCCCGCTGGCGGGAGAAGGGAAAATCAGCCAAGTTCGGCGAAAAATTCGCGCAGGCGCTGCAAGCCGTCGGTCAGTTCCGCCGGCTTGCAGGTGTAGGAGATGCGCAACGCACGCGGCTCGCCGAACGCCGAGCCCGGCACGCAGGCCACGCCTTTGGCATCGAGCAGCGCCGCGCAGAAATCCACGTCGTTGCCGATCTTCCTGCCATCGTGCGATTTGCCGAAGGCGACGGAAATATCCGGGAACACATAGAACGCGCCCTGCGGGCGCGGGCACTTCACGCCCGGGATCGACAACAGCGCAGTCATCACCTCGTCGCGGCGGCGCGAGAAATCCGCGCACTTCTCGCGCGTGATGTCCTGCGGGCCGGACAGCGCGGCCACGCCCGCGGCGGTGACGATCTCGGGCAGGTTGGTGATGTGGTTGGAATTGAGCGTGACCAGCGCCGTGGCCAGTCGCTCGGGCGCGGTGACAAAACCCACGCGCCAGCCCGGCATGCCGTAGGTCTTGGACAACGAATCCATGATCGCGGTGCGTTCGCGCAATTCCGGGCGCAGGTGCACCACATTGTGGTAGCCGACGCCGTCGAAGACCATGCGGTTGTAGATATCGTCGGCGATGATCCAGGTATCCGGATGCTTCATCAGCACGTCGGCAATCGCGGCGATTTCCTCGCGCGTGTAAACCATGCCGGTGGGATTCGATGGATTGTTGAACAGAAAAACCTTGGGCTTGCTCGCCAGCGCCTTGTCGAGCTGCGCCGGCGTGAGCTTGTAGTTCTGTTCCGGCGGACACGGCAACAGTGTGATTTTCGCGCCGAGAATCTCGGCGATGTCCATGTAGCTGGTCCAGTACGGTGTCGGAAAAACGATCTCGTCGCCCGGATCGAGCAGCGCCTCGCACAAGTTATAGAGCACCTGCTTGGCGCCGATGCCGATGGCGAGGTTGGCGCGCGTATAACCGGTGAATCGGCTTTCCTGCAAATGACCGAGAAACGCGTCGAGCAGATCGTCGCGGCCGCGGTTGGAACCGTAGGCGCCGGTATCGGTTTTCAGCGCCGCACGCGCGGCTTCGTAGACGTGCTCGCCGGGCAGGAAATTCGGCACGCCGATGGAGAAATTCACGATGCTGCGCCCTTCCGCCTTGAGCTTTTTCGCCTTGTCGGCGATCACCATGATGGCGCTGGGTTTGGCGCGGCTCATGCGTTGGGCAAGCGCAGGCATCGGCGTTCCTAAAAGCGGCGGAATCAGCCCGAAATTCTAACACACACGCCTGCACGTCCTTGTTCCGGAATTTGCTAAGCTGCCTGCGCGCCGGGGGAGGCTGGGGCCGGCAGCAACGCCACTAACCAATAACGGAGGCAACCATGTTCCATCTACTCTGGTCCATCATCGTCGGCTTCTTCGTCGGCCTGATCGCGCACTTCTTCGTCCATGTCGGCCACTTGGGTTTTCTGTGGACCACGGTCATCGGCATCGTCGGCTCGATCATTGGCGGTTTCATCGGCGGTCTGATCAAGAAACCGGCTGACGGCGCGATGTTCCATCCCGCCGGGTTCCTGATGTCGATCATCGGCGCAGTCGTGTTGCTGCTGATCATCAAGTACACCGGCTTCCAGATCTGACGGGCGCGCGCCACCACGAAAAAGGCCACCCCGGGCCGAACCGTTCCACAAAGCCGTTGAACCGATGTATTTGCCCCCGACCGCGTGGTCGGGGGCGACCTCTGTTGAGGCGAACAGCGATTCGAAACCGTTGCTCCGGTGCATGCAGGCGCCGTCGTCTGATCCATCATCGCCGCTGCAGGCCGGTCAGTCGCGCATCGAGCTGTTCGATGCTTCGCGGAGCTCGCAGTAAAATGTGGATCGCTGGCGCGCACAGCCGGATAACCGGGGTTTACGCGGAACGATCTCGCAAAACGCAGCCACATGGCCTTGCTGGATGACGATGCATATCCTGGTCGCAGACGATGAGGGCAAGGCCCGGCGCTACCTCGCCCAGGGATTGCGCGAGCAGGGCTTTACCGTGGAAGTCGTCGAGGAAGGCAATGCCGCATTGACCTTGTTGCGGGAACACCGCTTCGATGCGGCGGTGCTGGACGTGATGATGCCGGGCCGGGATGGTTGGAGCGTCGTGCAGAGCTTGCGCGCCGAAGGCATCCGTACGCCGGTGTTGTTTCTCACCGCTCGCGATCATGTCGAGGACCGGGTGCGCGGATTCGAACTCGGCGGCGACGATTACCTGGTCAAGCCATTTGCGTTTGCCGAGTTGCTGGCGCGGTTGCGGAATCTTGCACGCCGTGCGGAGCCTTCCAGCGAAAACGGCGGGATTCGGATCGGCGATCTGCTGATCGATCCGCTGCGGCATCGAGTCGAGCGCGCCGGCCGCACCTTGCAATTCACGCCGAAGGAATACGCGCTCCTGCTGCTGCTCGCGCGCCATCGTGGCCGCGTGCTGTCGCGCACGCTGATTGCCGAGAGCGTGTGGGGCGTGTGCTTCGAGGCGCAAACCAATGTTGTCGACGTGGTGATCAAACGCTTGCGGGCCAAGCTGGACGCGCCGTTCGCGGCCCCGCTGCTGCACACCGTGCGCGGGATCGGCTACAAGCTGGATACCCATGCCGATTGAAGCTCGGCTGCGAATGCGCTCGATCGGCGCGCGCCTGACGCTGTTGCACACGGCAGTTGCCCTGACCGCGATGATAGTGTTTGCCGGTGTGGCGGAATGGCGCCTGACGGCCAATTTTACCGCCGAACATTCGCGCTTCCTGCAAGCGAAAGTAGCCGAGTTGCACGGGGATTTGAAAGACGCTGGCGGCGATCCGCGCGCGTTGATCGCAGAAATCGCCAAGGAAACAACCGGTGCGCGCCTGCGCGAATACTTTGCGCGGGTGATTGGCGCGGATGGCCGTGTGCTCGGCGAGACAACCGGCATGCGGCAAGCGCTGCCGGAGAGCGCTTTCCCGCCGGCGAGTGCGGAGGCGCCATCCGCCGCGTCAATTCGATCGCTTCGAAAAGGCGAGCACAGCTACGCGTTGGCTACGGTTGCGCTGGACACCTCCACCGGGGCGCTACCGCTATGTGTTCAGATCGCACTGGACACATCGCATGATGAAAATCTATTGGGCGATTTTCGCCGCGGGACAGAATCGGCGTTCCTGATCCTGATCCCTTTGCTTTTCCTCGCCGGACGTTGGGTCGCTGCCCGCGGCCTGGCCCCCCTTGTCCGCGTGACCGGTGCGGCACGTGCGATCACTCCCGCGCACCTTTCCGGGCGCATTCCGCTGACCCCGCCATGGCCGAGCGAACTTGACGAGCTTGTGCAAGTGTTCAATGCGATGCTGGCGCGAATCGAGGAAGCGTTTGCACGGCTTTCGCGGTTCTCCGCCGATCTCGCGCACGAACTGCGGACGCCGCTGAGCAACCTGCGCGGCGAATTCGAGGTGTGCCTGATGAATCCGCGCGATGCGCAGGACTATCGCGCCGCGCTGGAATCGGGTTTGGAGGAATGCCGCCGGCTCAATGCCATGATCGAGAATCTGCTGTTCATGGCGCGCGTCGAACACGCCGGGCTGGCCGTGCGCCGCGAACGCTTTGACGCCGCGCAGACGTGTGCCAGGATAATTGCCCAGCACGCGGCGGGTGCGGCCGAGCGCGGGATCGCGCTGCGCATGGAAGGCAATGCCGAGTTTGACGCAGACGTGCTGCTGTTTCGTCAGGCATTGTCGAATCTGCTGAGCAACGCGATCCGGTATTCGCCCACGGGCGGCGAGGTCTGCGTCGCACTATGCACACGCGAACACGGCACTGCGGAAGTGCGTGTGCACGACCAGGGCCACGGCATCGAGGCGCGGCACCTGCCGCACCTGTTCGATCGCTTCTATCAAGCCGATGACGCGCGCCATCGCAGCGACTCGCGACAAGGCACGGGCCTGGGGCTTTCCATCGTCAAGACCATCGTTGAACTGCACGGCGGAACAGTCTGGCTGGAGAGCACGCCGGGTACGGGCACGAGCGCAGTCATGCAGTTGCCCGCGGGCGGGGATCCTTGAACATTGGCACGCGACATCGCGAGCGAACTTTTCTTTGTCGCGCCTGCCGAGTCGGCCACCGGTAACGAACCCGGGCCGCCAGTCCCGACACGGATGACAAAACCGTCATCGAATCGAGCCGTATTCGCCATCTGCGTCGCGTTACCGTACCCGGATGAAATCCGCGCTGGCCGGTTTGCTTGCGTTGAGCTTGGGCGCGTGTGCCGCGTTGCCGACCTCGCGCGCATTGGATCCGCAAGCCGAAGCACGCGCGTTCGCCGCGCGCAGTCTGGGCAATCGCGGGCTGGCGGCGAGTGAAGCGCGGTTCGGATTGTCAGCCGGGGCGAACGCACCGTGGACACCGGATCGCATTACCGTGGCGGCATGGTATTTCGACCCCGCGCTTGCGCAGGCACGCGCCACCGCTGCACGCGCGCAAGCCGAAGCGGCGGTGGCGGCACAACGCGCCAACCCAACCCTGCGACTCGGCCCTGAAAAGGTTTTCGGCGGCTTGAGCGGTGCCTCGCCGTGGACAATCGGGGTCGCGCTGTTGCTGCCGATGCTGCACCCGGGAGAATCGGCCGCGCGAGGCGAGATCGCGGCAGCGGATACGCAGGCCGCGCGCGATCGGCTGGCACAAGCCGTGTGGCAAAGCCGGGCGAACGCCGTTGCGGCATTGCGCGGCGTATTGCTTGCGCGTCACGCGCAGGCCCTGGCGGAAACCGCGGCACACGTCGACAACGCGTTGCTCGACGCAGCGCAGCAGCGGGTGGCGGCGGGCGAAGACGATCGCGGTGACCTGCTCGCCGCACAATTCGATACGCAGCGCGCCGCATCCGCTCTCGCCACGAGGCGCGCTCAGCGCATTGCCGCAGAACACGCGCTGGCCGCGGCAATGGGCGTGCCGGTTGCGGCATTGAACGATGCGAAGTTGGAATGGCCGCAGCTCGAAACGCCGCCGCCACCAACGGCATTGCCGCCCGCGGCACTCGCCGAGGATGCTGCATGGAACCGGATTGATCTTGCCGCGCTGCTGGAACGTTATCGCACGGCGGAAGCACAATTGCGGCTGGCGGCAGGTGCGCGGTACCCCGCGACCAGCATTGCGCCGGGGTATCTCTACGATCAGGGCCAGCGCAAACTGACCTTCGGCGTTGATGTGGAGTTGCCGCTGTTTCATGGCGCGGATGCGCGGATTCGCGCGGCGGCGGCGGCGCGCGACGAAGCGGCGGCCGCGGCGCGTGCCCGGCAGGCGACAATCCTCAACCAGCTCGATGCCGCGCGAGCCGACTATGCGCAGCGCTACGCCGCATGGCAGCGAATGGCGCGCGCGGCCCAAGCTGCGCAATCGGAAACCGCACGCGCGGCCGCATCGCGCAAGGCAGGCCAGAGCGACCGCCGCGCCGAACTCACCGCACGGGTTGCGTCCGCCAGTGCCGCGCTTGCGGCGCAGGATGCCTTGTCCGCCGCATTGAATTCCCTTGGCCGGCTCGAAGACGTCCTGCAGCGTCCGCTGTGGCCGGCCTCCCGATTGACCGCGGCGACCGCAGCGGGCGCGCAGTCCGCGTCAGATCACAACGCATTTTCCGGAGGTCGCGATGGCCATTCGTTCTGAGCGGCGCCGCGTGCGCATCACCGTGACATTCGCACTGGTGCTTGCGGTTCCGTGTCTATCGCAAGCCGCTCCCGCCGATGCGTCGGTGGCGTTGCCGCCCGCCAGCGCAGCGGCCAGCGGCATCGTCGTCGCCCCGCTCGCCGAGGCGCGCCACGCGCCGCAAGTGCGGGGCATCGCCACGGTGCTCGATCCGCAACCGCTGCTGACGCTCGCCGCGCGCCTGCAGACGGTGCATGCAGCTTTCGATGCGGCGACAGCGCAAGCCCGTGCGGCTGCGGAAGAGGCGAAACGAATCGGGAAACTCCACCGCGATGGCGACAATGCCGCGCTGCGCGACGTGCAGGCGGCCGCCGCGGCGGCGTCCGCAGCGCGCGCCAAGCAGGTTGCGGCGATGGCAGACCAGAGCGCCGCACGCGGCAGCGCACGCGCGCAGTGGGGAGCGGCGCTTGCGAGCGAGGCCGAGCGGGGATCGCGAGCATTCGATGCCCTTGGCAATGGCAGCGCCGCCCTGCTCGCGGTGGCGTTGCCGTCGGGCAGCCACTCGCCCGGGACGCATTCCCTGCGCTTTCGAAACGACGATGGCGCGACGCTCGTTGCGACGTTGATCGGGCCTTCGCCGCGCGCCGATCCCGTGGTGCAGGGGCCGACGTACTTCTACCGAGTCGATGCTGCGGGACTGCGCATCGGACAACGGCTGAGCGTTGCCGTGCCGTTGCGCACAGCGTCGGACATCGGGGTGATCGTGCCAACGACCGCGGTGGTCTGGTATGCCGGCCAACCCTGGGCCTACATCGAAACCGCAGCCGGTCGTTTCCAGCGCCGCCCGGTTGCGGCGGCCGAGCGCACCGCAACAGGGTGGTTCCAGTCCAGCGGTTTTCGCGCGGGTGAGCGCGTGGTGGTGCGCGGCGGCGAACTTCTGCTGTCGCAGGAACTGCTGCCCCCACCCCAAGCAAAGCCCGCCGGAGATGACGATGACGACTGACGCAGCGCTTGCTCGATCGCCGGACCCAGACAGCCAACGCCCGTGTTGAATGCCATTGTCGGATTCGCGGTGCGTCTGCGCGGGGTGATGATCGCGCTGGCGGTGCTGGCAGCAGGATACGGCGTGTTCGCATTGGCCCGCGCGAGATTGGACGTCTTCCCGGAATTCGCCCCGCCACAGGCCATCGTGCAGACCGAAGCGCCGGGCCTTGCGCCGGACCAGGTGGAAACGCTGGTCACCCAACCGCTGGAGAACGCCTTGTCCGGGGCCGGCGAACTGGCCAGCATGCGCTCGAAGTCCCTCCAGGGACTCTCGGCGATCACGCTGACCTTTCGCTCAGGCAGCGATCTGACCCGCGTGCGGCAGACCGTGAGCGAGCGCCTGCAACGCGCTGCGGCACGGCTGCCCGTCGCAGTCCGCGCGCCGGTGCTGCTGCCATTGTCGTCCTCGGCAGGCATCGTGCTCACGATCGGCATCACTTCCCCGGTGCTGACTCCGATGCAATTGCGCACGCTGGCCGACTGGACCCTGACCCCGCAGTTGCTGGCCGTGCGCGGCGTATCGGACGTGAATGTCTTCGGCGGCGCGGTGCGGCAATTGCAGATCCAGATCCACCCCGATGCGCTGGCGCGTTATGGCCTGTCGTTCCAGGACGTGATCGCGGCCGCGCGCCGCGCCACCGGCAATGCGGGCACGGGATTTGTCGAGAACGACGACCAGCGCATCGTACTGACGCCGGTCGGCATGCCGATCACGCCGCAGGCGGTCGCCACCGTGGCCGTGCGCGAACACCAGGGTGCGGTGTTGCGGCTCGGCGATGTCGCCACGGTGACCGATGGCGCGGCGCCTGCAACCGGTGCGGCTTCGATCATGGGCGTGCCGGGGGTGATGCTGGTGATCAGCGAGCAATACAATGCCGACACCGTACGCGTGACCCGCGCGCTCGAGCATACCTTGCAGGGGCTGGCGCCTGCGCTCGCCGCGCAGCACGTCAAGCTCTATCCGGCGCTGTTCCGCCCTGCCAATTTCATCGCCGCCGCCGTCGGCCACCTGCGCAACGCGTTGCTGATCGGCGCCATGCTGGTGATCGTGGTGCTGTTCGCCTTTCTGCGCAATGCGCGCGCGGCGATGATTTCGGCGGTGGCCATTCCGTTGTCGTTGCTGGCCGCGGTGGTGGTGCTGGAGCGCCTGGGCTTCGGCCTCAACACCATGACCCTGGGTGGTCTGGCGATCGCCATCGGCGAGGTGGTGGACGACGCGATCATAGATGTCGAGAACATCATGCGTCGCTTGCGGCTGAATCGTTCGGCGGCATCGCCCTTGCCTGCCGGCACAGTGGTGCTGAACGCATCATTGGAGGTGCGCGGCGCGGTGATCTACGCCACGTTCATCGTCGCGCTGGTGTTCGTGCCGGTGCTGACCCTGTCGGGCGTGGCGGGGAGCCTGTTCGCGCCGCTGGGCGTGGCCTACATCGCGGCGATCATGGCTTCGCTGGCGGTCGCGCTGACGCTGACGCCGGCGCTGGCCTTGACCGTGTTGCGGGACGCGCAGGAGACACCGGAACCGCCACTGCAGACCTGGCTCAAACGCCGCTACCTGCAATGGCTGGCGCGTGCGCAACGCCATCCGCGCGCGTTCCCCGTCGGCGTCGCCCTGCTGTGCCTCGCGGCGCTGGTTGCGCTGCCGTTCCTGCGCACGGAGTTCCTGCCGCAGTTGCGCGAGGGCCACTACATCGTGCACATGCGGCTCGCGCCCGGCGCATCGCTGCAGGCCTCGCAAAATCTTGGCGAGCACGTCACGCGCGCGCTGCTTGCCGTTCCCGAAGTGCGCTCGGTTGCGCAGCGTACGGGACGCGCTACACGCATTGCCGATCCCTCGCCCGCTTTTGCCAACGAGTTCGAGGTGGATCTCAAGCCGCTCTCCGGCGCCGGTCAGCAACGCGCGCTGGATCACATCCAGCGCGCATTGGCGGCGTTTGCGGGCGCGCGTTTTGCCGTGAACACTTTCCTGACCGAACGTATCCACGAAACCCTTTCCGGCACGACCGCGCCTGTGGTGGTCAACATCTACGGCAACGACCTCGACCAGATCGACCGCAAGGCGGGCGCAGCGGCCGCAGTGCTCTCGAAGCTCCCCGGCGCCGGCAATGTGCAAGTGCAGGCGCCGCAAGGTGAGCCGCAGCTTTCGATCCGGCTGCGCGACGGCGCGCTGTCGCGCAACGGCATCGCTCCGGCCGACGTGCTC
>JAJXWU010000232.1 GCA_021781425.1 Pseudomonadota bacterium
AAGCGGTGCCGTGGCAATCGGCCGCCACGCAGAACACAGCGCACTGAGCGCCGCGCCATGTCCAGATTCTTCATCGATCGTCCGATCTTTGCCTGGGTCATTGCCATCCTCATCAGTCTTGGCGGAGTGATCTCGCTCCTGAACCTGGGCGTGGAGTCGTATCCCTCGATCGCGCCGCCGCAGGTGGTAGTGAGCGCCAGTTACCCGGGCGCCGACGCGGCCACCGTGGAGAAGAGCGTCACCCAGGTGATCGAGCAGCAGCTCACCGGCATCGACCACCTGATGTATTTCAGTTCCAGCTCCAGCGCCAATGGCGGGGCCAGCGTCACCCTGACTTTCGAGCCCGGCACCGATCCGGACATCGCGGCGGTGCAGACCCAGAACAAGGTGACCCTGGCCACGCCGCGCCTGCCGACCGAGGTGGTGCAGCAGGGCGTGACCGTGGCCAAGTCGAATCCCGACTTCCTGATGTTCTTCGCGCTCAAGTCCACCGACGGCAGTCTCGATTCCTACCAGCTCAACAATCTTTTGTCCTCGGGCATCGATGATCAGCTGGCACGTTTGCCGGGGGTGAGCCATATCTTTCAGGTCGGCGCCGAATATGCCATGCGCATCTGGCTCGATCCCGACAAACTGCACGGCTACGGTCTGTCCGCCGCCGATGCGCTGGCCGCGGTGCGCGCGCAGAACGTGCAGATCGCGGCCGGTTCGATCGGCGCCGAGCCGACCCTGCCCGGCACCGGAATCACGGCGACGATCCGCGCCGAAGGACGCTTCAGCACGCCGGCGCAGTTCGGCGACATCATCCTGCGCACCGACGCCGACGGTACCACGGTGCGTCTGCGAGACGTCGCGCGCGTCGAACTCGGTCCGGCCAGTTACGGGCAACGCGCGGTGTTCAACGGCATTCCGGTCGCGGGCGCCGGCGTGCAGCTGGTCAGCGGCGCCAATGCCCTGACCGTGTCGAGCGAGGTCAAGGCCAAGCTCGCCGAACTGCAGGCCAGCTTCCCGCCCGGCGTCGAATGGTTCGTGCCCTACGATTCGACCACCTTCATCCACAACTCCATCGACGAGGTGGTCAAGACCCTGGCCGAAGCGATCGTGCTGGTGTTCCTGGTGATGCTGCTGTTCCTGCAGAACGTGCGCGCCACCCTGATCGCCACCCTGGTGATTCCGGTGGCCCTGATGGGCGGGTTTCTGGGCATGTCGGCGGTGGGCTTCACGATCAACCAACTGTCCCTGTTCGGCATGGTGCTGGCGATCGGCATCGTCGTCGACGACGCGATCGTGGTGATCGAGAACGTCGAACGCATCATGAGCGAGGAGGGGCTGTCGCCGCGCGACGCCACGCGCAAGGCGATGGTGCAGATATCCGGGGCGGTGGTCGCCATCGCGGTGGTGCTGATGGCGGTCTTCATCCCCAGCGCATTGCAGTCCGGTTCGGTCGGCGCGATCTACCGCCAGTTCGCCCTCACCATCGCGCTGTCCACCGGATTCTCCGCGTTTCTCGCGCTGGTGTTCACACCGGCACTATGCGCCACCCTGATCAAGCCGATGCACGAGCAGCGCAAGAACCGCCTGTTCGTGTGGTTCAACAAGGCCTTCGACTGGACTCGGCACACCTACACCGGCCATGTACGCAGCGCTGTGCGCCACGCGCCGCGCTGGATGACGGCGTTCGCGGCGATTGTGGCGTTGTGCGCGTTCCTGTTCGTCAAGCTGCCGTCCAGTTTCGTGCCTGAGGAGGATCAGGGTTACGCGTTCGCCATCGTCTCGTTGCCGCCCGGCGCCACGATCGCGCGCACCAATGCGGTGATGGACCAGGTCAGCGACGTCATCCGCTCCAATCCGGAAGTCGAACGTGTGTTCGCGCTGTCGGGGTTCAGCTTCATCGGCAGCGGCGAAAACGTCGGCATGGCGTTCATCGGTTTCAAGCCGCTGGGTGTACGCAAGGACAATGTGAGCGTGCTGATTCCGCGCCTGCAAGGTCAGTTGTTCGGCAAGGTCAAGGACGCGATGGCGTTTGTCGCCAACCTGCCGACGATTCGCGGCCTGAGCCAGTTCGGCGGCTTCGAGCTGTACCTGCAGGATCGCACCGGCCAGGGCCACAACGCGCTGATCAATGCGCGCAACCAGCTGCTCGGTGCGGCGGCCAAACACGCGGATACCGTGGTCGGGGTGCGGCCGAATTCGCTGGAGGATGCGCCGCAGTTGAACATGACCGTCGACCGCGTCCAGGCGCAATCGATGGGACTTTCGTTGACGGACGTCTATACGGCCATTCAGCTGATGCTGGCGCCGGTCTACGTGGACGATTTCAGCTACGGCGGACGCGTGCTGCGCGTGATCATGCAGGCCGACGCGCCATTCCGCGCCGGTCTCGATGCGCTGCGCCATTTCTACGTCGCCGGCAAGGCACCGGCCGGCGGCGGTGCGGCGCCCATGATCCCGTTGTCGAACGTGGTGCACGCGAACTGGACCATGGCTTCGCCGAGCATCAGCCGCTACAACGGCTACGAGGCGGTCGACATCGTCGGCAGCCAAGCGGCGGGCAAGAGCAGCGGGCAGGCCATGGACACGATGCGCCAACTCATCACCAGGGATCTGCCGCACGGTTTCGGTTTCGAATGGACCGGCCAGTCGTTGCAGGAGATCCTGTCCGGCGAGCAGGCGCCGATGCTGTTCGCACTCTCGCTCCTGGTGGTATTCCTGTGTCTGGCCGCGCTGTACGAAAGCTGGTCGATCCCGGTCGCGGTGATGCTGGTCGTGCCGCTGGGCCTGACCGGGGCGCTGCTGGCGACCTGGGTGCGCGGCCTGTCCAACGACGTGTTCCTCAAGGTGGGACTCATCACCATCATCGGCTTGGCGGCGAAAAACGCCATCCTGATCGTCGAGTTCGCGGTGCAGGAACAGCGTCGCGGCCGGCCGCTCGGGGTGGCCGTGGTCGATGCCGCGCGCCTGCGCCTGCGCCCTATCCTGATGACCAGCTTCGCCTTCATCCTCGGCGTGATGCCGCTGGTGGTTTCCACCGGTGCCGGCGCCAATGCGCGCCACGCCATCGGCACCGGCGTCGTCGGCGGCATGCTGTTCGCCACCCTCCTCGGCGTGCTGCTGATTCCGGTGTTCTACGTCAGCGTGCGCCGCCTGCTTGGCGACAAACTCGAATCCGAAGCCGAAACCCTGCGCGAGACACTGGACGAGCACAAGCACGGTTGAGGTTGGCGTGTTCACGCGATGCGCAACCACGCATCGCGTGCGCTGACAGAGGCGCGCTTGGCGGTGCGAAGCGACACGCCGAATAATTCGGCGCAAATCTACGGCCCCGGTTCGAACCCGTTCGTGAAGATGCGGTCGCCCTGATTCTCGAAGGCGCCGATGTCGATGGTGCCGTTGAATATCCGCGGGAATCCCGGACCGCGCTGGTCGTAGGTCGAAGGTGCGTACGCGTTGCTGCCCGCGTCGATGGCTGGCGAGCCGGGCAGCAAGGCCAGCGTCTGGGTCGGTCCGCCGTTGTACGCGAGCTGGCCGAGTAAGGGATCCTGGCCGAAGACGTTGTTCGAACCGCTGAATGTCCCACTTACGGAATAACCGCCTTCGATCAGACTGAAGTTAGCGCTGACATTGGTCGGAGTTGTTCCCTGCGTGCCGCCAAAAAATTCAGCGCCTGTGGGTGCCGTATTGCTCGCCAAAATGCTGTTGGTCAGCACGACGGTGGATTTGATCAATCGAAATCCGCCGCCTTCACTACCGGCGGTATTGCCGCTGATCGTGCTGTTGCTGGCAGTGAGGCTATTGCTGCCCGTGCGCCCGTAAAATCCTCCACCAAAGCCGCCAGCGCTATTGCCGCTGATGCTGCTGTTGACCAGCGAAACAGCGGGGTAGTTGGCGGCAAATCCGCCACCGTGGTTGTTCGTGCTGTTGCCGCTGATCGTGCTGTCGATGACGGCAAGAGCTCGGCCGCCCATGTAGAAGCCTCCGCCAAACGTTTGCGCATGGTTGTTCTGGATGGCGACACCGCGCAAGGTCAGCTGACCGTAGGAAAAGCTCAGCGCACCCCCTTTGCCGCTGGTGTTGCCATTGGCCAAGGTGACGCTGGCGAACGTCAGGTAATGGCCCCCAACATATGTCTTGTCGTAAAACATGCCACCGTCGATGCCGCTGACGCCACCCCCACCCGATACAGTGAGCAAATTTGCCCCCGGGCCCTGGATGGTCAGGCTGTCGGTAATGGGGATATGTCCCTTGCCCGCGATATCCAGGGTGATCGTGTCTCCGGACAGGTTCGATGCGAACAGAATGGTATCGGCGCCGGAGTTTGCATTTGCGGCAGTGATGGCATCGCGCAGGGTGCAGGTGGCAGCACAGGTGCCATTGCCGGCATCGCTGGCGGATGTGACCGTGTACGTCGTGGCGTGAGCCACGCCCAATGCGGTAGCCAGCGCCAAGGCCAGCGGTACGCGCAGGAGCGCCCGCGCGCGCGGCGGTTGCAGGGTTGCGGAGTGCATGGTCGACCTCCCAAAAGGTTCGGCAAGCTGCCGGGAAATTCCGGCCAGCACACGTGAAAACGCAAAAGTGCGGCAGTTTCTATCACGCAGACGCGTGCGGAACATTTACAATGCGCGCTCGCATTCCGGGAGAAATGCCATGTCCGACTTCACGCCCACGCCGCCATCCGGCGGCGAGAAGATCACCGTCGCCGCTGGACGCTTGCGCGTCCCAGATCGCCCGATCATCCCGTTCATCGAAGGTGACGGCACCGGCCCCGACATCTGGCGCGCTTCGGTACGCGTGCTCGACGCGGCGGTGAAAAAGGCCTATGTCGGCAAGCGTCAGCTGATGTGGATGGAGGTTCTCGCCGGCGAGAAAGCGTTCAACACCACCGGCAACTGGCTGCCTGACGAAACCGTCGCCGCCTGCCGCGATTACCTCGTCTCGATCAAGGGTCCGTTGACCACGCCGGTCGGCGGCGGCATCCGTTCGCTCAACGTCGCCTTGCGTCAAATGCTCGATTTGTATTGCTGCGTGCGCCCGGTACGCTGGTTCGCCGGCGTGCCTTCGCCGGTGAAAAAGCCCGAAGACGTGGACATGGTGATCTACCGCGAGAACACCGAGGACATCTACGCCGGCATCGAGTGGGTCGGTGGCAGCGCAGAGGCGAAGGAGTTGCTGGAGTATCTGGGCGCGAAGTTTCCCAAACTCGCCGACAAAATCCGCTTCGGCACGCAGACGAAGGTCGACGCGTGGCAGCAGCAGCTCGAGGCGATCGGCGCGCCGCCACGCAAGCTCGATGTGGAAGTGGGCCTGGGCATCAAGCCGGTCAGCCGGCTCGGCACCGAGCGCCTGGTGCACAGCGCGATGGCCTACGCGATCGCCAACCAGCGCAAGTCGGTGACGCTGGTGCACAAAGGCAACATCATGAAGTTTACCGAAGGCGCGTTCCGCGACTGGGGTTATCAGGTCGCGCGTGATTTCTTCGGCGCAGTGGAATTGGACGGCGGGCCGTGGCACGTGATCCCGCAGGGCAAGCCCGGCGCCGGCATCGTGATCAAGGACGTGATCGCCGATGCTTTCCTGCAGCAGATTCTCACCCGCGCCAACGAGTATGACGTGGTCGCCACGCTGAACTTGAACGGCGACTACATCTCCGACGCGCTGGCCGCGGAAGTTGGCGGCATCGGCATCGCGCCGGGCGGCAACATCAATTACCTGAGCGGCCACGCCGTGTTTGAGGCCACCCACGGCACCGCGCCGAAATACGCCAATCAGGACAAGGTCAATCCGGGTTCGGTGATCCTGTCGGGCGAGATGATGCTGCGCTACATGGGCTGGACGGAAGCCGCCGACGTGATCGTCGCCGCGATGGACAAGACCATCGCCGCCAAGACCGTCACCTACGATTTCGCGCGCATGATGGACGGCGCGAAGCTGTTGAAGTGTTCGCAATTCGGCGACGCCTTGATCGCCGCGATGTAATCCCGCAAGCAACCACGAAGGAGGTTGCCATGAAAAAGTACACATTTGCAGTTTCGGTCGTCGCACTGGCCCTGTCCGCGTGCGGACAGTCGCCGGCGCCGGCTCCAGCACCCGCGGCACCGCCCAAGGTGACCGATCAGCCGGCCAATCCGCCGCCGCCGCAGAGCGTGCAGCAGATGTTCGACGCGAAGATCGACGCGGTACTCGCCGGCAACTGGCGCGAGGATGCGAACAAGGCGCGCGACCAGTATCGTCATCCGCGGCAGACGCTGGAGTTTTTCGGCCTCAAGCCCGGCATGAGTCTGATCGAAATCACGCCCGGTGCCGGCTGGTATGCGGAAGTTCTCGCACCGTTGATGAAGGACGACGGCAGCTACACCGCGGCGCTGATGACGCCGGGCAAGCCCGACGGCGAAGCTGCGCGCAGTCTTGCCACGATGCAGAAGCTGTTTGCCGGAAATCCGGCTGAATATGGCAAGGCGAAAATCGTCGAGTTCGACCCGAAGACGCCGAATCTCGGTGCGCCGAATTCGGCCGACATGGTCGTGACCTTCCGCAACGTGCACAACTGGGTGATGGCCGACACCGCACCGGCCATGTTCAAGGCCTTCTTCGCCGTGATCAAGCCGGGTGGCGTGCTCGGTGTGGTCGATCATCGCGCAACCCCCGGCGCGGACCTGGACAAGGTCAAGAGCACCGGCTATCTGCCCGAAGACTACGTGATAAAACTCGCCACCGACGCCGGCTTCAAGCTCGACGGCAAGAGCGAGATCAACGCCAACCCGAAGGATGACCACGATCATCCCAAGGGCGTATGGACGCTGCCGCCGACCTTGGCTCTCGGCGACACCGACAAGGCCAAGTATCTGGCCATCGGCGAATCCGATCGCATGACCTTGCGTTTCGTCAAACCCGAGGCGGACAAGATTTTTTCCGCGCCGGCGGATAATGCGGCCAAGCCGGCGACGAATTGAGACAGCGTCAGACGACGCGGTTTCACCGGCAGTGTCGAACATGGTCGGCTTCGAACGCCTCTCCCGCTGGCGGGAGAGGCGGATTTTCGCGCAATGCTGATCGCGCTGAACAAGCCGTTCAACGTGCTGTGCCAGTTCACCGACCGCAGTGCGTCTGCGCGGCGCACGCTGGCCGAATTCATCGATGTGCCCGGCGTGTATCCGGCGGGAAGGCTCGATTACGACAGCGAAGGACTGCTGCTGCTCACCGACGACGGCAAGCTCGCGCAGCGCCTGACCGATCCATGCCACAAGACCGGGAAAACCTATGTCGTGCACGTCGAGGGTAAGCCGAGCGATGTGCAATTATCCCTATTGCGCAAAGGTATACATTTGAACGACGGCCCGACGCTACCGGCGCACGTCAAGCGTCTGGACATGGCGCCGCTGTGGCTGTGGCCGCGCGACCCGCCGGTGCGTTTCCGCAAGTCCGTGCCGGACGCCTGGATCGAATTGACCATCCGCGAGGGACGCAATCGCCAGGTGCGGCGCATGACCGCCGCCATCGGATTGCCGACGCTGCGCCTGATCCGCGTGCGCATCGGCGACATCGCGCTGGATGGCCTGCAGCCAGGCCGAACGCGTGTCGTGAAACCATAACGCGTTCCGGTACAGGTCGATGCTATGACCGAAAACGTCTCCTCACTCGAATCCGCCGAAACCGGACTGTCCGGGCCGCATGCCGACTGGCGCACGCCGCTGGAAATACTCCTGCTCGGTGCGATCTGGGGCGGCTCGTTCCTGTTCATGCGCATCGCCGCGCCGCATTTCGGACCGCTGCCGCTGGTCGAGGTGCGCGTCGCGCTTGGCGCGCTGATGCTGGCGCCGTTTCTGTGGCGTGCGCGCAAACAGCTCACTGCCGCGCATTGGCGCCGACTTGCACTGATCGGCGTGCTCAATTCCGCGATTCCATTTTCGCTGTTCGCCTGGGGCGCCGAGCGCGCGCCGGCCGGCATCGGCGCGATTGCCAACAGCATGACGGTGCTGTTCACCGCGCTGATCGCCTTCGTCTTCTACCGCGAGCGCATCGACCTGCGTCGCGGCATGGCGCTGATCGCCGGATTCGTCGGCGTCGTCATTCTCGCCAGCGGGCGCACCGCCGGCGACAACGTCGCGCTCGCGGCGTTCGCTGGGACGCTGGCATCGTTGTGTTACGGCATTGCCGCGAATCTGGTCAAGCGCAAACTGACGGATCTGCCGCCCGTCGTGGGGGTTGCCGGCACGCTCGGCTGTTCGGCATTGATGCTGGCACCGCTCGCGGCTGCGACCTGGCCAAGCGTGCCGGTGCCGGCATCGTCGTGGATGAGTGCGACCGCGCTCGGCGTGCTGTGCACCGGTTTCGCCTATTTCCTGTTCTTCCGCCTGATCCAACGCGTCTCGGCCGCACGCGCCGTCACCTGCAATTACCTTATTCCCGTATTCGGCGTGATCTGGGGATGGTGGCTGCTCGGCGAAACGCCGACGCCGACCATGCTTGTGTCCGGCATGCTGATCCTGGGCAGCGTGATCTTCAGCCAGCGCGAACCCGCACGCTAACGATTCGTCAACTGAATCTCGATGCGCCGGTTCTTCGCATAAGCCTCGGGCGTGTCGGCGGGATCCAGCGGCTGGAACTGGCCGAAGCCGTTCGCGGAAAGCCGGTTGGCAGGGATGCCCTGCACGACGAGGTATTTGACGATCGCCACCGCGCGCGCGGTCGACAGTTCCCAATTCGACGCAAATTGCGCGGTATGGATCGGACGCTTGTCGGTATGGCCGTCGATGCGCACAATCCAGTCCAGGCTCGACGGAATCTCCGCCGCGACTTCGTTCAGGGTTTGCGCGAGCTTCTTCATCTGCGCCTGCGCGGTGGGATTGAGTTCCGCCGATCCGGAATCGAACAGGATATCGGTCGGCACCACGAAGCGGTCGCCGACGACGCGGATGTCGGCGCGGTTGCCGAGCGCGGCGCGCAGCTTGCCGAAGAATTCCGAGCGGTATTTCTCGAGCTGGTTGACCTTGTTGGCCAGCGCAAGATTGAGCTGCGTACCGAGGTCGGCGATCTTGAGATCCTTGTCCTTGATGTTCGCGTTGGCCAGATCCAGCTCCGTCGCGAGCTTGTTCAACTGCTCGCGTACGGCGGCAAGCTGGCGATTGAGCAGTTCGATCTGCGCGGTGGACTTGGCGTTGAGATCGGTCGCGACGACGAGGTTCTTCTTCGAGGTATCCAGTTCCGCGCCAAGGCTCGCTACCTGCTGTTCGAGCTGCGCCTTGAGCGCAGCGAGTGCGGCGATGTCGGCATTGAGCCTGGCGGCCTGCGCGCTGGCGGCGTCGAGCTGGTTCTTCAGAGCGTCGCGCTCGCCGGTCGTCGCGCCGAGCGAGGCGGAAAGTTCCTTCACCTTCGCATCGAGATTCCGATTGCTGTCCTGTGCCAGCGCCAGGGTCTTGGCGAGCTGAGCGATCTGCGCGTTGAGATCGGCCAGCGCGCGGTTCTTGCCGACCAGCGTCTGCGACAGCACGAATTGGCCGATCGCGAAAATCAGCAGGACGAAGATCATCACCAGGATCAGCGACGACAGCGCGTCGACAAAGCCCGGCCAGATGTCGAGCGCGCGGCGACGGCGCGCAAGCGAATTCATTGCACGGCCCCGCGCTTGCCGTCGACGGCGGCGGCGATCGTGCGCGAGAGCAGGCGCAGCTCGCCGCGCAAATCGTCGGACAGGCGTTCGCTGCCGTTCGGCGCGGCGGCTATCGTTTTCAGGGCGTTCTTCAATTCTTCCTGCGTCTCGGCGAGGCTGCGGAATTCGCGCGTCTCGCGGCTGAGCAAATCGGCAAGACGGCCAAGCTGCGTATTCAGTTCGCCGAATTGTTCGCCGGATTGGCGTCGCTCGCGTTCGGATTCGGTCAATGCACGCTGCATGCGCTCCAGGCCATCGGCAGTTTGTTCGAGCAGGGCCTGCACATAGGCGGGAACACTGGCTTCGCCGTCGCCGTGCAGGGTGCCGGATGACAGCCGTGTCATGCTCGACAGCCAGTCTTCGAGTTCGTTGTAGAAACGGTTCTGCGCGTGACCGGATTGCAGGTCGAGAAATCCGAGCACGAGCGAGGAAGCCAAACCGAACAGCGACGTGGAAAAACTCGTCGACATTCCCGACAGCGGCTCTTTGAGATTTTCCTTGAGCGTATTGAACATGGCCGCAGGATCGGTGCCGACGCCGAGCGAGCCGATGATGTCGGCGACCGAGCGGATCGTGACCAGCAGCCCCCAGAACGTGCCAAGCAGGCCGAGGAAGATCGCGAGTCCGACGAGGTAGCGCGACAGGTCGCGCGATTCTTCGAGGCGCAGGTACACGCTGTCCAGCACCGAGCGCAGCGATTGCGTGGACAACGAGAACTTCGCGCGTTCGCGCCCGGCGAACATGCGCGCCATCGGTGCGAGCAGGCGCGGTTTGACCGGCAGCGGGCGATCCGGTGGCGAGCGCTTGAACGCCTCGATCCATTCAATTTCGCGCGACAGCAACAACACCTGGCGCAGGTTCGCGAAGATGCCGAACGCGAGCACAACCAGGATCACGCCGTTGAAGAAAGGATTGGCCGCAAAGTTTTGCGCGAGGCGCGTTGCCAGCAGCGCAGCGAGCACGCCGACAGCGGCCAGAAAGCCGAGCATCCAGACGAGGGCTTGGGAAGGTTTGGTCATGGCGGGTTCTCGGTGCGGATGCGTTCGGGTTTGGACTGGGTGCATGGGCGATGGTTCCACGCGGATGTGGCGGAATCCTGTCACCGCCGAGGCTTCGCGCGCGCGGTCGGCTTCGCATTCCACGGGTCATCTGGCCAGGGGTGTCTCGGATAACGGCCTTTCAGTTCCTTCTTTACTTCCGGATACGTGCGTTCCCAGAAGCCGCGCAGATCCTGCGTGACCTGGATCGGCCGCTGCGCGGGCGAAAGCAGGTGCAAGGTCACCGCCACCTTGTCCTTGGCGATGCGCGGCGTGTCGGCGAGTCCGAAAAGTTCCTGCAGTTTGACCGCCAGCACCGGTGGCTTTCCCGCCTCGTAGTGCAGATGCTTGCTGCTGCCGCTCGGCACGGTCAGGGTTTCCGGCGCAAGCTCGTCGATGCGGCGGCGTTGCGTATGATCCAGCCGCGAGGCCAATGCCTCGCCGAGCAGTTGCGGCGCCAGCGCATCCAGTCGCGTCTTGCCGGCAAGATACGGCGCCAGCCATTCATCGAGGGATGCCAGCAGCGGGGCATCGGTTAGATCGGGCAGTTGCAGTTCCGGGCACCACTGGCGAAGGCAGGCCACGCGCACGCGCAGTGCAGTGGCGTGATCGCTCCACGGTAGCGATGCAAGGCCCGCATCGCGTACCGCAGCGAGCAGCGCGGGCAGGGCATCGGCGGGTTTTGCGGGAACGCTGCGGCGTTCGAGTACGAGCTGCGCAAAGCGGTATTGCTCGAACGCCTCGACCGCGCGCTTCTCGCGATTCCAGCGTGAAGTCCGCTCGCGCACGAAACTCGCGGAATAATCGCGTTCGAGCAGATCGGGATCGAATGGCGTGGCGGCGAGAATCAGGCTGTCGCGCTCATCGAAGCGCAGGTCGACCGCGACCAACCAGGGTTCGCCGTAGAGTTGCGTGCTCTGGTGCAAATGTGCGCCGCGCCCGTTGCTCAGCCTGTAGCGGTAGGGATCGTTGCCGTCCTGCTTGGCAATGCGATCGGGAAAAGCGTGAATCAGCAGGTTGCCGATGGTGTGTGCATCGGCCGGGTCGGCCGACGCACGTATATCAAAGCGCCGCCGCCAGCCGGATGCGGCCTGATCGATCGCGGCAAGCGCCGCGGGATCGGCCCCCGCGTTGCGCACCGCGCGCTTGTCGCTGCGCCATGCCTGCAGCGCCGCATGACGCGCGCGGAAACTGTCGCCGCGTCCGCTCTCGCCGCGCAGCGGATTGCGCGCTTCGATCAGGGCGATAAGATCGCATGCCAGCGCGCGCAGCGCGGGCGATGCGCGCAGGGCCATCGCGGCGAGTCGCGGCGTCGCGCCGGTCGCGAGTATGCGTTGGCCGAGTCCGGTCACGTGGCCATCCGGATCGAGCGCGCCGAGCAGAATGAGCAAATCACGCGCGCTCGCCAGCACGCCGGCAGGCGGGGCGTCGAGCCAGCGCAGATCCGACGAACCCCAGGCAGCCAGCTCCAGTGCCAGCGCGGACAACTCCGCGTGGGCGATTTCGGCACGGCGCGAAGGCTCCAGGCGCTGGCTCTGCGGCCACAGCCGGTACGCGACGCCTTCGACGACGCGGCCCGCGCGCCCGCTGCGCTGATCGGCGGAAGCCTGCGAGATCGACACGGTTTGCAAGCGCGAAAAACCTGAGTTGGGATCGAAACGCGGCTCGCGCGCAAGTCCCAGATCGATCACGGCACGGATGCCGGGCAGGGTAACGGAGGATTCGGCCACATTCGTTGCCAGCACGATGCGGCGCGTGCCTGTTTTTGCCGGCGCCAAAGCGGCGTGCTGTTCGGCCAGCGACAACTCGCCGTGCAGCGCAACGATTTCGGCGGCAGCGCAGCCGCTCAGCACCCGCCGCGCCTGTTCGATCTCGCGCCGTCCGGGCAGGAACACGAGGATGTCGCCCTCGCTTTCATGCAATGTGGTTTCGCGCAGCGCGGTTTCTGCGACGCGGCGCAGATGCAACGGCCAATCCTCGTTCGCCTTCGCCGGCGGATACTCGATGCGTACGGGAAAGCTGCGCCCGGCGCTCGTCACGCGCGGCGCGTCGAGCCAGCGCGCGATACGCTCGCCGTCCAGCGTTGCCGACATGACGATCAGGCGCAGATCCGGACGCAGCGTGGCTTGTACCTCGAGCGCCAGCGCGGCGCCAAAATCGCCGGCGAGATGACGCTCGTGGAATTCGTCAAAAGCGATCGCGCCCACGTTCGGCAATGCCGGATCGGACTGGATCAGGCGCGTCAGGATGCCTTCGGTCACGACTTCCACGCGCGTGCGCGCGCAAACCTTCGCCTCGAAGCGGATGCGATAGCCGACGGTTTCGCCGACGCTCTCGCCCAGTTGTGCGGCCATGAACTCCGCCGCCGCGCGCGCGGCGATGCGGCGTGGTTCCAGCACGAGGATTTTTTTTCCGGCAAGCCAGTCCGCGTTCAGCACGGCGAGCGGCACCTGGGTGGTCTTGCCTGCGCCGGGAGGCGCTTCCAGCACCAGGCGCGGATGCTGCACGAGACTTGCGAGGATTTCCGGCAGTACCGGCTGGATCGGAAATTGTGTACTTTTGCTCATCGCACAAACGCCGATCCCGCCATTCGGGCGGGATCGGCAAACGAACGCGGCGGGATTACTGGCAAGTCAGGCCGTTTATCTGGGTCAGACGCTTCCAGATCTTTGCGCCGCTTCCGGTCGGTACACCCGCCGGCAGGCCGGACGCGGATTGGTAGCTGAACTGCATCGTGTTGCAGTCCGGAAACTGGACGTTGAACGTGCCCCACACTGTCTGCGTCACCGAAGGTCCGAAATTGCCGGCAAAGCCGCCGCCGCTGGAATAACCCAGCGTCACTTGGGCCGAAGTATCACCGGCATTGAACGTACCGCTGCCAAACAACCAGTAGGGTACGCCGCTGGAATCGTAGGTGTACCAGGCGACCACGATGTAACGCGGCACCGTGCTGCCGCTGCCCTGCAACTCGCCCACTTCCACCTGGATGCCTTCGCCGCTGTGATTCGAGTCGTACCAGTTGCCGGTCATGTAGCCGCTGATCGGCAGGGCTTGCGAAGCTTGTGCATATTGCGCGGGATTGTAAGTGCCGAGATTGAACGTGGTATAGCGGTTCGGATCGGCCGTGTTGAGTGTGTCGATCGTGAGCGTCAAGGCCTGATTGTAGTTCAGCTGAACCGAGCCGCCGTAGAAATTTTCCAGCACGAACACGTCGCTGCTGACCAGCGGGTTGATGGCATACGTCGTGGAAAGAAACGTATTCGGATCGTCCGCCATGCGGATGTAGAAATTCTGCACGCCGCCTTGGGTGACGGACACGGCGGGCAAGGTCGGATACAAATTAGAGTTGCCTTCCATGTTGGAAGGGCGATCGATTTCCAGCAACGTAGCGGACAGACCGCTCGTGCATACGACGCGGAACAGGTAGATCGTGTCCTGCTCGACGTATCTGGCCTCGCTGCCACCCGCATAGGGGTCGCCAAGCAGATTGACCTGGGCGCTCTGTGCATTGGGATCGTTCTGCCACATTCCCAACGGCATGGGCGAGTTCAGGCAGCTCGGGGGATAGGCGCGATCGGGATTGGCGAACAGCTCGGCCGGTTTCGTGCCACCGGGCTTGGCGCTGGCGACACCGGATTTCTGCGCGGATGCGATGGCCTGACTGGCCTGCGCCTGCATTTGCGCGCGTACCTGCTGCGCCCGCGCCAGATCCAACCTCGGCGTTGTGACGGCCGATGCGCCGGCTGCCTGCGCGATCGCCGCCGCGGCCAGTGCAGCAGCAGCGATGCTGCGGGAAAAAATCGTCGAGTATTTCATCTCAATCTCCCATGTCGAATTCCCGTGCGCGCAGCCTGTGGCGCCGCCGGTTAACCGGCCGTGAACGCGCGCTGCGCGGTGTTGGCATAATGCCAGACTTTCCCGATAACGCACGGACATGCAACTCGTCGACATCGGCGCCAACCTGACCCACGAATCCTTTCGGCACGATTTCGATGCCGTACTGGCGCGCGCTCACGCGGCAGGGGTGGCCCATCTCATCGTGACGGGCGCCTCGTTGCAAGGTTCGCGCGAGGCACTGGAATTGGCGCGCACGCATTCGGGCGTGCTGTTCGCGACCGCGGGCGTGCATCCGCATCATGCCGGCGATTTCGATGCGGATATCGAAGCCGGATTGCGCGAACTGCATGCCCTGCCCGAGGTCGTGGCGGTTGGCGAAACCGGCCTGGATTATTTCCGCGATTTCTCGCCGCGCGCCGCGCAATTATTTGCGTTCGAGCGCCAATTGGAACTTGCCGCGGATTGCGGCAAGCCGCTGTTCCTGCATCAGCGTGATGCGCACGGCGATTTCATCGCCTGCATGGATAACGTGCTTGATCAACGCGGGCGCGGTCGCATCGCGCGCGCGGTGGTGCATTGCTTCACCGGCACGCAGGGCGAATTGTTCGATTGCCTGGATCGCGATTTCCATATCGGCATCACCGGCTGGATCTGCGACGAGCGCCGCGGCGCGCACCTGCGCGAGCTGGTCAGGTCCATTCCGGCAAATCGCCTGATGCTGGAAACCGACGCACCGTACCTGCTGCCGCGCACCGTCAAGCCAGTGCCCTCGCACCGGCGCAACGAGCCGATGTATCTGGCGCACATCTGCGCGCAAGTGGCGCGTGACCGCGGCGAGGATGTAGCTGTCACCGCAGCGAATGCTGCAGCGACTGCGCGTGAATTCTTCGGATTGCCCTAGGATCGAAGCCCGACGCCGCGCTGCAACAGGCTCAGACAGAACGCGCCGAGCGCAAGCACGAAGGCCAGCATCACCGCGTAGGCCCAGGCGAGATTGATGTCGCTGATGCCGAGCAGGCCATAGCGGAACGCGCTGACCATGTACAGGATCGGATTCAGGTGCGAGATTTCCTTCCACGGACTCGGCAACTGGGCGACGTTGTAGAACACGCCGCCGAGGTAGGTAAGCGGTGTCAGTACGAAGGTCGGGATGATCGCGATGTCGTCGAACTTGCGCGCAAAGATCGCATTGATGAAACCGAGCATGCCGAAGATCGTCGCCGCCAGCACGAAGGTGCTGAGTGTGACCAGCGGGTGATACAAATGGATCTTGGTGAAGAACAGGGAAATGCCGAGTACGATCACGCCGACCATGAAGCCGCGTAACACCGCGCCGCTGATGTAACCGGCCAGGATCGTCCAGCTCGGCATCGGCGACACCAGCATCTCCTCGACGAAGCGCTGGAACTTGGCGCCGAAGAAGGAACTGGTGATGTTGCCGTAGGCGTTCTGGATCACGCTCATCATTATCAGACCGGGCGCGATGTATTCGATGTACGAGATGCCCGGCGCGATCTCGCCGATGCGGCGCCCGATCAGGCTGCCGAAGATGATGAAGTACAGCGTCACCGTGATCGCCGGCGGCAGCAGGGTCTGGGTCCAGATGCGCAGGATGCGCATCACCTCGCGGCGCACGATGGTGCCAAGCGCGATGAGAGTGTGCTCGGCGTTCATGCGGTCGAACTCGTTGCGCTTACGCGATGCCTTGAATGGCAGCGCGTGCAGCGAGTGAGGGCGAGGCAGGGATGCCGACCGGAAGGAGCGCCAGGGATGGCCAGTTGTGATGAGATTCGATTCATCATTGCTTTCAGGCAGCTTGCTTGTCGTTTGCGTCGATCAACCGCACGAACAACTCCTCCAGCCGGTTGGCCTTGTTGCGCATCGAGGTCACCGTGATGCCGTGCGCGGACAATGCGGCAAAAAGGGAATTCAAGTCGTGTTGCCGCGACATTTCCGCTTCCAGTGTGCGCTCGTCGATGCGCGTCAGCTTCACGCCGTCGACGGTGGGGAGTTCCGCGCAGGGCGCGGCCAGATCCAGCACGAACGCTTCCACGTCGAGTTTGGACAACAGCGTCTTCATCGCCGTGTTCTCGATGATGCGGCCGTGGTCGATGATCGCGATATTGCGGCACAGCGACTCGGCTTCCTCGAGATAATGCGTGGTCAGGATCACCGTGGTGCCGGCGGCATTGATGGCCTGGATGAATTTCCACATCGAACGGCGGATCTCGATGTCGACACCCGCAGTCGGCTCGTCCAGGATCAGCAGTTTCGGCTCGTTCATCATCGCCCGCGCGATCAGCAGGCGCCGTTTCATGCCGCCGGAGAGCGTGCGCGATACTTCGAAGGCCTTGTCCCAGAGCGCGAGTTGTTTCAGATACTTCTCCGCGCGTTGCGCCGCGACCGCGCGAGTTACGCCGTAGAAGCCGGCCTGATTCACGCAAATCTGAAACGGCTGCTCGAACATGTTGAAGTTGATTTCCTGCGGCACTAGTCCGAGCATCTGCATGGCTTCGCTGCGCCGCTCGCGGATCGATATGCCGAACACGCGCGCATCGCCGGCCGTCGCGTTGACCAGCGAGGACACGATGCCGATCAGGGTTGACTTGCCGGCGCCGTTCGGGCCGAGCAGGGCGTAGAAATCGCCGGGCTGAACGCTCAGCGAAACGCCCTTGAGCGCTTCGACGCCGTTCGCGTAGGTTTTTCTCAGATCCTGGATTTCCAGCGCGGGAATGGCGCTCATGGGCTGCACAATGATCGCGGGGCGGGTAGTATAGCCGGCATCTCGAAGTACGCTGTGATTGAAAGGCCCATGCGCTCGGCTTCGAATCGGCGCGTATTTTCCCACAACCCCCAACCCTTGCTGCGCAAGGGTTTGCCCCCTTAACTTAAGGGGGCGTTAGTCGAAGGTTTCATCCGTGGCAGACCATTTCCAGTTGCGTTTGGCTGAAAGCCGCATGCTAGCGCCCGCCGTGCGTCACATGGCGTTCGAACGCGCTGACGGCGCGCCGTTCGCCTTCATCCCCGGCCAGTTCGTGCAGATTCATTTCCATTACGACGACGGCAAGCCGACCAAGCGCAGCTACTCGGTGGCCACGGTCGGCAACGGCAGTGGCGCAGTCGCGCGCATCGAGGTCGCGGTTTCCTACGTCGAAGGCGGCGCCGCGACGAACCTGCTCGCCAATCTGCGGGAAGGTGGCACGCTCGACGCGAGCGGGCCCTATGGCCGCTTCTGCCTCGACGACAAGGATGCCAATCGCCGCTACCTGCTGGTCGCGACCGGCACCGGCGTCACGCCCTACCGTGCCATGCTGCCGCAACTCGAAAAGCTGGCCGCGCGCGGCGCCGAAGTCGCGCTGGTTTACGGCGCGCGCAACGAGGCCGAACTACTGTACGCCGACGAGTTCGAGGCGTTCGCGCGGCAAAATCCACATTTTCACTTTTACGCCTGCTTCTCGCGCACGCCGCGCACGCCGCCCCGCGCACACGACCGCAGCGGCCGCGTGCATGTCGCGCTCGCCGAGTTGAAGCCGGATGTCGCGCGCGATATCGCCTATCTGTGCGGCAACCCGGACATGGTCGATCAGGCCTTCGCCATGCTCAAGGATGCCGGCTTGCCGGTGCCGCATATTCGGCGCGAGAAGTACGTTTCTTCGCGATAGTTGGCCGATTCGGATCGGGCTGATACCGGCAGAAGGTCGCGCTCAGCAGGATAGCGCCGGCAAACTCGCCGCAGCCGTTCAGGACATTTCTGGACGAACAGACGCCGCTTCGGCCGCCTCGGTCGGCAGAGTCAAGGTGAAGCAGCTGCCTCGGCCGGACTCGCTGCGCAACGACAGTTCGCCACCGAGCAACTGGGTCAGCCGATGGCTCAGGTACAACCCCAGGCCTGACCCTTCCTGCACGCGACCGCTAGCCGCCGTGTGGATCTGGACAAAGGATTGCCTGAACAATCTGGATTGATCCTCCACGGCAATGCCAATGCCCGTGTCGACGACACTGATCTGGAGCCGACCCGCAGCCGGCGGCAGCAGCGTGACGCTGATCGATCCACGTTCGGTGAACTTGACCGCATTACCGATCAAGTTGAGCAGAATTTGGCTCAGGGCACGCCGGTCGATCTGTAGCTGCACCGTGGAATCCGGCATACGGACCTCGAACGCCAAACCCTTCGCGATGGCCGCGGGCCGCAACGTCGCGACCGCTTCGTCGATCAATTGCTGAGCGACAACGGATTCCGGGTGAAGCGGAACGTTTCCGGACTCGATTTTTGCCACGTCCAGTATATCGTTTATCAAGGACAGCAGATGCTTGCCGCTGCTCTGGACGGTCTTGAGCTGCTTCTCCTGCTCGGTGTTGATCGGTCCCGGCAACTTCATCAGCAGGGTGCCGGTGAAGCCGATGATCGCATTGAGCGGAGTGCGCAATTCGTGCGACATCGAGGCCAAAAACTCGGTCTTCACGCGGTCGCTGGACTCGGCCTGATCCTTGGCTTCGCGCAGGGCGGTCTCGATGCGCTTGCGCGAATCGATGTCCAATGAAAGGATGAACAGCCCTTCCGGCACAGCCAGGACGCTGAGTTCGAACCATGCCGAACTCCCATCCGGACAGCGAAATTCATTCTCGAGATGGACGTTGCAGCGATCCTGCATGCACTGGCGCAATTTGGCGAAAAGATGCGTGCCTTCTATCTCCGGGAAGCAGTCGATCAGGGTACGCCCGAGCATGTCCTCCCTGCGCCGTCGCGACTGGTGCGCAACGGCAGCGTTGACGTAAACATAACGCCATTCGTGGTCGATGATTTGCGCGCCCTCGAGCATGCCGTCCAGGGTGCCGCGAAAACGCGCCTCGCTCTGCGCCAACTCCCGGTCGTGGATCTGCAGGCGCTCGAGGAAACTGTTGAATCCGTCGGTGAGCCGTCCGATTTCATCGTCCCCGCGCGGCGGCGCCCTGAGCGTGAAATCCTGTTCCGCAGAGATTTTGCCGACAACCGCGGCGAGCGTGAGCAAGGGCCGCGAAACCCGCGCGTCAAGGTAGCGGGAAAACAGATACGACAGAACAGCGATCAACCCGGCTACCCACAGGGAAGCTTCAAGGTGGTAGCGCAGCCATGCACCAACATCCAGCGCGGCATTGTAATCTGTGCGCAAGAAGCCGAGAGGATGACCATCGCCGGCACGCAGAACGGTGATCGCGCGAAGATGCGATCCATCCCATTCGACATTTTCCGCGTTCCGGGGGAACGTAGAGCCGGCCGGGGACACATTGGCCGGATAGTGCGCCACGATCGTACCGCGCGCATCGTAGATAATCGCGGCCTCGATGCGGTCTACGTCGCGAAAGGCGGCGAGAGCGCTGTTCGCCATTACGACGGAGTCGGAACTCTGCAGCGCTTCAATTGCGTCTGCCGCGACAACGTGCAGCAAGGTGATAACGCGCCTCTCCTCCGCGCGTCGGAAGTCTGCGGATCGGTAGGCGAACAGCACGAATTCCATCAATACGACGAGCGCGACGAATATCAACGTCGTACTGACGATCAAATCGCGACGAATTGACCTGCTTTGCATACGTTACCGCACCCACCGGAAGCGCTTTCATCCGTAGGCAAGGACCTGATTCTTTGCAAGGCGCTCGGCCGCGCGCAACCCCTTGAACAGTATGCGCTGAAATGCCCGTGTATTCCACGGCAAGACCGGCGCGATTCAACCTCGCGGCGTACCGGACGCCGTGGCCCGGGCCATTGGCAAAAGATATACTCGACTCGCCGGATCGGCTCCTGGGACAGACATGGCGCATGGCCCGAGTATTCGTCATCGAAGATAACCCGCAAGCTCTCGAGCTGATGACCTATCTAATGGCGACGCACGGCCGTTCGCTTGCGACCGCCGAGACGGACGCACGCGGCTGCAAGATGACGCGGCTCGAGCCGCGGGCGCCGCTGGATGAAATCGCGTCCCGTCTCGACACGGACGCCTGAGGATACGTGCCATGGCGCACATACTCATCGTCGACGATCGGGCGGTCAATCTGGATTTTCTGGAAGCGGTGCTGAATTTCGCGAACCATCGCGTATCACGCGCGATGGATGGCGAACAGGCGCTGCAGATCGTCCGCGAAACGCGCCCCGATCTCGTCATCACCGATGTGCTGATGCCCAACATCGGCGGCGTCGAATTGGCCGACAGCATCCATCGCGATCCTGCCATTTCGGCAACACCGATCATTTTCTACACCGCCCAGGGCCGTGACCCCGAGGCCAACATCCTCGCCGATTCCTGCCACGTTGCCGCGGTATTGGTCAAACCCGCGGAGCCGCAAGCAATTCTTGATACGGTCGCACAGGTGCTCGGCGGCAAGCCTCCCCCGCAGCTGTTGCCGATGCGGCAGAACACGGTATACCCGGCTTTTCTGTCGGCAAAATTGCCGGCTCACATGCGCGACCTGGCCGATCTGCAGGCGCGGCTGCGCGGAATCCTTGACCGGGTACTCGAAGGGGATGCACCGAAAGCGGACACGAATGTGCTCGGGCTGGCGCTGCAAAAACTCAGCCTGCGCACGCAAAAGCTGTTTGACCTCAATCTGGCCGTGTCCGCACAAAGTGATTTCGGCGAGATGCTGAATGCTTTTTGTGCGATCGCCTCGAACGTAATGTCCAGCGATTACGTCGGCGTTTACATCTACGACGTCGACGGCAAGCGTCTGCAACACTCGGGGAAATACGGACTTCCGGACGCGGTCGCCGCGCAGATGTCCCAGATGGACGCGGACGCCGGCATGCGGCAAACCGTGATGACTGCGGACCAACCGTTCCGGGCCCGCGCGAACGGCGCAGAACCGACGACGTTGGGATTACCCGATTTCCATCCCCCGGTCTTGAGTCTGCTGGCGGTGCCGATGCCGGTACGTGCGAGCAATCCACTCAAAGGCTGGATTTACTTCGCGAACAAGGCTGATGAATCGGCGTTCGACAGCGAGGACGAGCAGTTTGCGGTAATTCTCGCGCTGCAGCTATCGCTGGCCTATGCCAATTTGTCGATGCTCGATGAAGTGCGCAGGCATGCGGAGAAGCTCGAATTGGAGGTGGCCGCAAGGCGCCAAGCCCAGGAAGAGCTCACGTTTCGTGCAAGCCACGATCAGGTCACGGGATTGCCGCGCGGGGTGCTGATCGAAGCCGAACTCGAAAAAGCAATCGCGCGCGCGACGATCGAAAACGGCCGCGTGATCGTGCTGCACATCAATGTCGATTATTTCCATTCGATCAACAAGAATTATGGCCGCAAGATCGGGGATGACGTGCTGCGCTGCATCGCCGATCGTCTGCGTGGCATCGTCGCTGACGCTGGCCGTGTTGCGCACGTCGCGGGCGACGAGTTCATGCTGATTTTCCCCGATCCCACCGGAGCGATGGAGCAATTGGATTTCGCCGACAGCGTGCGCGCGCGGATGGAAGAACCGGTGAAAACGGCGCTCGGCGACATCCGCATTACCTGCAGCGTCGGTGCGAGCTGTTATCCCGACAACGGCGCAACCGCACAGGAGCTGTTGCATGAGGCCGAAGAAGCCACCCAGAACGCAAAGCTCGATGGTCGTAATCTGGCAATGGCTTTCTCGAATGAGCGCAAGCAACAGTTGCGCGAGCAGATTGCGCTCGGCATGCAGTTGCGCGAAGCGATCCAAACCGAGCAGTTGATCTTGCACTATCAGCCGCAGATCAACGGTCTGGACTGGCAGATCCTCGGCTTTGAGGCGCTGGTGCGCTGGCAACACCCCGAACTCGGACTGCTCGGTCCGGCACGCTTCATCCCCATCGCCGAGGAGCTCGGCCTGATCGTCGAGTTGGGTGATTGGGTTCTCAAATCCGTTTGTCGGCAGATTCGGGTGTGGCTCGACAGCGGCGCGGATGATTTTCTCGTCTCCGTCAATGTCTCCCCCAAGCAATTTCTGCGCTCGAATTTTGTCGAAAACCTGCAGGCGGCAATTGCGACACAAGGCGTGCGTGCGCGACACCTGGAGCTCGAACTGACCGAGAGCGCCATGGCTCGGCGCTTCGACGTTATAGCCAACTCGATGAAGCTCATGAAGCGCATGGGCATACGCCTTGCCTTGGACGATTTCGGGACCGGCTATTCCAGTCTTAACCGCCTGCGCCAATTCCCACTGGATCGACTGAAAATCGATCAGGGCTTCGTCAACAACATCGCCTCCGATGCCAGCGCCGCCGGCATCTGCCGCGCGATTATTGCTCTCGGCCACCAGCTGGGCCTGAAAGTGACCGCCGAGGGCGTGGAAACGGCTGCGCAGGTGGGGTATTTGCTGCGCAACGAGTGCGATGAATTCCAGGGATATTATTTCAGCGGTCCGGTCGGACCCACGGTCGCGCTGGATTTGCTCAAGCACCGCTATATCAGCCGTCAAAGCGTGCCATCTCAACTGGGGAAGGAAATCCTGTTGATCGTGGATGATGAAGAAAATGTCCTGCACGCGCTGAAGCGGACTCTGCGACGCGACGGTTACGAGATTCTGAGCGCGACGAATGCGGGTGAGGCCTTCGAATTGCTGGCCAAAAACGACGTGCAAGTCATCGTTTCGGACCAACGCATGCCCGATTGCAGCGGCACCGACTTTCTCAGCCAGGTCAAGGAAATGTACCCGGCGACCGTGCGCATGGTACTCAGCGGCTACACCGATCTTGCCGCAGTCACCGATGCGATAAACCGGGGCGCGATATACAAGTTCCTGACCAAGCCATGGAACGACACGCAGTTGCGCGAGCACATCCGCGAAGCATTCAGAGTGAACCGGGGCCGAGAGCAGGCGCGCGCAACGCCTTGATAAGCGTATTCCTCGATCAGCCGGCACCACGCGCATTCGCGGGGTCCGCATCCACAGCCGGCGTCGGTTGTCGTTGCGGCAGAACGATGCGGAATGTGGTGCCCACGCCCGGTGTGCTCTGTACCTCGATCCGCCCGCCATGTTTGCGCACGATGCCGTAAGACAGGGACAAGCCGAGGCCGGTTCCTTGCCCGACCGGTTTGGTGGTGAAGAACGGATCAAAGATCTTGGCCAAATTTTCCGGTGAAATTCCGCAGCCGCTGTCGGAAATCGCGACGACGACGTTTTCACCTTCACAGCAGGTCGCGACCTTGATCGAACCACGGTTCTCGATCGCGTGTCCGGCATTGACCAGGATGTTCAGGAATACCTGGTTCAATTGCGATGGCAGGCATTCCACGCGCGGAATCTCGTCGTATTGCCGCAGCACCTCGCATTTGTATTTCAGATCGTTCCAGACGATATTGAGCGTGCTATCGAGTCCCTGCTGCAAGTCGGCCAACGTCCATTCCTCGGTGCTGCCGGCGCGCGAAAAATCGCGCAGATCCTGCACGATTTTTCGCACCCGCTCGGTTCCCTCGCGGGATTCCGACAACAGATTGGGCAGATCCCTTACCAGAAAATCGTAGTCCGCCTGTTCCTTGAGCAGGGCGATCTCGGCGTGCCGCGCATCGCTGTCCGGGATTAACTGACGCAGCAAGCTCTCGTACGTGGAAATCAATTGCAGCATGTTCCTGACGTATTCATTCAATGTCGCCAGGTTCGAATGGATATAGCCGATCGGATTGTTTATTTCATGCGCGACGCCGGCAGCCAATTGGCCGATCGAGGCCATCTTGTCGGCCTGGAGCAACTGCGCTTCGATGCTGCGCAGGTGCGCATTGTCCGTTTCGGTCTTGCGCCGTTGGTCCAGCGACTCGCTGGCTGGTCCATCCTCGGGTTCGATCAGGGCCACAAAACGCACTGTGCCGATTCCGCTGCGCGGGGCGGTCTGCACGGTGACGCGCAAGCGATGGCTGCGCCCGGATGAATCCACGCATTCGCGCTGCTGGCCATGGATCCCGTCGCGCTCCGCCGAGGCCAATGCCTCTTGGTCGACGAGTCCGCGCAACATGGTCGCTGGCCATTCTGTCGTCGACCCGTCCAGAAGTGTGTGCACGCCCGAAGTCGCGCAAAACAGGACGCCGTGGTGAACTTCGAGGTGATTTTGTTGCTGCATATGCCCGACTTCGCTCCGCGCGGGGAACGCTGTCGAAAGCCGAATGCCGCGAGCACAGGCAAGGCTGCGTGCATGGAACGATTTATCCGGCTCTCGTGCCGCGTCAATGATGCGCCCGGCCGTGCCGGTTGGGCAATCGTGTGCGTGTGTTCCGGATCGTGGTTACAAGCCGTCCGCGTATATACGGTCGGTTGGGGGATAAGCGAACGCGTAGATCGCCCCGCCGCTGGGTGGCGAACGTCCGTACTCGCCCGCGCCGACGACAAGGGTCTTGCCGTCGGTCGCCATGCTCACGCCGAACGCATCGCCTGTTTGCAACTGTTTTGCGACGAAAATACTGACCGGACTCCAGGCGGCGCCGGTGTCACTCCGATACGCGAACACCCGGCCGGCATCGCCCGTATTCGGCGCTGCAACCAGCAGCATTCCGCTCACCGATGTAATCCCCATGCCGAACAGGTTGAAGCCGTAGATGCTGGAAGGGTCGGGACCGATTACTCCGGTCTGCGAGGAAAATCCGGTTGCGGCGTCGCCATAGGAGAACACTTGGCCCCACGGACCTTGCTTTCCCTGACTATCGTAGTTGACATCTGCGGCGATGACCTGGGCGCTGTCGATCACGATCGCGTTGGGAAAATGATCGCCTGCGAATGGATACGCGGCGGTCAACACGGTTTGCTCGATCCATGCGTTTGCGCTGCGCGCGAAGGTGTGCAGCGCACCGGCGGACACGCCGACGCCAGGCACACCCTCGTTGTCCGCACCGACCGCCAGCATTCCGCTGCCGGCAGCCAGGGTCTCTCCGAAATCCATGTCCAGCTGCGGCACAGTCGGGAGAATTTGCGCGACGTAGGAAGCCATCGATGTGGAAATATCATAGGCTTCAACATCACCAATCGGATTACCGGTAGCGGTCATGTAGCCTGGAAATCCGACGTAGAGAGTCTGGCCATCGATCGCCAGCGAGGTCCCGAAGCCGGTCTCGCCCGGTTCGAAGGCGGTATAACCGTTCAAGGTCTGTTGCAGCACCCACTCGTTTTGCAGCGCGTAAACCGAGACGACGCCGGCGTCGGCCTGCAGCGCGGCGTTGTACGCGTTCGGCGAACCGACAAAAAGCAGACCGTTTGCCATCGCCAGGGAATCCTGACTGCCGGTGCCGTCTGCCGGTGCGATTTCCTGCGCGAACGACCATACCCCCGACTGACGATGAAAAAGATAAACCCGCCCATCCCCGGCGGCGCCGGAAAGGCGTCCGAACACCGCGATCCAGTCCCCGCTCACGGTCGGCGCTTGGTTGCCAAAACCCACAACCGAGGCGTCTGGCGCTGTCAGACGTTGGCCGTACAGATTTTGCGTGGCAAACGTCGTTGCAGGAGAAAGCATCGCCGCAAGGGCGAGTCCGATCAGTGACGAGTGGGCATTCGAGCGCGACATGGCGACCTCCGGATTACTCGCTGTCCCGATATCGGTACGCGCCAATCTCGGGGCAGGCGAAGAGCATCCTAGGCGCGCTTGCGCTCGCGCGTAATTCGTACGATTACCTAGTGGTTGTAAGTAACAATACGTATGTGAGATGGCGAAGGGCAGAAAAGCACGCCACGGGTCTTCGCTTCCGGTCGTGCCGATCCGGGTGTCAAACGTCCGTGTCTTGCGCCAACAGGCGCATCCGCACCAGGTCAGCGAGGCTGGCTGCAGCCATTTTCTCCATGACATGACCGCGGTGAATTTCGATGGTGCGGTGGCTTGCACCCAGTTTCCTCGCGATTTCCTTGGCGGTCATGCCGCTGACGACGAGTTCGAGCACTTCGTGTTCGCGCGGCGTGAGAGTTTCAAGCCGATGCAGCGTGCGGTTGCGCTCTTCCGCGCGCCGCATGTCGTCAAGACTGCGTTCAATGGCCTGCCGTACGCGCGTCAGCAGATGCTCGTTCTCGAAAGGCTTCTCGATGAAATCCACTGCCCCTTCGCGCATCGCAGCCACCGCGATCGGGATGTCCGCAGCCGCCGTCAGAAAAATCACCGGAAGGGCCGCGCGACGCTGCTTCAAGGAAGCCTGTACTTCCAGGCCGGACATGCCGGGCATGTGCAGATCCAGGAGCAAACAACCACGGCGGTGCAAGTCCGCCGCCGCAAGAAATGCGGTTCCGGAGGCATAGGATTCGGTTTGCAATCCCGCCACGCGCAAAAGGCGCGCTATCGCCGATCGGATACCGGCATCGTCGTCTACGAGATAGACGACCGGATCTTCTTGCCGAGACCTCGGGTCGGCGGGTGTTCGCGATTGTCGCGCACTTGGATCCATGGCGGCCAAGAAACAGGATTGCGGTGAAGGAAGACGAAAGCGAAGCTGTAATCTAAACCTTTATTGGGGCGTTTTCACTGTCGCAACCACCACGTTGCAATTGTGTGCGTCGAATGCCGTGTTCTGTAAAGGAAGCTTGACATAGCTTGCATGCGCCGCTACAGTCGCGTCTGTCAAGTTAACTTGACATATCGGAAGTGTGCAGCGATGGTCCGTCTGAGTCAGCGAGCGCATCAACGCCGTGTCATGGTTGCGATGGCGATCTACGTGGCCCTGTTTTTATGGGTCTGGCCGCTGGCGCGTTCCGCAGATGCGCTGTGGCTCAAGACGATTTATGCGCTTACGCCGGCGCCACCGGTGATGTACGTGATCTGGCTGATGGCGCGGCGTGTACTCGCCGGCGACGAACTGGAACAGCGTACGCATCTGGTCGGCCTCGGTGTGGCCGCCGCGGCGGTTTCGATTTATGGCCTCGGCGCCGGTTTCCTGGCCGCCGCGCACGTGCTTGCGCCGGACTGGGCCGCCACCGCCCTGGTCTGGATATTTCCGCTGCTGCTGATCGTCTACGCCGTCGCCCGCGCATATGCCGCGCGACGCTACGGCGGCGGCGCCTGCGACGACGATGGGGCACCGCGCGCCTTGCAATTTCTCTACATCGCCGTGGTTTTCGCCGCAATCGCCGCCTACATCTATTGGCGCCATGGCGATGCGCAGGATACGGGACTCGCCGTCGGCATGGCGACCGGCATGCTCGTCGGCGGGGTCTTTATCGCGATTCGGCAACGCCTGCGTCGCCACTCGGCGCAGGAATGAAAAACCGCGTGCGCGAGCGACGCGAGCAGCACGGTTGGTCGCAGGGCGAGCTGGCCGAGAAACTCGAGGTGTCCCGGCAAACCGTCAATGCAATCGAGACCGGCAAGTACGACCCGAGCCTGCCGCTGGCGTTTCGCATCGCCAAATTGTTCCGCCAATCCATCGAATCGATTTTCGAGCCAAAGACGTAACCGTGGATAGCGTGAATGGTTAGACAATTCAGATGGGTGGCCAGAAGGACTGACTCATGAACAAACGAAATCTGTTGCGCATCGCCGTGGCGATCGCCGCCGCTGCCTATTTCGGATGGCACACCTTGAAACAAAACGGCGGCACATCATCGCCAGCGTTGGCCGCGCCGATTCCGGCGGACGCAAAGACGTTCAGGCTCGGCACGCTGGCATTCAAGGCGTGCGAATTGGCGCAGAAGCATTCCGGCGCGACGACGAGCGCGTTCTGTGCGCCGTTTTCGGTGCCGGAACGTCGCGTCGAGAATCAGCGCGCCGATGCGAACGGCCGCAAGCTCGATTTGCGCCTGGCGCTGATCAAGAGCGACGCCGTCGCCGCCGATCGCGACATCGTGGTGTTTCTCGCCGGCGGTCCCGGCCAATCGGCGGTCGACACCTGGCCGCAGATCGCACCCGCGTTCGCGCCGCTGTTGCAGCATCATCACGTGTTGCTGCTCGACCAGCGCGGTACCGGCGGCTCGAACGCGCTCGAATGCAAGCCAGATGAGAATACCGACGGCGGCGATACCGGATTCGACGCTGCCAAGGTCAGGCAACGCACACTAGGATGTCTCGCACAAGTGTCCAGGCACGCCGATCCACGCTACTACACGACCACCGACGCCGTAGCGGATCTGGAGGCGGTGCGTCAGGCGCTCGGCGCGCCTGCATTCGACCTGGTCGGCGTGTCTTACGGCACGCGCATGGCGCAGCAGTACGCGATGCGGCATGCGGACGGCGTGCGCAGCATCGTGCTCGACAGCGTGGCGCCGAATGGCATCGCGCTCGGTCAGGACTTTGCCGAAAATCTGGACAACGCGCTCAAGTTGCAGTTTGCCGAATGCGAAAAGGCGCCGGCATGCAAGGCGCAGTTCGGCGATTCGTACGCGAGTTTGATGAAGCTGCGCGATGCATTACGCGACAAGCCGCAGGATTATGCTTTCCGCGATCCGGTCACGTTTGCCGTGCAGAACAAACGTCTGGATGGTTTCACGCTCGCGGGCCTGGTGCGCATGTTCGCCTATACGCCGGAAACGGCGGCACTGTTGCCGCTGTCGATCAAGGAAGGTTTGCAGGGCGACTACACGCCGCTGGCCGGACAGAACCAGATCCTGACCGGCGACATGGCCGATCTCGCCGAGAACGCGATGCAGTTGTCGGTGATTTGCAGCGAGGACGCCGATCTGCTCGCACCGCGGCCGCAGGATGCAAACACGTTGCTCGGCAACAACCTCGTCGACGGCATCAAGGCGGCCTGCGCGGTGTGGCCGCACGCAACGCGACCGGCGGATTTCCACTCGCCGCTGAAGACGGACAAGCCCGTGTTGATCCTGGAGGGCGCGTTCGACCCGGTCACGCCGCCGCGCTATGGCGAAGCAATCCTCAAGGGCCTGACCAATGCGCGACTGCTGATTGCAAAAGGTCAAGGTCACAACGTGATCGGTCGCGGCTGCATCCCGAAACTGGTCAACGAATTCGTCGACAAGCTCGATCCGAAAACGCTGGACGCGAAGTGCGTCGAGCGGCTCGGGCCGACGCCGGCGTTCGTGAATTTCAATGGTTCATCGCCATAAGGATCAGCCCCATGATCGAAGTCAAGAACCTGCACAAGGCCTTTGGTAAAGGCGCCAAGCGCGTGGTCGCGGTGGACGGCGCCTCCTTCGTCGCGCGCGACGGCGAAATCACCGGCCTGCTCGGTCCGAACGGTGCCGGCAAGACCACCACATTGCGCTGTCTGTACACGCTGATGCAACCCGATTCCGGCCAGGTGCTGGTCGACGGCATCGATGCCGCCGCCGATCCGGTCGCGGTGCGCCGACGTCTGGGCGTGCTGCCCGATGCGCGCGGCCTGTACAAACGTCTGACCGCGCGCGAGAACATCGACTATTTCGCGCGCCTGCACGGCATCGAAACACAGACCATGCACGCACGCCGCGAAGCGCTGGCCGAGGCGTTGGAGATGCGCGACATCCTCGACCGCCGTACCGAAGGCTTCTCGCAGGGTCAGCGCGTCAAGACCGCGATCGCGCGCGCGCTGGTTCACGATCCGAAGAACGTGATCCTCGACGAGCCGACCAACGGGCTGGACGTGATGTCCACGCGTGCGATGCGCACGTTCCTGAAATCGATGAAGGCCGAAGGCCGCTGCGTGCTGTTCTCCAGCCACATCATGCAGGAGGTGGCGGCGTTGTGCGACCGCATCGTCGTTATCGCGCGCGGCCGCGTGGTCGCCGATGAGTCGCCGGATGCGTTGCGCGCGCAAACCGGCGAGGCGAATCTCGAAGACGCGTTCGTCAAATTGATCGGAACCGATGAAGGATTGGCCGCATGAATTCCGCTCTCACCGTTTTTCTCAAGGAAGTCCGCGAAAACCTGCGCGACCGCCGCACCGTGATCAACACGCTCGTCACCGGCCCGCTGATGGCGCCGTTGATCTTCGTGCTGCTGATCAACACGCTGGTCACGCGCGAACTGAGCAAAGCCGAGGCGCCGCTGGCACTGCCCGTTGCCGGCGCGCAGTACGCGCCGAACCTGATCGCCGCGCTCAAGCAGAACAATGTGGACATCAAGCCGGCGCCGGCCGATCCGGAAGCGGCCGTGCGCAATCAGGACGCCGACGTGGTTCTGCGTATCGGTCCCGATTTCGCCAAGGCCTGGGACAAGGGCGAACCGGCGCAGGTGGAGATGATCTACGACGCCTCGCAGCAGGATGCGCGCGGGTCGACCGAACGCCTGCGCAAGTTGCTCGATGCCTATGACCAGCGTACCGGTGCATTGCGTCTGCTCGCACGCGGACTGTCGCCATCGATTCTCAAACCGCTCGCGGTGGCCGACCGCGACCAGTCCACGCCGCAAAGCCGCTCCGGCATGATGTTCGCGATGCTGCCGTATTTCTTCATACTCGGCGGTTTCATCGGCGGTATGGCCCTGGCCATCGACACCACCGCTGGCGAGCGCGAGCGCCAGTCGCTGGAACCCCTGCTTGCCAATCCGGTGCCGCGCTGGAAAATTCTCGCCGGCAAGCTTGGCGCGACCACCACGTTCGCGATCACGACGGTGCTGCTGTCGATCCTCGCCTTTGCCATAGTCGGTCAATTTTTGCCGACCGAGAAAATCGGCATGACGCTCACCCTCGGTCCGCGCTTCGTCGCCGCGACGCTGTTCGTGATGTTGCCGCTAGCCGCGCTGCTCGGCAGTTTGCAGACCCTGGTCGCCGCCTTCGCGAAGAGCTATCGCGAGGCGCAGACATACCTATCGTTGCTCATGCTTGTGCCGATTGTGCCGACGCTGCTGTTGTCGGTGATCCCGGTGAAGACGCAACTATGGATGTACGCCGTGCCGTTGCTGGGGCAGCAGGTGACGATCACGCGTCTGATGCGCGGCGATCCGGTGCCGGATTCGGCGTTGGTGCTGTGCTTCGTCTGCACCGCGGTTGCAGCGCTGCTCGCGGGTCTGGTCACGGCGAAGATCTACCACAGCGAGCGGCTGGCGATTTCGGCATGAAGGCAACATTATCCTCGCAGCGCTCGGGGCGTTGCTAAGCGCGGCCATCCCGGCCTCACTAAGCAACCCCGCCCGCGGGCGTTCGGCCGTGCGCGCAATGCGCTTCACCGCATTGCGCTGGCGCCTGGCCTCACCCGAGTGCGCGCCGGTACTGGATCGCTTCGGTCACGTGTGCGGTAGCGACGCGCTCACTGCAGGCAAGATCGGCGATAGTGCGCGCGACACGCAGTACGCGGTGGTAGGCACGCGCCGACAGGCCGAGTTTGTCCAGCGCGCGTTCGAGCAGGGCACGGTCAGAGGGAGCGAGCGCGCAATCGCGCGCCACCTCGCGATTCGACAGTTGCGCGTTCGCCTTGCCGGCGCGCGCCAATTGCCGGTTGCGCGCGGCGATCACGCGTTCACGCACGGCGGCACTGGATTCTCCACCGGGCGCGGTATCTCCGAGTTCCGTGAGCGGAACGCGCGGCACCGCGATCTGCAAATCGATGCGGTCCAGCAATGGCCCGGAAACGCGCGCGCGGTAGCGGCGCACCTGCTCGGGCGTGCAGGCGCAACGTCCACTGGGGTCGCCCGCATAGCCGCAGGGGCAGGGATTCATCGCCGCGACAAGTTGGAACGCGGCGGGAAACTCGGCCTGGCGCGCGGCGCGCGAGATGACGATGTGGCCGGATTCGAGCGGCTCGCGCAGCACCTCGAGCACGCGCCGGTCGAACTCCGGCAGTTCATCGAGGAACAACACACCGCGGTGCGCAAGCGAGATCTCGCCGGGACGCGGGATCGGACCGCCGCCGACGAGAGCAACGGCGGATGCGGTATGGTGCGGGGCGCGGAAGGGCCGCAGTTTCCACGTGTGGAAATCGATTCCACAGCCGGCCACGGAACGGATCGCCGCGGCTTCCAGCGCCTCCGTCTCGGTCAGCGGCGGCAGGATGCCGGGTAGTCGACTCGCCAGCATGGTCTTGCCGGTTCCCGGAGGGCCGACAAACACCGCGTGATGATTTCCGGCGGCGGCGATTTCCAACGCGCGCCGCGCGTGTGGCTGACCGCGCACGTCGGCGAGTTCAAGCGCATTCGCGACGGGCGCATCGCTGGCGGCAATGCCGGAGGCGATCGGCAATTGCGTTGCGCCGCGCAGAAACGCGCACACCTCGAGCAAGGATGTGGCGCCGTGCGCGGTGGCGCCGCCGGCCAACGCCGCTTCGGCACCGTTGTCGCGCGGCACGATCAGGGTGCGTCCGTGCTTGGCGGCCTTGATCGCCGCGGTCAGCACGCCGGTGACCGGGCGCAGCTCGCCGGACAGGGCGAGTTCGCCGAGGAATTCGTATTGCCCAAGATTTTCTTTCGGCAAATGCCCTTGCGCGGCGAGAATGCCCAGCGCGATCGGCAGATCGAAACGGCCGCCATCCTTGGGCAAGTCGGCTGGCGCGAGGCTGACCGTCACGCGGCGCGCCGGATATTCGAGTTGTGCGTTCTGGATCGCCACGCGCACGCGGTCGCGCGCTTCCTTCACCGCTGCCTCGGGCAAGCCGACGATGTTGGTGCCGGGAAGCCCGCCGGACAAATGCACTTCCACGGTGACCGGCGGCGCCGATACGCCTTCCTGTGCGCGTGAATGTACGATGGCAAGACTCATGCAAGACCCCAGGACAAAATCCGCCCGTGCCACGTTCGTGGCGAATCGGTGTGAAGCCGGATCAATGCGCGCTGCCGAGCTTGTCTTCGAGCTCGTCCACGCGCGCCTCCAGCGCCTCGACCTTCTGGCGCGTGCGCAACAGCACGCCGCGCTGCACGTCGAATTCCTCGCGCGTGACCAGATCGAGCCTGCGCAATCCGGCACGCAGGGCATCGCGGAAATTCGCGGCAAGGTCGTCGCGCGCCGCGCGCGCGCCGGGCGGCACAAGGTCGGCGAGGCGGCGGGCCAGATCGTCGATGGCGGTGGCATTGAACATGGCGGTGGTCCTGTACGAAACGTGCGGGCAGTTTAGCCAAACGCGTGCCTGTGCGTTGTCGGCAGTGCGCGCGGTGGCGCGTAGGAAATCGCCCACGCGCCGGGTATAGTGTCCGTCCGCGAAGCGACGGAGCAGTCCATGAAAATGGTGATGGCTATCATCAAGCCGTTCAAGCTCGACGACGTGCGCGAGGCGCTGGCCGAGGCCGGCGTGCAGGGCATCACTGTGACCGAGGTCAAGGGTTTTGGCCGCCAGAAAGGTCACACCGAACTTTATCGTGGTGCGGAATACGTAGTCGATTTCCTGCCCAAGCTCAAACTCGAAATCGCCGTGCCGGACAATCTCGTCGAACGCGTGATCGAAGCGATCACGAAATCCGCTAACAGCGGCAAGATCGGCGACGGCAAGATTTTCGTCTACGCGCTGGATCAGGTCATTCGCATCCGTACTGGCGAGACCGATGCGGATGCGTTGTAGCGCCGCGTCTATTTCACCGCATCGGCCTTCCAGTAATCGCGTACCACGATCGCGTGCAGCGCGGCCGTGAATTGGCGCGCATCGGCGAGTTTGAGGTGCGACCACTCCGGCGGATCGAAGCCGCTGAGTTCCGGGTAATCGGAAAAGTAGATACCGGGCACACCGGTTTTGGCGAGCAGCACGTCCCAGGTTTTGGCACGCGGAAACACGCGATTGTCGAACGCCAGATACGGTCCGGCATCGGGCGGTCGCACGAACAGCACCTGGACACGGCGGGCGCGCAGTTTGGCCAGCGCGTCCACCGCGCGCTGGATTTGCTTGTCGACGACCTTCGCCACTTTTTCCGGCGTGTCCATGTCCGGCGGTGGCGGGCCGTTCAGATGTTGTGCCCAGATGCTGCGTGCCAGATCGCGATACTGCGCATCGACTACCAATTTGTCCCACAGATGCGTGTTGCGATCAGCCTCGCTGACGCTGAGTTTGCGCACGTCGAGCCGGTTGGGCACACCCGGACGCGCGGGCCAGTCCTGGCGCTTGAGCACCTTGGCCAGCGCAAAATCCTCGTCGAAGAACGCGAACCAGGGTTCGATCAGCGTGCGCGACAACCAGTTGCCGACGCGCTGCGATGGCGTTTCCTTTTCATAGTACTTGAGTGCGTCGCCACGATAGGCGAAGCCGCTGAAGAACAGATCCGGCGCCACGCCGATCAGCAGGCGCCCGGTGAATTTCGGATCGGCGGCCAGGTTCTCCATCGTCACCAATGGCGTCGTGCCTTCCAGCGCCAGCTGGATCGGCCGTTCGCCGTCGAGTTTTTGCCATACGTCCAGTTGCAGATCGAACAACATGCGCGAGGAGCCGATCAACACGGTGGCATTGCCTTCGCCGTTGTCGATGCGCCGGCGCTGCTGTGCCCATTCCGCATTGCTGTTGTAGTAGTCGGGCACTGCGCCCCAGGCCCGCCAGTACCATTCCCAGGCGCCGATCAACACCGCGAACAGCACGCATGCGCCGAGCAGGATGCGGCCCCACGGTTGTGCCGGCACCTCGCGCAGCGGCACCGGTTGCGCCACGCCGGGACGGTCGGCCGCGGTGACGCACGCGTAATCGCCGCGCCGCAGGTAGCGCGCCTGATCTTCCGCTGACACTTCGCTGCGACGCATGTCCATGGCTTAGAACTGGAAGTAGATGAAGGCCGCGCCGGAACCTTGCGTGGCGACGATGGCAAAGGCGAGCAGTGCCCACACGGCGGAAATTGCGGCAGGATGCGCACGCGCGATCACCGACTCGAGCGTACGCGCGCGCATGAACCAGTGCGCCAGCACCAGGCCGCCGACGATGACGGCGACGCTGAGTAGGTAAAACGTCGACAAAATCGGCTTGGCCGTCGCGTTCGCGCCGAACATGCCGCCGAGCACGGTCCACGCCATGCCGAAGGTCTTGGCGCGGAAGAACACCCAGGTGATGTTGACCAGCGCGTAGGTGAGCAGGCCCAGCGCGACGAGCGCGAGCGTGCCCGGCTGGTAGCCGGCAAAGCGCCGGCGCAGGAAACGTTCGACGGCGAGATACACGCCATGCAATCCGCCCCAGACGACGAAGGTCCAGCTCGCACCATGCCACAGTCCGCCGAGCAGCATCGTCGTCATCAGCGCGGCCATGGTGCGGCGTTCGCCGTGGCGGTTGCCGCCGAGCGGGATGTACAGATAATCGCGCAGCCACGCCGACAGGGTGATGTGCCAGCGCCGCCAGAAATCGGAAAACCCGACCGCCGCATACGGAAAACGAAAATTGTCCGGCATGGCGAAGCCCAGACACATCGCCGCGCCGATCGCCGTGGTGGAATAGCCGGCGAAGTCGCAGAAGATCTGGCCGCTGAAGGCCAGCGTCGCCGCCCAGGCATCCAGCGCGCCGGGAATCGCGTGCGCGTCATAGACGTGTTCGGCCACCGGCGCGAGCAAGCCATCGGCCAGCACGATCTTGTTGAACAGGCCCAGCGTCATCAGGGCGAGGCCGAAGCGCAACTGGTCGGCGTTCGCGCGGCGTGGCTGCTCGAACTGCGGCACCAGTTCGGTCGGGCGCATGATCGGTCCGGCGACCAGGTGGGGGAAGAAGGTAACGAACAGCGCATAGTCGAGGAAATTCTCCGCCGGTTCTGCGCGGCGCAGATAGACGTCGAGCGTGTACGCCAGGGTGGCGAAGGTGTAGAACGAGATGCCGACCGGCAGCACGATGTCGTGTGGCGCCGGCTGGTAGGCCACGCCGGCCGCGTGCAGCAGCGTTGCGAAGTTATCGAGCAGGAACTGGCCGTACTTGAAGTAGCCGAGCATGCCGAGGTTGGCGATTACCGACAGCAGCATCCAGGCGTGCCGCGCGGATTCGCGTTTGGCCTTCACCAATCCCTGCGCCGCGTACCAGTCCACTACCGTGGACACCCACAGCAGGATCACGAACGGGGGATTCCACGCCGTGTAGAACAGGTAGCTGGCGATCAGCAGGTTGAGCTTGCGCACGCTCCAGCGCAACGGCAGGTTGTGTACAACCAGCACGAGCGCAAAGAACGCCACGAATGTGAGCGAGTTGAAAACCATTCCCCGGCCTCCCCCGAGAAAGGTCAACGCGGCGCATCATACAAGGTCTTGGACGCGCCGCCACGGGCGGCGGGGAGGCGACTGGTAGAATGGACGTCCGCCCGCCATCTCCCGGCTCCGTCATGTCCGTCCCCGCTGCCAAGATCGATTTCGACTACACCCTCGAGCACAAGTACACGCGCGAACGCGGCCGGGTTTACCTGTCCGGTGTGCAGGCATTGGTGCGGCTGCCTCTGATGCAGCAGATGCGCGATCGCGCCGCCGGCTTGACCACAGCGGGATTCATCTCCGGCTACCGCGGCTCGCCATTGGGTGGTTTCGATCTGGAATTGTGGAAGGCGAAGAAGCATCTCGCTGCTGCCAGCATCGAATTTCAGCCGGGCCTGAACGAGGACCTCGGCGCGACCATGGTCTGGGGCACCCAGCAGGCCAATCTTTTCCCTGGCGCCAGGTACGACGGCGTATTTTCGATGTGGTACGGCAAAGGCCCCGGGGTCGATCGTTGCGGCGACGTGTTCAAGCATGGCAACGCGGCCGGCACATCGAAGAATGGCGGCGTGCTTGCGCTCGCCGCAGACGACCATGCTTGCCGCTCGTCCACCTTGCCGCACGGCTCGGAACTCGAATTCGTCAGCGCGATGATGCCGATACTCAATCCTGCCGGCGTACAGGATATTCTGGACATGGGCCTGCTCGGCTGGGCGATGAGCCGTTTCACGGGGCGCTGGGTCGGATTCAAGACGATCGCCGAGACGGTCGAGTCCTCGGCCAGCGTCAACGTCAATCCGCATCAGTTGGACATCGTGCTGCCGCAGGATTTCGAGTTGCCGCCGGGTGGGCTGAACATCCGCTGGCCCGATCCACCGCTGGATCAGGAAATGCGTCTGCACCAGTACGCGGTGAAAGCCGCATGTGCGTTCGCACGCGCGAACAAGCTCGACCGCGTGGTGCTCGATTCGCCGCAAGCGCGGCTCGGCATCGTCACCACCGGCAAGAGTTATCTCGATGTCTTGCAGGCGCTGGAATACCTCGGCATCAACGAGCGTGACGCGCGCGAGATCGGCATTCGCGTGTACAAGGTCGGCATGACCTGGCCGCTGGAGCCGATCGGCATCCGCGAGTTCGCGCGCGGTCTCGAAGACATCATCGTGGTCGAGGAGAAGCGTTCCTTCCTCGAATCGCAGATGAAGGAATACATGTTCAATTGGGACGTACGTCCGCACATCGTCGGCAAGTACGACGAGGACGGCAACTGGATATTGCCGAGCACGAACGAATTGACGCCGGCGATGATCGCGCTGGTCGTCGCCAAGCGCTTGTCGCGCTTCTTCAGCAGCGAGGCGATGACCGCGCGCGTGGCCTGGATAGCCGCGAAAGAACACGAACTGACGCTACCGCGAGCGAATTTTCCGCGCGTGCCGCACTACTGCTCCGGCTGCCCGCACAACACGTCGACCAATGTTCCGGAAGATTCGCGCGCGCTCGGCGGCATCGGCTGCCACTACATGGTGACGTGGATGGACCGGCGCACCGACACCTTCACCCAGATGGGCGGCGAGGGCGCGACCTGGTGCGGGCAGGCGCCGTTCACCGCAACCAAGCACGTCTTCCAGAATCTCGGCGACGGCACGTATTTCCATTCCGGCTCGCTCGCGATCCGGCAGGCGGTCGCGGCCGGCGTCAACATCACCTACAAGATTCTGTACAACGATGCGGTAGCGATGACCGGCGGCCAGCCGGTGGACGGCAAGCTGTCCGTGCCGGCCATCGCGCATCAGGTGCGCAGCGAGGGCGTTGCGACCATCGTCGTGATGGGCGACGACATCGAGAAATGGTCGGATGCGGCCATCTTCCCGGCCGATGTCGAATTCATCCATCGCGACGAACTCGACGCCGTGCAGAAACGCCTGCGCGAAGTCGAGGGTGTGTCCGTGCTGATCTACGACCAGACCTGCGCCACCGAAAAACGCCGCCGGCGCAAGCGCGGCAAGATGGCCGATCCGAACAAGCGCGTGTTCATCAACTCGCTGGTGTGCGAGGGCTGCGGCGACTGCGGCAAGGAATCGTTTTGTGTCTCGGTACTGCCGAAGGAAACCGAGTACGGACGCAAGCGCGAAATCGACCAGTCGAGCTGCAACAAGGATTTCTCCTGCGTGAAGGGGTTTTGCCCAAGTTTCGTCACCGTGCACGGCGGCGGGCTGAAGAAACGCAAGCCCGGTGGCAGCAAAGTGGATTTTTCCACAATTCCGCAAGCGCAATTCGCGAGTGATTTGTCCAAGCCCTGGAACATCCTCGTCACCGGCATTGGCGGCACCGGCGTCGTCACCATCGGCGCGCTGATCGGCATGGCCGCGCACCTGGAAGGCAAGGGCAGCACCGTGCTCGACCAGACCGGTCTCGCGCAAAAAGGCGGTGCGGTGACCTGCCATCTGCGCATCGCGAAATCGCCGGCGGATATTCACGCCGTGCGCATCGCCGCCGGCGAGGCCGATGCCGTGCTCGGCTGCGACATGGTCGTGGTCAACGACTACTGGTCACTGTCGAAGATTCGCGCCGGCCGCTCGCGCGTCGTGCTCAATTCGTACGAAGCGATGCCCGGCAGTTTCACCATGAAGCCGGACATGCAGTTCCCGGCGAACGGCATCGTCGATGCGGTCAAGACCGCGCTCGGCGGTGCCTTGCCCGACATCGTCGACGCCACCGACTTCGCCGTCAAACTGCTCGGCGATTCGATCGGCGCCAATCTTTTCATGCTCGGCTACGCCTGGCAGAAAGGCTGGGTGCCGTTATCGCTCGAAGCGTTGATGCGCGCGGTGGAACTCAACGGCGCCGCGGTGGAAATGAACAAGACCGCATTCAACTGGGGCCGCATGGCCGCGCACGATATCGCACGCGTGCGTGATGCTGCCGGCGGCGTGATGGAGAAGAATGCTGACACAATCATGCCGCTGGACGATTCGCGTCTGAGCACCACGCTCGACGAACGCGTCGCCCGTCGCATCATTTTTCTCACCGACTACCAGAACGCCGCCTACGCAGCGAAATACAAGGCTCTCGTCGACAAGGCGCGCAGTACGGAAGCCGCCAAAGTTCCGGGCTCGAGCGCCCTCGCTGAAGCCGTGGCGCGCTATGCGTTCAAGCTGATGGCCTACAAGGACGAATACGAAGTCGCACGCCTGTACACCGCGGGCGATTTCGAAAAGCGCATCCGTGAACAGTTCGACGGCGATTTCAAACTGCATTTCCACCTGGCACCGCCGCTGCTCGCGCGTCGCGATTCGGAGGGAAAACTGCGCAAGGGCGAATACGGCGGGTGGGTGTTTGCTGCGTTCCGGCTACTGGCAAAACTGCGTGGACTGCGTGGCAGTGCGTTCGATATTTTCGGCTACACGGCCGAGCGCAAGCATGAGCGCGCGCTGATCGGCGAATACTTCACCACCGTCGATGAGTTGCTGGCGAAACTGGATCGCGACAATCTCGGATTGGCAGTTGATATCGCCAGCGTGCCCGAACACATCCGCGGCTACGGCCACATCAAGCACGCGCATCTGGACAAGGCGCGGACGCGTCGTGAACAATTGCTTGGCGCTTGGCGCAATCCTCAGGGCGCGCGGGTTGCGGCATAAGTGCGATGCGCTTTCCGGCAAGTTTCGATGCGCCCTCGGGCAAAACATCCGACATAACGGAAGGTACGGGTGCGGCTACGCTGCTATCCCGGTTCGACGACCACCCTTCCGGTACGGGCATCGCGATGTCACGCCATGCGTTCACGCCGCGCATGGTGCCGTGCCCGTGCGGGAGCGGGAAGCGTTTCAAGCATTGCTGCGGATTGCTCAAGCGTGCGTATCGCGGCACCAGCGGTAGTTTCGAGACTTCCGCGGACGCGCAGATTCAGCGGCTCAACAGCGCCATCGAGCATATGCGGCGCGGCGAGGGGTCGAAAGCGGAGGCGGTGTTGAGACCGCTGCGTGCCGGTGCGGTCGCCGCGAGCGAGATTGCGCTGGTCGCCGGCGAGATTTGCGTCGATCTGCATCTGTTGACCGAGGCCACGGCGTTTCTGGACCGCGCCCTTGTGCTGGATCCGGAAAATCCGCAGATTCGAATCGCGCGTGGGGAGTGCCACCGGCTCGTCGGGCGAACGCAAGCGTGGCGCAGTGCAGCCGACGGATTGCGCGAACAACTCGAGCGTCTGCAACGGCGTGCGCTGGTGCGGCAGCGGCCGCCCGGTTCCAGCAGTCATGTGCATATCGTGTGCAAGCTCGACACCATCGGCGGCACGGAGCGGCGCGCATTGAATCTCTACCGCTGCCTGTCGTGCCATGTGCCGGTCACGCTGTGGTCCACCGTACCGGTCGCAGCGGAGGCCGCGGCCGAGGCGCCGGTGCGGCTGATCAGCGCCGACGCCGTTCCCGATGGCGGCACGCTGGCGTTGATCGGAACCTACTTTGAATGCGCCGGCTGGCTGGAGTCCTCGGCGTTCGACCGCGTCGCGATCTGCCACAACCTCGCCGAACAGCACGCCAATCTGGGACGATTACTGGCTCGTCTGGAAGCCAGCGACTCGCGACCGCGCGTCGATCTGGTCTTTCCATCGCGCTTTTTCCACGCCCTGACCGGCTTGCCCGGCACGGTGGAGTATTCGCCGGTCGATACGGAAGCGTTTCGTCGGCGTCGCCCGCGGCCGGATTCGCACCAGCAATTGCGCGTGGGCCGGCACGGGCGCGCCTATCCCTACAAGTTCCACCCCAACGACCCGGCGTTTTTCCGCGGTCTGCTCGCGCGCGGATACAGCGTGCGCATTCTTGGCGGCGGCATCATCGCCTCGGCGTTCGCGGACGCAGTACCGATGCCGGATCTGCTCGACGTCGGCACGCTCGGCGCAGCGGAATTTCTCGAGACCCTGGACGTGTTCGTTTACCGCAAGCACCCGCAATGGATCGAAACCGGCGGCACGGTGATTCTCGAGGCGATGGCGATGGCGTTGCCGGTCGTCGTTTTCGCCGAAGGCTGCGGCTACGCTGAACTCGTGATCGACGGCGTCAACGGTTTCCTGGTACACGATGAAGCGCAGGCCGATGCCTGCATTGACCGTCTGCGCGACAATTCCGCCCTGCGCGCACGCATCGGCCACGCCGCGCGCGCGAGCATCGTGGATCTGATGCGGCGCCAGGAAGCGGACATCGTCCGCTTCTATCTGGATCGGGTCGCGGGGTAACGCGCGGTTGCGCCTCAGCGCAAGCCGAACAGCTTCATCGCATCCGCGCGCAATTCCTTCTGACTGTCCGGCCGCGCGTAGAACATGTGGCCGCCTGCATACTCCCTGACCTGCACGCGGTCGCCCATCGCCGGCATCTGGTCGACAATCAGCACCGAGGCCATGAACGGGCAGGACAGATCGTCCCAGCCGTGCGCGATCAGCACGCGCAAGCCGGGATCGTTTGCCACCGCCTCGCGCAACTGCTTCACCGAGCCCTGCTGCGCATCGTTGTCCTCGTGCCACATCCGGTTCACCGCGTAGCTGAGCGCGTTGTAGCGCGCGTCGATCTTCCAGCCGACGACGCGGGTGACGAAATCGACCATCGCCGTGGTGGTCGGCGCGATGATGCCGTTGAGGATGGGATCGCCGGTCATCTGGTGCGGCGCAAACGGAAACGGATCCCAGGCGGTGACGTTGGAATCGTAGCGGCTGCCGAGCTTGCCTTCGGCGCGGTAGATCTCGCGCAAATAAGCCTGGGTCTCGATGCGACCGCCGGAACGCTTCACGAACACGGGATCCAGGCCCGTGAGTTCCGTGACCTTGGCGATCATCGCGTCGGTCGCGGCAGGGTCGCTGCGACCCTGCATCAGGGTTTGCGCATATGTCGTGCGCGTGTAGTCGACGATCGGTGCCATCGCCGCGGCGCTGAGCTTGTGCTGGCGTTCGAGATTGGCCGCGGCGATCGAGGGCAGGGTCAGCATCCACGGCAGCGGCGAGACATTGCCGTCGGCGGAGGCGGCAGGATCGAGATACGGCGAGAGCAACGCCACGCCGTTCATCGCCACGCCGAGCTGGGTTTGCAGATACTCGGTGATGCGCGGACCGCGAAAACCGCCGTAACTTTCGCCGACCAGGTACTTGCGCGATTGCAGGCGATCGTTCTTCACCAGCCAGTCGTAGATGATGCGCGACAGATAATGGATGTCGCTGTTGGTGCTGTAGAAATCCGTGGTGGTCTGCTTGTTGTCCACGAGAGAGCGGCTGAAGCCGGTGCCGACCGGATCGATGAAGACGAGGTCGGTGAAACCCAGCCAGGTGCCGGGATTGTCGTGCAACGTGGCCGGATCGGAAGGGTTGTCGCCTTCCTCGCCGAAGCGCACTTTCTTCGGGCCGATCGCGCCGAAGTTCAGATACACGGACGAGGCGCCGGGGCCGCCATTCAGCGCGAACGTGACCGGACGATCCCTGCCATCCATCGTGTAGGCCGTGAACACGACCTCGGCGATCTTCTTGCCCTTGCCGTCGCGCACCGGCAACGAGCCGACCGTGGCGGTGTAA
>JAJXWU010000009.1 GCA_021781425.1 Pseudomonadota bacterium
CCGCCGCGTGCAGATGCGGCGCGAGCGCGTGCGGGTCGGGCGACAATGCGAAAGGCAGGACGCCCAGACACGGGGCCGGCAGCCGATCGCGCAGTGTGGCGAGGTTTTCCTCGACGCAGTCCATGTGCTGATCGATGTGGTTGCCGATCCAGCCGGCGAGCTCGCAACCGTCGGCGGCAATGGCGCGCGCGGCAAGTTGGGCGTGATTGAGGCAGCCCAGGCGCAGCCCGACGACGAGGATCACGGGCAATTTCAGCGCGCGCACCAGATCGGCTTGCATCAGCACGGCGGACAACGGCACCATCCAGCCGCCGACGCCTTCGACGACGACGAAATCCGACTTTGTGGACAATGCGGCAAATGCGGCGAGAATCGGCTCGAGCCGGATTTCCACACCGCTATGCGCGGCGGCCAGGTGCGGCGCAATCGCTTCGGGCAGGGCAATGGGGTTTGCTTGAGCGTAATCGGGCGCTGCGGCGCTGTGCGCGATCAGGAGTTCCGCGTCTTCGTTGCGCAGTCCGTGCGACGTCGGCCGACAGCCGCTGGCGACCGGCTTCATGCCGATGGCGCGACGCCCGCCGGCAGTGAGCGTTGCCAGCAGGGTGGCCGAAACCACGGACTTGCCAATGCCGGTGTCGGTGCCGGCGATGAAGGCGCCGCGGCTCACGTGCGCACTGCCGCTTTCGGCAGCGCTGCCGGAATGCCAAGAACGCCGGATCGGAAAATTGTCATGAGCCAGTATGCGCGTAAACGCGCAGGATAAATCGCGCTGCTCGCAGGCGCCACAAGGTAGAATGCCGCCATGTATACCGCCGCCGCCATTCGCGCCGACAGCAAATCCGGACTTTACGCACAACTGGCCGATCAGGCGCGCGGCCTGCTGCATGGCGAACGCGATCGCATCGCCAATGCGGCCAACTTCGCCGCGCTCGTGTATCACGCGCTGCCGGACATCAACTGGGCGGGATTCTATTTCCACGACGGCATTGAACTCGTGGTCGGGCCGTTCCAGGGCCGGCCGGCCTGCGTGCGCATCGCGCTCGGCAAGGGTGTATGCGGCACGGCGGCGACGACGCGACAGACGCAAGTGGTGCCCGACGTGAACGCGTTCGCCGGGCACATTGCCTGCGATTCCGCCTCGCGTTCGGAAATCGTCGTGCCGCTGTTCGATGCGGAACGTCTGATCGGCGTGTGGGACGTGGACAGTCCGAAGCTCGCACGTTTCGACGATGACGATCGTGCTGGCATGGAGCGGCTCGCTGGCATCTTCATGGATTCGCTGCGCGGATCGGACTGACATGGCCGGGAAGGACGACAACAAGATCCGCAATGTGGGTCCCAAGGGCGCCGCCTGGCTGCGCCAGGTCGGTGTGCGCACGCAAGACGACCTCGTGCGCGTCGGGCCGGTCGAGGCGTTCATGAAGGTCAAGCGCGCCGGCTTCAGGCCGAGCCTGAATCTTCTGTATTCGATGGCTGGTGCGATCGAGAACTGCCATTGGGCGGAGCTTGCGGACGAGCGCAAGCGCGCGCTGGTGGCCGATGCCGCGGCGGCAGAAGCAGCCAATCCGATCAAGACGCGCTGGCAGAAGCAGGCCGAGCGCAGCGAACGCGGTACTGCAGCCGCCGGAGCGCACCAGGATTCCGGCGAAACGGGCGGCGACGGCTTCCTTGACGATCCGGATGCCGGCCAGGACGTCAGCCTGGATTCTGATTAGTGCCGAACTTCAGCCAATTGCCCACGGATTTCGCCTCTGCCGCCAGCGGGAGAGGGGGTAATTGCGCTGCGTCTCGACGCTAATCAGGACCGGGATTGAGGCTCAGCGCACCACCGCGTAGTCGCGCGCATCCTCGCGCCATTTTTCCGTGGCGCGGATTTTTGGCAGCACTTGCTCGGGCGCATCCACCAGCGACCACATCGTCGCGTGTTCCGTGTTCATGAAGCGTTCGTCGATGATCTTTTGCATGAAGGTTTGCAGCGGCGCGTAGAAATCGCGCGTGTTGAGCAGCACGATCGGATTGAAATACAGGCCCAGGCGCTTGAGCGTGATCGCCTCGAAAAGCTCTTCAAGCGTGCCGCAGCCGCCGGGCAGCGCGACCACGGCGTCCGATCCGGTGAGCAGGCGATGCTTGCGCTCGCGCATGTCTTCGACGATTTCCAGACTCTCGATGCCGGCGTGCTGCCATTCCACCTCGCGCATGAAGCGCGGGATGATGCCGATCACCTTGCCGCCATGGGCCAGCGCACCATTGGCGAGCGATCCCATCAAGCCGACCGCACCGCCGCCGTAGACGATGACGTGGCCATCCTCGGCCAGCAGTTCGCCCAGGCGCATGGCGGCAGCGTGGTAGGCCGCATCGCACATCTGACTGGAGGCGCAATAGACGCAGATTCGCATCGGGACTCCATTGAATCGCAGCCGCAGTCTACAGGGATTAACAAGTTTCCAACGACCCCTTTGCTAGGTTCGCCGCTTCGCTGTCTGCCGGGGGGGGCGGACGTTCCGGAGTCATCGCGCATGCGCCGTTGCGTTTGTACATTGCTGACTGCCGTGCTTGTCGGCGTGGCCGGCAATGCCGCGGCGGCACTGCCGGCTCCGCAGGTGGCGTGTACCGTACATCTGCTGCGCGCGATGCTCGCGCCGTCCGTGCCGGACGAAATGTCGCTGCCGGATTGGATGGTGCAAGCGCTGCCGGATCAGTCTGCGCCCGTCAGCGATGCCGATCCGCGCCGTCTGCTGGTGGATTTCGCCATGACCTTGCGCGATATCCGCTATCGTCGCGGCGGACGCAGCCCGCAACACGGTTTCGATTGCTCGGGTTTCGTCCATTATGTGTTCGCGCAGGTGCTGGGTGTGGACTTGCCGGAAAACTCGGCCGCCCAGTTCGCTGACAGCCGGAAGATTTCGCGCGATCAGCTGCAGGCCGGCGACCTCGTGTTCTTCCACACCCGTGGCAGACGCATCTCGCACGTCGGCATCTACCTCGGCGCGGGACGTTTCATTCATTCGCCGACTACCGGCGAGCGTGTGCGCGTGGATCGCCTGAGCGAGCGCTATTGGGCGCATCGCTTCGCCGGCGCGCGCCGGCCGGTTGCGCTGATCTGAGCGATCCGCGATTCTGCGGTGCGACCGCGCACGGGATAGAATCCCGGGCATGACTGAACTCGCTCACCGACCGATCATTGCGCTGCCGCTGATTCTCGCGGCTCTCATGGGCCTTGCCTCTGCGCACGCCACACCGGCGCAAACCCGGCACGCAGGCGCGGCAGCGGACAAGATTTTCGACGGCACCGCGGCGATGCAAGGACTCGTGCCGGTGCATGTGGATAAGCGCGGCGGGCGCATTTTGGTCACCCTGCCGGCCGCGCAAAACGATGGCGTGTCGGGACGATTCCTGTACACCGCGACGCTGCGTACCGGTCTGGGCGCAGCGCCCACGTTCCTGGATCGTGGCCGGCTCGGCCAGACCCAGGTCATCGCGTTTCGCCGTTACGGCAACAAGATCGCCGCCGTGTTCGAGAATCCGCGCTTCCGCGGTGCCGAAACCGGCGCCGCCGCCAGTCCCGACTTCGCGACCTCGATCGTGTGGATGGGCGACATTGCCGCGACCTTGGCCGACGGCCGCATCGTGGTGGATCTGTCCGGGTTTCTCACCACCGACGTGATCGGCATCGTCGACTCGCTTGACCAAAGCACTGACACCTTTGGCGTCGGCGGCGGCCAGGGCGCCGGCAAGGGTTTCGCGCTCGACGCCAAGCTCAGTGCCGCCGATCCGGATTCGGTAAAGGTGTTTCCGGATAATCTCGAAATCGACGCTGTGCAGACGTACGTCTCGAAAACGCCTGGCGCGGAAGTCGCGAACATCGCGCCCGACCCGGAGCAGGTCAGCTTCACCGTGCATCACAGTTTCGTCGCGCTGCCCGGCCCCGGCTTCGAGCCGCGAAAGTTCGATGCGCGTGTCGGCGGCTTCGCAACGCAAGTCGTGGATTTCGGCGAACCGCTCGGTAGCGACGTGGTGCGCGACTACGCCAACCGTTTCCGGCTCGAAAAGACCGATCCAGCGGCGGCGCGCTCGCGCGTGCGCAAGCCGCTCGTGTTCTATGTCGATTGGCGTGCGCCCGAGCCGATCCGCAACGCGCTGATACAGGGCATCGGCTGGTGGAAACAGGCCTTCGATGCGGCCGGCTACATCGATGCGTTCGAGGTTAAGGTGCTGCCCCGCGACGTCGATCCGATGGACGCGCGTTACAACGTCGTCAACTGGGTGGATCGCGCCACGCGCGGTTGGTCCTACGGTCAGGAAATCGTCGATCCGCGCACCGGCGAGATCGTCAAGGGCATGGTCGTGATCGGTTCCTTGCGCGTGCGCCAGGACATCCAGATCTTCGAGGCCCTGGTCGGCGCCGCGCAGATCGGCAAGGGCGGCCCGAACGACCCGGTGCAGGCAGCGCTGGCGCGGTTGCGCCAGCTCGGCGCACACGAGGTCGGTCACGCGCTCGGCTTCGCGCACAACTTCGCCGCGAGCACGCAGGATCGCGCCTCGGTGATGGATTACCCGCCGCCACGCATAGGCTTGGTCGACGGCAAACCCGACCTGCACGATGCCTACGGCGTTGGCGTCGGCGCGTGGGACATGGCCACGGTCGCCTGGCTCTACGGCGAGCCGTCGCCGGGGCAGAATCCGGATGTCGCGGCGAGTGCCGAAGCCGCGAAAATCGTCGCCTCGGGTCTGCGTTACGTGCAAGACCCGGACGCGCGTGCGGGCGATACTGCGCAGCCGTTGGCATCGTTGTGGGACGACGGCGCGGATCCGACTGCGGAACTGAATCGCCTGATGCACGTGCGCCGCGCGGCGCTCGATCATTTCGGACTGTCCGCGCTCGCGCCCGGCGAACCCGTCGCCAATCTGCGCCGTCGCTTCGTGCCGGTGTGGCTGCTGCATCGCTATCAGACGGTCGCTGCAGCGAAGACGATCGGCGGCGTATACGTGCACTATGCGGTCAATGGCGATGGCGCCGAAGCATCCGAACCGGCACCCCCCGCCGCGCAGCGGGCGGCTCTGGATGCGGTGCTTGCCACGCTCTCTCCCGATGCCTTGCGTGTGCCGCAGCGGCTGGTGCCGCTGCTCTCGGCGGCGCGTAATGGCAGCGACAACCGCCAATACAGCATCGAACTTTTCACCGATTCCGCGGGCACTCCGTTCGATCCGCTGGTCGCGGCGGACAGCGCAGCCGAACTGACGCTGGGCGCACTGCTCGCGCCGGCGCGGTTGGCGCGGCTGGAGGCGCAGCACGCAGCCGATGCGAACGCCTTGGGCGTGAGTGAGGTGCTCGACCGCCTGCTCGCCGCCACGCTGCCGGACAAGACCGACGCGCTGGTGCGCCGCATCGCCTTCCGCACGCTGCTGACGATGGCGCAGACCGCGCACAATCCCAGGACGACACCCGGCGTCGCTGCGCTGCTCGACCAGCGTCTGCACGATGTGGCGCTCGCGCTCGCGCAGCGCAAGGGCGATGCGACCGAGCGCGCCTGGGGTGCCAGCCTGTCGCGGCAGCTGCTCGATCCGCGTCAACTGGACAAGCTGCTGGCGATCCATGCGCGCAGCGTCGAAGTGCCGCCTGGCGCGCCGATCGGCAGCGAAGCCGACTGGCTGGCCCTGCCCGGCGACCGTTGATCCGGTGACCGCCGCACGGCATTTGTGACCCGCGCGGTCAGGCGCCGGACGCGGGTGGATCCCCGCGCCAATGCGATCGCGGCTGGCATGCGACTTGCTAACTACAGGCATTGCTCCACGGATTGCCCGTAATGCTCGTTTCCACTCCCCTTGTTCCCGATGCCGCGCCGATGGCGCGCACGGTCCGCGGCGTCGGCCGCATCGTCTGGCAGCAGCATTACGAAGGCATTTCCCACGTCGCCTATCGCGGCGGCAAGGCCATTGCCGGCGTGTCCGGACCGTGGTCGGATCGCTACGCGCTGATCTGGTGGGATCGTCCGTTGGCTCCCAATCCGCTGGAATTGTTCGCCACGTTGGACGAAGCCATGCGCGCGGTCGCAGAATTCGCCGGCGAGGCCGTTCCGGAAGTCTGTCCGCGGGCCGCGGCCAAGCCGCTCATCAGCCGCTGGTGGCACAGCCTGTGGCCGCGTCGTCGCTCATCCAGCGGACAACTCGCCCGGCTGCGCCGGCAGCTCGACGCCGACATGGACTTGAGCGGCCTCAACTTCTGCGCGTCGCGCTGAATCACTCGAAGCCGTTGTAGAAGATCGACGTCAGGTCGAAGGCGCCCACGCTGCAGCCGATGGCGCCGGCCGACGTGCGCGTATAGCCGCGCTGATCCAGCGTCACCGCGGGAATCGCCGGATTGCTGGCGTTGCCCGCGCAATTGCCGCCGCTGCGCGCCGGGCTGAGCGATTGCAAAGCCACGGTCTGCGTCGCGCCGCCGTTGTTGGTTAAACCGGTTGCAGCCAACAATGGATCGACGCCGAATTGATCACCCGCAGTGGCGGTCAAGCCCGAACCCGAACTGTTGCCGACGATGTTGTAGCCCAGCGATACCGCCGAACTGAAGCCGTAGACATCGGGTGAAGAAGTGGTTGCGGAATTGCCGGCGACGATGCTGCTCATGATTGTGAATCCGTAGCCGCCGATACCTCCGCCAATCGGGGCGTGATTAGCGCTGATCGTCGAATTGCTGATTACCACGTTGCCGCTGGCATAGATGGCACCGCCATTTCCGCTTGCGCTATTGCCGGCGAACGTGGAATTGATGATGAACACGCTGCCGCCGACTTGAGCCACGGCACCGCCGTTGGGAGCACTGCCGCTCGCAGAATTTCCCGCGAAGGTGCAGGAATCTACGGTGACGTTGGCGCCGGAGTTGTAAATCGCGTCATTGGGCGAATTCTGCAGAGTCAGATGGGATAGAGCCAGCGTGCCACTGTCGAACGCAAATATAGGCCCGGCTCCGCAGCTATCCAGTTTGACACCATTCGGCGCGCCGTCGATGCTCACGCTCGGCGGCGTATTCTGGTAGGTGCCGTTCGGATAGGTGCCGCAGATGGTCTGCCCTTGCACGTTGGAGGCGAAACGCACGGTATCGCCATTCGCGGCGGTGTAAATTGCCGCATCCAGCGTGCAATTCGGATCGGTAGTGGAGTTGGCGGTGCATACTCCGCCGCTGCCTGTGGCAGTTACGGTCCAGACATTGGCGGCCTGTGCAAACGGCGCTGCGGTGAATAGCAACAAAGCAACCCAGCTAGACGCAATGCGTTTCATGGCGAGTCCTCGTGGCAGGGCAAATCCGGCCATCAGCAGCCGTCGTTGCCTTGATAAACGCAAAAACGCAGCAGTGGTAGGAGGGAATAGAGTGTACAACTCGGACCCCAATACTATGCCACACACAAAATAGCCAAGGCGCGCTGCGCGGCCGAATAGCGTACAACGGCTCTGATACCGTGCGCCTAGTGGTAGCCAGTTACGGAATATTCCGTACAACAGACGGCCGTGGCGCAATGCGAGCTTTTGATTAGGCAGCTGTAAATGAGGCAGTCTTTCCGGCACCGAATCTAGGATCGACTGCATACGGGATCGGGGGCGCTCGAACTTGTGTGGTCGATCCGTAGCAAGCCGGTGCTCCGCATGCCCGTCGATGTCGCTGAGCGCATGATCGCTTCATAATAGGTGCGACCGTCGGATTTCTTGAAGGTGCTCTATGGCTGCCAAGACGCGGAGGTGGGTAAAGTCCCGCCAAGATCGTGCAGCATGCATTCGCATTCTGATTGCAAAGGTGGGCTCGATGGCGTCCGATTCGGCGCCGCCGGACTTCAGTCCAAAAAATTGGGTTAAGGGCTGGTTGAAGGCGCCGCACCCTGCCCTTGGTAACCATACGCCAGGATCTCTACTGGACACTGATGACGGCCGACGCCGCGTAGTCGGCCTGCTTGGTCAAGTCGAAGCAGGCTCCTACGCCTAAAGCCGCCGATCCGAACGTGCGGTCTTTCGTTGCGATTACCGACGAGGTGCAATCGGAAAGGTGTCGTCCTTGGATAGAGACTGCGAATGTCGCTGTCCGGCCGAAAGCGGAAGTAACGACACAAGAACTCATCACCGCAAAGGCGACGGTCCCCACCGCTGGCCAACCCAACGTGCACGAAGTGGCAACGTGGGGCTTCTTGACGCCGCAAGCAGCGAACTTCGTCGATCGGCAATGGAACGAACTGCACGCAGCTGAAACTGCTACGCCCGCAAATGCGCGGAGTAAGCAGTTACGCTCGTCGAATCTGGGGAGTTGCACGATGAATTGCGCAATGCACAAACACGACGCTGCTACACAACTGCGTGATCGCAGAGAGGAAAGCGGCTTGACGAATGCTCCACGGCGCCCGACGATACCGGCCAACACCCCGTCCAGTGCTATTGCCAAAACGAATTGCTTAAATAGATTCAATCAATTTTGTTCCAAGAAGGCATCGCGCTAATGTGACGGTTTGCCCACTGTTGGCCCACCCATGATCAAACCGCGGATTCCTGAAAATGAAGACCGACGTCTGAGCGAACTGCGAGAGCTCGAAATCCTCGATACCGAGCCGGAGCAGGCCTACGACGACCTTACGCGCATCGCCAGCGGAATCTGCGGGATGCCGATCAGCCTGGTATCCCTGATCGACAACGACCGGCAGTGGTTCAAGTCCAAGCAGGGACTCAATGCATCCGAAACCTCGCGCGATTCGGCGTTCTGTGCGCATGCCATTAACGAACCCTCGCAACTCTTCGTCGTACCGGATGCACGTGACGATCCACGCTTCCACGACAACCCCCTGGTGACCGGCGAACCGCATATACGTTTCTACGCGGGCGCGCCCCTGCTCACCCCGACCGGCGCTGCGATCGGAACATTGTGCGTGATCGATAGCAAGCCGCGTTCACTTGAGCCGTTCCAAGCCGAAGCGCTCCTTGCATTGTCGCGCCAGATTGCCGCGCTAATGGAGCTGCGGCGCACGACGAAGCGTCTGCACCATCAATTAGTCGAACGGCAGTGGTATGAACTGCAATTGCGCCAATACCACGAGCAGCTCGAACGCGAGAACTCGGAGCTTACCGAACAAAGTCGAACAGATCCCTTAACGGGGCTACTCAACCGTCGTGCACTCAATACGAGTCTTGTGAGCGCGATCCAATCGGTCCGCGGCACGAACGAGCTGCTCGCGGTCGCGCTGCTCGACATCGACCATTTCAAACTCATAAACGACACGTGTGGTCACGTGGAAGGCGATCGCGTGCTCGTCGCAGTGGCTCAACTTCTACGCCGCGAATGCGGGTCGGATGCAATCATCGCCCGTTATGGCGGTGAGGAGTTCGCAATCGTGTTGGCGCGCCTGTCTTGCGAGTCAGCTGCGGCAAAATGTGAGTCTCTGCGAGCGGCGTTGCAGAGTCTCGACCTCGACGTAGGGATTCCAGTTACGGCAAGTTTCGGGGTGGCCGGCCTCGACCGTCGCGGCGACGACGATATTGCCTCATTGTACGTACGCGCCGACCGGGCTCTGTACACGGCCAAGCACAACGGCCGCAATCGTGTGGAAGTAGCTCCGTTTTTGTGAACAAGCTACTCACCTTAACGCGACCGAGCCGTTGTACGTTTTATTAGCTTCTACCAAGCAGAAGCTATCGCAGATGAGTTATTCCACTGTCACGCTCTTGGCGAGATTGCGCGGCTGGTCCACGTCGGTGCCGCGTTGCACGGCGACGTGGTAGGCGAGCAGCTGCAACGGAATCGTGAACACGATCGGCGCGATCAGTTCACCGCAGGGCGGCAGGGCGAGCAAGTGGTCGTCACGCTGCGGCATGTGCCGGGCGACGTCGGCATCGGCGAGCACGTAGAGTTCGCCGCCACGCGCGCGCACTTCCTCCAGGTTGGATTTCAGCTTCTCCAGCAAATGATCGTTCGGCGCCACCGCGATCACCGGCATGGTCTCGTCGACCAGCGCGAGCGGGCCGTGCTTGAGCTCGCC
>JAJXWU010000214.1 GCA_021781425.1 Pseudomonadota bacterium
ATCGCCCGGATTCGCGCCGATGCCGCCGCTGGAGCGTTCCCAGCGATTGCGCACGGACAGGCCCTTCAGGTAATCGTCCAGCGAATAGGTGAGGTCGAAGTACAGGTTCTTGCTGTCGCCACGCAGCAGCGTGGTGTATTTCGCATACGAGGTGATGAACAGCAGGCGGTTCTGCAGGAAGCCGTAAGTGAAGCGAGCCTTCCACGCATGTCCGGGGCCCTGTTCGACCAGGCCGCGGATCATCGAGGTCGTGTACAGCGGATCGGTCGCGTAACCGGCGGTATACGGCGAAACCAGGGCGCCGTCTCCGAGCGCACCGCTCTGTGCATTCATCTTGTTGTAGCTGACGTCGAACTTGCCGTTGCCGAAGGCCAGGCCCGCATCCAGGCCCCAGGTACGGTTGCGCACCGCATTGCCGGCCACGCCGAACAGCTTGGAGCCGGTCAGGACGAAATCGTTACTCGACCCGCCCGACTCGTGGACGTATTGGGCGGCCACGAACGGATCGAACCCGCTGCCGGTCTTCCAGGTGTAATTGGCGTCGGCATAGACCATCTTGGCAAAGCGCAGGTAGTCGTAGTACCACAGTTGCGACTTGAAGCTGCCCTGCCCATAGGTCGTGCCCAGGGCCCAGGCACCATTGGCCTTGGACGCGGTCGCCGGAAGCGCGCCGATGCCGCCGTACATGGAGTCGCCGTCGAATGTCGACGGATAGTACAAATTGGTCGAGTAATAGCCGTTCGAGGTGCGACTCTTCCAGTCGAAGCTGCGCAGCGCCAGAACGTCCCAGCCCGGCGCCGGCTTGAAATCGGCCGAGAGCGCGTTGTACGAGGCGGGCATGACGCGCGAGTCGCTCGAACCCATCCACGGCGTGTTCAGGTACTGATAACCGGCGCGCAGCAGGGCCCAGTCGTTCTTGTATTGCAGGTTGGCCTGGCCGAGCGCGCTGACCGAATCGGTCGGACCCATCAGTGTCACGTCGATGCGCGCCGGGTTCGACGACTGCGCGCCCAGCGAGTTGGCGGTCAGGAACGAACCGTTGAGGCTGAATCCGCCGCCGAAGGTGGCGGTATTGGCATTGATCAGCGCCGCGACGGAAAACGCGTTGGCGTCAGGCACCGAGTCGGCGTCGTACAGCCGGCTGAAATAGTAGCCGCGCAATTCGCCGTCGATGTGACCCTGGGTGAAGATGTCGCTGAGTGCATCGGCGCGAGCGTGGGTGCCGATCAGGCCGAGCGTGGCGGCAGTGGCGGCGGCAAGCAGATTCAAACGCATGGTTGGCTCCGTATAGTTGGCATGCTGGGGCGTGAATATGCGCAGCATGCCGATGGAGTGTTGCAGTTCGGTGACCGTGATTTTCCGGAAACATGACAGTGCCGCGACGCCTGCGCGGCAGCGACGCACCCCGCATCAGGTCGCCTCGCGGCCGGCCTCGAGCAGACGCGAGACGGCGAACACGCAGGCGAACACCGAGCCGCGACCCGGCTCGCTGCGGATGCTCAACCGCGCCTGATGCAGGTTGAGCACGTGCTTGACGATGGACAGGCCCAGTCCAGTCCCGCCCGTGCCGCGCGATCGGCTCGAGGAAACGCGATAAAAGCGCTCGGTCAGGCGCGAAAGATGTTCGGCCGGAATGCCGTAGCCGGTATCGGTGACCGAGTATTCCGCACCCGCCGACGTGCGTTGCCAGCGGATGACGATTTCGCCGCCCGACGGCGTGTAGCGCACCGCGTTGCTGACCAGATTGGAAAACGCGCTGTGCAGATCCCTGGACGAACCGAGCAGGTCGCACGACGCGTCGTTCTCCAGCGCGATGCGATGACGGCCCTGACTGAGCGCGAGCGCCTCCTTGTAGATCGACGCCAGCATCGGCGCCATCGGCACCGGCTCGTCCGGCAGATGCTGCTGCATTTCCAGGCGCGACAAGGTGAGCAGGTCCTCGACGATCTGGCCCATGCGCCGCGACTGGATGCGCATTTCGTTCAGCACCGGCGCGAGCGCCGGCACTTCCTCGTGATCGAGCAGTTCCAGGTAGCCGTGAATCACGGTCAGCGGCGTGCGCAGTTCGTGCGAGACGTTGGCGACGAAATCGCGGCGCACCTGTTCCAGCCGCGCCAGATGGCTGATGTCGCGCGCGCACAGCACACGCTGGCCGCGACCGAAGGCGATCAGACTGGCATTCATGCGAATGCCGGCATCGACGGGTGCAGCGATGTCTTCGACGCGATCCTCGCCGGTACCCAACCATTCCCCGAGCACGCTGCCGCCCAGCCGTTCAGCGAGCGGCACGCCGCGGTCGCGCGGCCAGTCCAGACCCAGCAAGCGCGTCGCCGCGCGATTGAGCCAGCGCACGCGTCCGTTCTCGTCGAGCAGCACCAACGCGTCCGGAAACGCCGCCGCCGCCGCGCGCAGATCGCGCAGGTGCGCGGCCAGCCGGCGCGCGCGCGCGCTCATCACGGATTCGCCGAGAACCGGTAGCCGGCCCCGCGCACGGTCTGGATCAGGCCGTCCAGCCGCCACGGCTGCAGGGTCTGGCGCAGACGGCGGATGTGCACGTCGACGGTGCGTTCCTCGACGTAGACGCTGCCGCCCCAGACATGGTCGAGCAACTGCGCGCGCGAATACACGCGCTCGGCGTGGGTCATGAAAAAATGCAGCAGGCGGTACTCGGTCGGACCGATCGGCACCGTGTCCGCACCGACATGCACGCGATGCGCGGGTCCATCGATCTTCAGTCCGCCCAGCTCGATCACGCCCGAACCGTCGTCGCCGTGGCTGCGCCGCAGCACGGCCTTGATGCGCGCAACGAGTTCGCGCGTGGAAAAAGGCTTCACCACGTAATCGTCGACGCCGGCCTCCAGGCCGTTGACCCGGTCCATCTCCTCGCCGCGCGCGGTGAGCATGATGATCGGCACCTCGGCGGTGAGCGTTTCCTTGCGCAGGCGCCGCGCCAGTTCCAGCCCGCTCATGCCCGGCAGCATCCAGTCGAGCAGGATCAGGTCAGGCACCGTGGCCGCCACCGCCATCTGCGCCTCGCGCGCGTCGGCAGCCAACATGGGCTGCATGTCGGCCTTGCGCAACGCGAACGCGACCATGTCGCGGATCGATGTTTCGTCTTCGACGATGAGAATGCGTTTTTGCACCGTGACAGCCTATCGCAAACCGGGTTACGCGGCGATTACAGCGGGGATTGGTTACGGCGGGATGACAAGACCGTCGGTTCGCCGCAATCAGCACGGTACACTACCGTCCCGTTTTGCAATTTTCTCCGGATGCCCGCACCCGACCTCGCCCAGCACACCCCACTGATGCGCCAGTACTTCGCCGCCAAGGCGGAGTATCCGGACACGCTGGTGTTCTTCCGCATGGGCGATTTCTACGAGCTGTTCTACGACGACGCACGCAAGGCGGCGCGGCTGCTCGATCTCACGCTCACTCAACGCGGGCAGTCGGCGGGTGCGCCGATTCCGATGGCCGGAGTGCCGTATCACGCGGCCGAATCGTACCTGGCCAGATTACTCAAGCTCGGCGAGTCAGTGGCGATCTGCGAACAGATCGGCGACCCGGCGCTGGCCAAGGGGCTGGTCGATCGCCGGGTGGTGCGCGTGGTCACGCCCGGCACCGTCACCGACGAAGCGCTGCTGGAAGATCGTCGCGACAATCTGCTGCTTGCCATCGCCGCCGGCAGGCAGGGCTTTGGCCTGGCCTGGGCCGATCTGGGCAGCGGGAGATTCCTGCTCGGCGAAGCCGCCGATGCGCAAGCGCTCGCATCGGAACTCGCACGCCTTGCGCCAGCCGAGACATTGATTGCCGAAGACGCGGCGTGGCCGGATGCCGTCACCGCCCTGCCCGGCCTGCGCAAGCGCGCGCCGTGGCATTTCGATGCGGAAACCGCTACGCGCCGGCTTTGCGCGTTTTTTTCCGTGCGCGATCTCTCCGGCTTCGGCTGCGCCGGCATGCCGCTGGCGATTGCCGCCGCCGGCGCGCTGCTCGGCTACGTCGAGGAAACGCAGAAGTCCGCGCTGCCGCACTTGTCGGGCCTCGCCGTGGAAAGTGCCGGCGACACGCTGGCGCTGGATGCCGTCACGCGGCGCAATCTGGAACTGGACACGCACCCCGGCGGCGATATGCGCCACACCCTGCTCGGCGTGCTCGACGAAACCGCGACGCCGATGGGAGCGCGCACGCTGCGTCGCTGGTTGCACCGGCCCTTGCGCGACCAGACGACGTTGCGTCGGCGCTATCAAGCGATCGATAGCCTGATCGAGCAACGCCGTTTCGAGCCATTGCGCGAGGTGCTGCGCGGCATCGGCGATCTGGAACGCATCCTCGCGCGCGTGGCGTTGCGCAGCGCGCGCCCGCGCGACCTGTCGACGCTGCGCGATGGACTGTTGTCGGCGCCGCGGTTGCGGACGGCGCTGCATGGATGCGACTCCCCGTTGCTCGGCGATCTTCTCGACCGCCTCGGCGAGCACGAAGATACCGCTCGCCATCTCGCCGCCGCCGTGCTCGAACAACCGCCGGCGCTGCTGCGCGATGGCGGCGTGATCCGCCCGGGTTTCGATGCCGAGCTCGACGAGCTGCGTGCGCTGTCGACGAACGCGGATCAGTTCCTCGTCGATCTGGAAACACGCGAGAAGACCGCGACCGGCATCGCCACGCTCAAGGTCGGCTTCAACAGTGTGCACGGCTACTACATCGAGATCAGCCGCGGCCAGTCCGACAAGGCGCCGACGCACTACACCCGGCGGCAGACACTCAAGGGTGCCGAGCGTTACATCACCGAGGAACTCAAGGCGTTCGAGGACAAGGTGCTGTCCGCACGCGAACGCGCGCTGATGCGCGAGCGCGCGCTGTACGAGAGTCTGCTCGATTTCCTCGGCGCGCGGCTGGAACCGCTGCAGCGCAGCGCCGCGGCAATCGCCGAACTCGATGTGCTGGCGAACCTGGCCGAGCGCGCCGACGCGCTGAACTGGAAAGCGCCAGAGCTGACCGAGGCGGAAGGTATCCGCATCATGCGCGGACGCCACCCGGTGGTCGAGCGCGTGCGCAACGAACCGTTCGAGCCGAACGATCTCGTACTCGACAACGAACGTCGCATGCTCGTCATCACCGGCCCGAACATGGGCGGCAAGAGCACCTACATGCGCCAGTGCGCGCTGATCGTGCTGCTCGCACACACCGGCAGCTTCGTGCCTGCCGACAGCGCCACGATCGGCCCGATCGACCGCATCTTCACCCGCATCGGCGCGGGCGACGACTTGTCGCGCGGACAGTCGACCTTCATGGTCGAGATGAGCGAGACCGCGAACATTCTCCACAATGCGACAAAATACAGTCTGGTGTTGATGGACGAAATCGGACGCGGCACCAGCACTTACGACGGATTGGCCCTGGCACAAGCCTGCGCGGTGCAGCTCGCCACGAATAATCGGGCCTTCACTCTGTTTGCCACGCACTACTTCGAGTTGACCGACCTCGCTGCGCAGTATCCGGGCATCGCGAACGTGCACCTGGATGCGATCGAATATGGAGACGACCTCGTCTTCATGCACGCGGTCAAGGAAGGGCCGGCCAACCGCAGTTTCGGACTGCACGTGGCGGCCATCGCCGGCGTGCCGAAAAACGTGATCGCGCAGGCGCGCAAATATCTGGCCGCGCTCGAAGCGCGGCACACGGCGGTGGAACGGGCCGTCTCCCCGAGCACCGCCGATGCGACGTCGCAGCTCGGCCTGTTCGCCCCCGCCCCGCCATCCGCGGCAGAGCTGGCGTTGCGCGAACTCGATCCGGATGCGATGTCGCCGAAGGAGGCGCTGGAAGCGCTGTACCGCTTGAAAAATCCGCGCCCCTGACGGGCTCAAACAGCGGTTTCGAGAAACTCTGCGAACGCCTGTACTGGGGCGGCGGCGTCGAACAACGCCGCCTGGCGCTGCGTGATGCGTTGCCGAAGTTCATCGCGCCGATCCACGTCGCGCACGAGTGCGATCGCCTTGGCGACGTAATCGTCTTCGTTCGTTGCGATCAGTTCGGCAATGCCCATGAGGCGCAGCATCGCCGAAGTCTGCCGCCCGCGCGCCATCGTGCCTTCCCATGCCAGCACCGGCGTGCCGGCGCGGAAAGCGTCCAGACTGGTGCCGCCGCCGGAGAACCACGGCGAATCCAGCACCAGCGGCGCACGGGCAATGCCCGCAAGGTAATCGGCATGCGTTTGCACCGGCAGAAAAACCAGATGCCTTGCCGGATCGAGATTGCGCGCAGCGAACGCGGCTTCGATGCGCGCGCGGAACACGCGCATGAGCGGCGGATTGCGCGTGAAGAAACCGATGCGAGCGCCGGTTTCGGCGGCGATGCGCGCAAGCGTTGCATCGAATGCCGGAATCAGCTTGATGAAATTCTGCAGACAGAGCACGAGCGGCGCGCGGCCCGCGGCCGCATCGAACCAGGCGCCATCGCCAGGCGCCGGCGGTGGCAGCGGTTGTGTGCCGAGTCCCGGCAGGCGCACGAGTTTTTCCCGGTAGTGCACATCGGCGTGCGGCGGCTCGAGCTCCGCACCGCTGAGAAAATAGTCGATGGCCTGCGCGCCGCTCGTCGCCGGATGACCGTACAACGCGCACTGCGCCGGCGCGAGGCGCAGACCGGCCAATGCCTGGTGCTTCGGGTCCATGCCGATTTCCGGATACACCAGCACATCGAGCCGCGCATCGCGCACGACACGCGCCAGGTTCAGCGCATCGGCCCGGGTTTGCACGAACCGTGCAACGTTCGCAGCGATGCGCTGTGTGTTGTCGTCCTCGCCGCCGCCGTGCCAGACGGTAACGTCGAAGCGCTCGCGGTCCAATCCTTCGATCAGCCGGGTGAAATAGCGCGACACCGTATGTTGCATCAAGTGGCTGGCGACGATGCCGACACGCACGCGCCCACCGTGCGCGCGCGGAACCCAATCGCAGGGCGCGGCCAATTCCGGCGCCGCAGCCGCCATGACGTGCGCTACGAGATCGCCGAAACGGGATTGCAGCCCGGTGTTGTCGCGGGGCTGGTAGTGCAGATGGAACGGCGCGACGCTGGCCGCGGCATGCACTGTCGCGTGGATGGCAGACGGCGAATCCAGTCGCAATCCGCTTTCCAATTCATCCAGGCCCGTGTCGAAGCGCGCGCGCGCCGCATCGATCTCGGCTTCGTCGCGATAGATCGCAGGCAGGTTTAGCGCGCGCAGCCAGCGCACGCGCTCGCCGAATCCCGGCGGCGGCACGGTCGTGGCGAACAACTGGCGTGCCGCTTCGTATTCACCGCCCTCGTTGAGCGCGAGTGCGAGTTCCAGCGCCGTCGCCGCATCCCCGGGATCGAGTTCGACCGCACGGCGCAGGCTCGGGATCGCGTTGTCGATGTCGTGCAGCATCCTCTGCGCGACGCCGAGTGTCTTCCACCACAAGACCTGATCCGGTTCGCGCGCGATCGCTTCACGCGCACAGCATACGGCATCGGCTTGACGGCCGAGATCGGAAAGCAGCAGCGCCAGATTGCCGCTGGTCTGCGCGCGGTCCGGCGCCACGCTTTGCGCCAGCTCGGCGAATGGCAGCGCCTCGTTCAAGTGACCGTGCCGGCGCAGCAGATTGCCGAGATTCGTCGCCGCATCGGCATGATCGGCGCGCCAGCCCAGCACCTGCCGATAGCAGCGGTCGGCTTCGGCGGGCTGTCCCGCGGCCTCGTATGCGATGCCGAGATTGAACATCGCATCGATGTAGCCGTTGCGCACGGCCAGCGCCTGCCTGAATGCGGTGACGGCCTCGGCGTGCTTGCCGTTTTGGCGCAGGGCGACACCGAGATTGTTATGCGCTTCCGCGAATGCGGGACGCACCTGCACGCAGGTGCGCAAATGCTTGGCGGCGAGAGCCGGATTGCCGCCTTGCAAGGCGGCGACGCCGAGCAGGTGCCAGGCATCGGCGTTCTGCGGATCGAGCTTGGCGGCGCGCTGATAGTGGCTTTGCGCGAGACCCAACTGGCCCGCGCGATGAAGCGCCGCACCCTTGTGCAATTGCTCCAGCGCCTGACGCTTGTCGACGGCGCTCATGCGGCGATCACGCCGTCAGCAATGCATTAACACGATGCACATAGGCGGCCGGATCCTCCAGCGCCACCCCTTCGAGCAACTGCGCCTGATCGAGCAGCAGCAACGCCAAGTCGGTAGCGCGCGCGGCATCTGCCTCGCCATCAAGGCGCTTGACCAACACATGTGCGGGATTGATCTCCAGGATCGGCTTGGACGCCGGCACTTCCTGCCCGGCCTGCTTGAGCAGACGCTGCATGGCCAGGCCCATGTCGTGCTCGTCCAGCACGATGCAGGCCGGCGAATCGGTCAGGCGCGCGGACACGCGCACATCGCGCACGCGCTCGCCGAGCAGGTCTTTCAATTTCTTCACCACGCCCGCGGCGGCCTTCTCGGTCTGCTTGCGCTGCTCTGCGCTGGTGCCACCGAGCTTGTCCAGCTCCAGATCGCCCTTGCCGGCGTTGCGCAGCTTCTTGCCGGCGTATTCGGTCAGATACCCCATCATCCAGTCGTCGATGCGGTCGACCATCAGCAGCACTTCGACATCGTTCGCCTTCAGCGCTTCGAGTTGCGGCGATCCTTTCGCCGCCGCATAGCCATCGGCGGTGATGAAGTAGATCGCCTCCTGTCCCGCTTTCATGCGCGCGATGTAATCATCGAGGGACACGGTTTGCGCCGCGCCATCGGATTTTGTCGAAGCAAAGCGCAGCAGCTTGGCGATGCGTTCCTTGTTGGCGAAATCTTCAGCCAACCCCTCCTTGAACACGTTGCCGAAGGTCTTCCAGAACGTTGCATATTTTTGGCTTTCGGCCGATGAGAGCTTGTCGAGCAGGTCGAGCACGCGTCGCGTGCAGGCAGACTTGAGCTTTTCCAGATTCCGATTCTGCTGCAGGATTTCGCGGCTGACATTGAGCGGCAGATCGTCCGAATCGACCACACCGCGCACGAAGCGCAGATACGCCGGCAGCAACTGTTCGGCCGCGTCCATGATGAAGACGCGCTTGACGTACAGTTTCAGCCCCTTGCGCTCGTCGCGCCCGCCCAGTATCAGATCGAACGGTGCCTGCGCCGGCAGGTACAGCAGAGAGGTGAAATTCTGGTTGCCCTCGACGCGGTTGTGCGTCCAGGCCGAGGAATCGTTGAAATCGTGGGCGATGTACTTGTAGAACGCCTGGTATTCCTCGTCCTTGATCTCGGCCTTCGGGCGTGTCCACAGCGCCGAGGCCTGGTTGACGACTTCCCAATCTTGCGTGGCCTTGCCGTCCTTTTCTTCGGGCATGCGGATAGCAAAACCGATGTGATCGGAGTAACGCGCAATCAGGCTGCGCACCTGCCAGGCCTGCAGGAATTCGTCCTCATCGGGTTTCAGATGCAGCACAACTTCGGTGCCGCGTCCGGATTTTTCCACCATCTGAAGCGTGTACTCGCCGGTGCCGGCCGATTCCCAGCGTACGCCAGCTGACGCGTCCTCACCGGCCTTGCGGGTCACCAGGGTCACCTTGTCGGCGACGACGAAGGCCGAGTAGAAACCCACACCGAACTGGCCGATCAGATTGGCGTCGGCCTTCTTGTCCGCAGACAGGGCTTCGAGGAATTTGCGCGTTCCGGAACTGGCGATGGTGCCGATGTTGGCGACGACTTCCTCGCGCAACATGCCGATGCCGTTATCACGGATCGTGAGCGTACGCGCATCCGTGTCGACAGACACGTCGATGTGCAAATCGGCATCGCCAGCCAGCAATTCGGGCTTGCCGATCGCCTCGAAACGCAGCTTGTCGCAGGCGTCGGAGGCGTTGGAGATCAGTTCGCGCAGGAAGATTTCCTTGTGCGAGTAAAGCGAATGCGTGACCAGGTGCAGGACCTGGGCGACTTCGGCCTCGAACGGACGGGTTTCAGTGGTGGCGGTCATGGGATTATCTCGACGTAAGGATGCCTGACGGATATG
>JAJXWU010000205.1 GCA_021781425.1 Pseudomonadota bacterium
ACAACGCGCATTCGAAACGCATTGGACACGCTACGGCCTCGACCTTTCCACTACTGTCCCGGACTGGCAGCAGGTGTTCGGACGGCGCACGGCGCTGGTACTGGAAGTCGGTTTCGGCAATGGCGAACAATTGCTGTGGTCAGCCCTGCACGAGCCGGACAAGGATTTTATCGGCGTCGAGGTCCACCGCCCCGGCGTCGGCCGCTTGCTCAACGCCCTGGCAGCGCACAATGTGGACAATGTGCGTTTGTATAATCACGATGCGGTCGAGGTGCTGGAACAGGCGTTCACAACGCGCGCCTTGAACGAGGTACGCATCTACTTTCCCGATCCATGGCCGAAGAAACGCCAGCACAAGCGCCGTCTGCTCCAGCCGGAATTCGCCGCGAATCTCGCCACCCGCGTCGTGCCCGGCGGGCGCTTGCATCTGGCCACCGACTGGGCGGACTATGCCGCGCAGATGCGCGAAGTCCTGGACAACGCCGCACAATGGCGCAACCTCGGTGGTGCCGATGGCTGTGTCGCGCGCCCGCCTTGGCGCATCGAAACCCATTTCGAGAAACGCGGGCGCAAACTCGGCCACGGCGTTTGGGACCTGCTGTATGAACGCTGTTGACTGCCACACCTGACGCCGCCGAACAACAACAAACCCCGATGAACGGCCAGCCATGAATTCCGGACTCGTCCTCAGCCACGACATGCTGCTCGTGCTAGGGCTGCTCGTGTTCACGGTGCTCATGCTGGTGCTGGAATGGGTGCGCGGCGACCTAGTCGCCTTGCTGGTCGTGGTGGTCATCGGCATCACACGCCTGATCCCGGTCGAGCAACTGTTCGACGGTTTCGCCGGCAATGCGGTGATCTCGCTGATTGCGGTGATGATCATGGGTGCAGGCCTGGACCGCACCGGCGTGCTGAACAAGGCGGCCTCGCTAATCCTGCGTCTGGCCGGCGGCGTGGAAACGCGCCTGGGTCTGCTCATCAACGCGATGGCGGGCGCGTTGTCGTCGGTGATCCAAAGCCAGGCGCTGGCGGCACTGTTCCTGCCCGTAGCCAGCCGCGTCAGCGCGCGCACCGGCGTGCCGCTCGGGCGCCTGCTGCTGCCGATGGCATTCTGCATTCTGGCCGGCACCAACACCACGATGATCAGCAATTCGCCACTGATCCTGCTCAACGACCTGATCGCCAGCGCCAATCGCAACCTGCCGCCCGGCGCGCAAACCATCGAGCCGTTCTCGCTGTTCGCGATCGCGCCGATCGGCATTTCCTTGCTGCTGGTTGGTCTGGCCTATTTCGCTCTGCTCACACGCCGGCTGCTGCCGGCGGACGAAGATAGCCAGGGTGTTACGCCCGGCCGTACCGAAACCTACTTCGCCGAAACCTACGGCATCGACGGCGAGGTCAGCGAACTTACCGTCACCACGGAAAGTCCGCTGGTGGGCATGAGTGTGGTCGAAGCCGAAGCGCTGCGCGGCGCGCCGCTGATCCTGGCGATCAAGAACGGCGAGGAAACGCGCCTGGCGCCGCCGGCCGACACCATGATCTGGGTCGGCACCGTGCTCGGCGTACTCGGCAAGCGCGAGCAAGTCAACGAATTCGCCAACCTCAACCTGCTGCGCGTGCAGGCGCGCCTGAGCGTGTTCCGCGACATGTTCAATCCGAACCGCGCCGGCATCGCCGAGGCCGTGGTGCCGCCGACCTCGCGCTTCGTCAAGCAGGAGGTAGGCGATCTGCGCCTGCGCAAGCGTTTCGGCGTCAGTGTACTCGCGGTCTACCGCGGCGAGGAGGTGTTCCGCGAAGACGTACGCAAGACCGCACTGCGGGCCGGCGATACTCTGGTGCTGCACGGCTTCTGGCGCGACCTCACGCTCGCCGCCGACGAACGCGATTTCGTCGTCGTCACCGACTATCCCAAAGAAGACCACCGCCCGAGCAAGATCTGGCACGCGGTGGCGTTCTTCGCCCTGGCGATGGGTTTGGGCCTGTTTACCGACGTCAAGCTCTCGGTGGCGATGATGACCGGCGCGGTCGGCATGCTGCTGGCCGGAGTGCTCAACATGGACGAGGCCTACCGCGCAGTCAACTGGAAGACGATCTTTACTCTTGCTTGCCTGATTCCGTTGGGCTGGGCGATGGACTCGACCGGCACGGCGGCATGGATCGCGCAAGAGGCGTTGCGTTATCTCGGCGGCCTGCCGCAGTGGGGGCTGCAGGCCTGCATCGCTGTGCTTGCCCTGCTGTTCTCGCAAGTCATGTCCAATGTCGGCGCGGCGGTGATGATGGTGCCGATGGCGATCAACTTCGCTCTCGCCTCGGGCGGCAATCCTGCCGCCTACGCCATGATCGTGGCGATATCCACTTCGAACACCTTCCTGATTCCGGCAGCCAGTCCGGTGCTGCTGGTCGTGGCCGGCCCCGGAGGCTATACCAGCCGCGACTTCCTGCGCGCCGGCCTGCCATTGACCGCACTTCTGCTCGTCGTAATGCTGGTAGCCGTGAACCTGGTATTCCGCTGAACGGATCTGCGTCGGCGCGGCTGCGTTGCGCTAGAATGGCTGCGGGAATTCGCTCCGCACGGATGCGCAACGCATCACCGGAGGTTCGCTATGATCCGTCCCATCCTGATCCTGGTTCTTTGCGCTCCCACCGTCGCCGCCGTCGCGGCAACCGGTACGTGCAGCGTTTCCGGCACTGCCTACGACTTCGGCGGGCGTCCGCTGCGCGCCGCTGTCGTGCGCCTGATCGACACGCAATCGCAGCGTGCCGAACTGCTCGCCACCGATGCCCACGCCGACTACGCGTTCGCTGATCTCGCGCCGGGTGCGCGCTATCAGCTGGATTTGCTCAGCGTGCCAACCGTGGTCACCGGCACGCACCTGCCGACGCGGTCGGTCGTCGGCAAGTCGTCCGCATTTGCCTGCGCGGCCGGACAGACCGCGCGTGACGACGTGCGCGTGCAAGTCGACTGACGCGACTCAGGGCAGGCACACTTGCCCGTCGACCACTTCGACGGGCACCGAGCGCAAACCGGCGCCACGGCACGGGCCACCGAGGCAATGACCGGATTCAAGGCCGAACACCGCGCCATGCGCGGCGCAGATCAGTGTGCCGTTGTCGATCAGAAACTTGCCAGGCGCGTAATCCAGACGCCGCCCTGCATGCGGACATTCGTTGTGATAGGCGGCAACCGCATCGCCGACACGGACCAGAATCAAATCGAAGCCGCCGGTACTGGAGTCCACGTGCACGGCCACAGCGCCGCCGTCAGGGATCGCGTCGAAGCCGCATAACGATTTTCTAACGTCCATTGGCGTATCTAGCCCTTCCCCGTCCACGATTCATTCTGCCACAGGGAGCGATATGGCCATGTTCCAATGGCACTGGTTCAACCGCTCGCAGCATCCTTTGCTGCGCGTGCTCTTGACCGCGCTGGGCATCGTGCTCGTGGCCGGCATCCTCGTGCTCGGGTTTTTCGCCCTGATCGCATTCGCCTTCGTCGGCGTCGTCGTCGCCGTTGTGCGCGCGCTGACGCGTTCGCATGCGCCCGCCGCCTCGTGCGTGAACGACCCCAGCGTCATCGAAGGCGAATACGTGATCGTGCGCAACGATCCGGCCGCCTTGAAACACTGATTCAACCGGCGGTTCCATCACCGACATGACAAGTGGCGCTGTCGTCGGACTGCGCCGCTCGCTACAGTGCGCGTTCCGCTTTTTTCGACTGCGCCCGCATGGACCAAGCCGTTTCCGCCACCGACTCACCCCCACTCACGATGTCCTCGCCGCGCATCCTGGTGCCGCTCGCGCTCGCTGGCGTCTACCTGATCTGGGGTTCGACCTACCTTGCCATTCGCATCGGCATCGAAGGCTTCCCGCCGTTCCTGATGGCAGCGATCCGCTTTCCCATCGCCGGCGGATTGATGTACGCGTTTCTGCGCTGGCGCGGCGTCGCTGCGCCAACGCGGCGACAATGGTTCAACTGCCTGGTCACTTCGTGTCTGTTGTTAGGCCTGGGCAACGGCCTGGTGTGTTACGCGGAGCAGACCGTCCCATCCGGCATCGCTGCGGTGGCGGTCGCCAGCGTCGGCCTGTTCATGGCGATCTTCGCCGGCCTCTACGGCCATTGGCCGAACCGGCTCGAATGGCTGGGACTCGTCGTCGGTTTCGCCGGCGTCGTAGTGCTCAATCTCGGCAATGGGCTACGCTCCTCGCCGCTCGGCGCCGCTGCGCTCGTGCTGGCGTCGATCGGCTGGGCCTGTGGATCGATCTGGAGCCGCCACCGCGACATGCCGGCGCCGACGATGGGCGCCGCCGCGCAAATGTTGTGCGGCGGCATTCCGCTCGGGCTGATGGCATGGGTCAGCGGCGAACGCCTCACGCAGATGCCGTCGTTGCATGCCGCGCTGGCACTGGGCTACCTCATCGTCGCCGGATCGATCCTCGGCTTCACAGCGTACATCTACCTGCTGCACAACGTACGTCCGGCGCTGGCGACGAGCTACGCCTACGTCAATCCGCCCGTCGCCGTGCTGGTCGGCGTCGTCCTTGGCGGTGAGGCGGTGCACCGGCTCGACGTCGCCGGCACCATCGTGATCCTTGCCGGCGTGGTGGCGATCACGCTGGCGAAGTCGAACCTGACGCGTTCACGCGATGCGGAGTAACGCATCGCGTGCGCCGAGCGAGGGTGAGACAGGGACGTCGATCGTCAAACGCACCAGGGATGGTTCTCGGAAAGACTTTACTGCTCGCGCAACGCCACCGTCACCGGCAAACGCGCAGCGCGCAGCGCCGGGAACGCGCCACCGACGAAGCCGATCACCAGCGCCCACTTCAAGCCGGTCAGCACCAGCGCCGGCGAGACCTTGAAGTTGAACACCACCTGGCTGAAGTTCTGGCTCAGCGTCGACACCGTGTAGTTGTCGAAGATGAGCCAGGCGATCGCCGCGCCGAGCACGCCGCCGAGCAGGGCCAGCAACATGGTCTCCAGCAACACTGAAACCACGACCGGAAGACCGCGAAAACCGATCGCGCGCAGGGTGGCGATTTCGCGCGCGCGCGTGGCCACCGCCGCATACATCGTGTTGAGCGCGCCGAACACCGCGCCGATCGCCATGATCGTACCGACCACGCCACCGATGATGCGGATCAGCTTGGCCAGGCCTTCGGACTGCTTGCTGAAATAATCGCGCGTGGTCTGCACGTCGACGGTCAGCTGCGGATTCCCCGCGAGCGCAGCCTTGAACGCATCGAATGCGCCGGGGTCGGTGAGCTTGACCGCGGCATCGGTCACGCTGTCGCCGCGCCGGTAGGTCGAGGCAACGATGTCGGTGTCGCCCCACAAATCCGAATCGTAGGCATCGCCGGAATCGAAGGTGCCAACGATGGTCCAGACCTGGTTGTTGAGTTTGATCGTCGAACCCAGGCCCAAGCCCTGGAATTGCGCCTCCGCGCCCTTGCCGGCGATCAGTTCGCGCAGTCCCGGCGTGAACTTGCGTCCGCTGGTGATCTTTACGTTCGGGCGCAGATTCCACACCTGCGCACCCACGCCGCGGATCTCCACGTTTGCGTCCAGGCCGCTGCCCTTGCGCGGCAGCGAGGCGACGACCACCAGTTCCGGCGAGACGATGGGTTGGCCCTTGGCATCCTTGAGGATGCCCGGCGTTTGCTCAATCTGTACCACCGCATCGTGCATCAGCACGGAATTGAGCTCGGCGTTCGCGCCGGCACGCATGACCAGCACGGTGTCATCGGTGCCGGTCTGCTTGAGCGTGGCCTGGAAGCCCTCGCCCATCGCCAGCAGCGCGACCAGCACGCCGACCACGCCGGCGATGCCGATGATCACCACGGACGAGGATCCCAGCCGTTGCGGAATCGTGGCGAGGCCGACCCGCGTCACCGACCAAGCCTGGCGTCCGCGGCGGCCGAATGCCATCCACAGCGCGAGCAGCACGGCGATCGCCACAAGGGCAACCCATGGCAGCATGGCCAGCAAAACGGCAGTGGCGACCAGCAGGATGCCGATACCGAGGTTCGCGATAAATTTGCGCATTGTATACTCCTGTCAGCGTCCGGCCAGCGCATCAACGATCTTCAGGCGCATGCCGCGCAGCGCCGGCAACCAGCCGATCAGCAGACCGATGCCGAACATCAGCGCCACGCCGAGCGCCCACGTGTTCCAGCGCACGCCGTCCGGCAACAGACCCTGCACCTTGCTGCTCATTGCCGGCACGATCACGGCGGCGAGGCCGATGCCGATCAGTCCGCCGAGCAAAATCAGCAGCACCGATTCGGCCAACACCAGCCCGAGCACGCCACGGTTGGAAAACCCGATCGTCTTGAGCACCGCGAGTTCCGGGATGCGCTCGCGCACCGCCTGCGCCATGGTATTGCCGGTGAGCAGAATGAGTGTGAAAAACACCGCGCTCATGATGCCGCCGACGATCAGGCCAATGTCGGCGAACTGGCTCACGAAGGAACGGTTGAACGCGTTCTCGCTCTCGGTCTTGGTCTCGTGGTCGGAGTTGGCCGAGATCGCGTCGATCGCCTTGGCCACCTGATCGGCCTGATTCGGATCGTTCAATTTCTCGATGTACCAGCCGATGCGGCCGTTGCCGAACTGGCGCGCCTCGTCGAAATACTTCCAGTTGAAGAACAGGATCGGTTCCTTGTTCTTCTCTTTCGGATCGCGCGCATGGAAAATGCCGACCAGATCGAAGGTCCAGGTGTTGTTGCCGTCCTTCTGCGGAAAGATCGTCGCCTGCAGCGGAATCTTGTCGCCGATCTTCCAGCCGTATTTCTTCGCCAGCGACTCGCCAACGATGCAGCCGGTGCGCGTGTTCTTGAATGCCGCCAATTGATCGGGCGGAATCTCGTATTCCGAAAACAGATCCATGAAGTTCGGGCTCACCGCTTCGTTCGGGAAGAAGTTCTTCGGATCCTGGTAGATGCCGCCGAACCAGTTCGCGTAAGCCACTTCCTTCACGCCCGGCACTGTCTGGATGCGGGCGAGCAGGCTCTGCGGCTGCGACACGGTGAAACTGATCTTGGACATGGTGATCATGCGGTCGACGCCGGCCACGCTGTTGCCGGCATCGCTGAACGCGTTGCGCACAGAATCGAGCAGACCGAACAACAGGAAGGCCGCCAGCACCGAAGCGATGGTGAAGAAGGTGCGGGTTTTGCGCCGGAACAGCGCCGCCCAGACCAGATGCAAGTATTTCATCGGATTTCTCCTTTACCGAACCTTCGTCCAAGCGTCGCGAGCGATGGCGGATTGTGCGAAAACGGAACGCAGGAACCGCAGTTTACGTGCAGAGTAAATGAGGATTCCGAGCACCGGATTCGGGCAAACCGCCGAGCGCGGCAGCTTGTGCGTAGGTTCATGCGTGTGCCGCTTGTTCGACCAATGTGCCTTTGTCCAGATGCAGGGTCTGGCGCGCGTACTCGGCGGCCTTCGGATCGTGCGTGACCATGACGATGGTCTTGCCATGCTCGCGATTAAGCGTCTGCAGGAGTGTGAGCACATCCTCGGCCGACTGGCGATCCAGGTCGCCGGTGGGCTCGTCGCAAACGAGCAGGGACGGATCGGACACGATCGCACGTGCGATCGCCACGCGCTGCTGCTGACCGCCGGACAATTCGGTCGGCTTGTGCGTGGCGCGGTCGGCGAGACCGACCAGTTGCAACGCGACGCTCGCATTTTTCTTGCGCTGTGCGGCGGAAAGTTTGGTCAGCAACAGCGGCAATTCCACGTTCTTCTGTGCACTCAGCATCGGCAACAGATTGTAGAACTGGAACACGAAGCCGACGTTCGCCGCGCGCCATTTCGCCAGCGCACCCTGGCCGAGCTTGTCGATGCGCGCGCCGCCCACGGCAATGCCGCCGTCGCTGGGCGAATCCAGGCCGCCGATCAGATTCAGCAGCGTGGTCTTGCCCGAACCCGAGGGTCCCATCAGGGCGACGAAGTCGCCTTGCGCAATGTCGAGGTCGACGTGGTGCAGCACTTCGACCTTCTGTTTGCCGCGCTCGTAAACCTTGCTCACGTTGCGGATTTCCACCAGATTGCTCATCGTTCGATCCTCTGCGAATGCGTTACTTGCCGGCTGTTTCGACTTTCAGTTTTGCGCCATCGTTCATTTCCGCCGGTGGTTGCTTGACCACCGGCGTGCCCGCGGCGATGCCTTCGACCAGGCGCAAATCCGAATACGTCTGGCCCGGCGTCACCGCGCGCGCCCGCGCGTGACCGCCGTCGATTGCGAACACGACATTTTTGCCGTCGCGCCGCACAATGCTCGCGGACGGAACCAGCACGCCCGTGAGCGGCACTGCGTTCGTGTTTTTCTTCGCCTCTTCCAGAAACGACACGCGCGCGCCCATGTCCGGCAGCACGCGTGCATCCTTCTGATCGAGCGCAATGCGCACCTTGACCGTGGCCTTGCTCCTGTCCGCGGTCGGAATCACCGCGATCACGTGCGCGGGTATCGTCCAGTTCGGATACGCATCGAGCACCGCCTGCGCGGACTGATTCGGCTGCACGCGATTGATGTAGGCCTCGTTCACGTCGACGTCGACCTCGAGCGAATCCATGTCGACGATGGTGCCGACGCCGGTGCGGGTGAAGCCGCCGCCGGCGGAAAATGGTGAAACGATCTCGCCGACCTGTGCATTCTTGGCGATGATCACGCCGGCGAACGGGGCGCGCACGGTGCAGTAATCGAGCTGGACTTGCGCCGCCTTCACGCCGGCCGCAGCCAGTTCGATCTGCTTGCGCTGCGCATCGACCTGCGCGCCGAGCGTCGCCACCTGCGTCTGCGCGTCCTCCAGCGCCTGCTGCGAGACCAGATGCCGGCCGACCAGATCCTGTGCGCGCTTGAGATCGCGCTGCGCCTGCGCCAATTGCGCCTGGTACTGGAGCAGTGTCGCCTGCGCCGCCTGTCGCTGCGCCTGCGCTTGCGCCAGCGCGGCCTTCTGCGCGGTGTCGTCCAGCCGCGCCAGTACCTGATCCTTGGCGACATGCTCGCCTTCCTCGATCAGGACTTCGGTCAAGGTGCCAGTGATCTGCGCCGACACGGTCGCCTCGCGCCGCGCGGTGATGTAGCCGGTGGCCTGCAGCACGGCGGTATCGCCGCTGTTCGCCGACGGCGCGATCGCGGTGGCCGCTTGCACGGCGAAGCGCTGCCCGCCGAAAAAGAACCAGGCCCCGCTGCCGATCAGCACGATGGCCGAGACGAGCGCGCCCGCGATCCATGGCCAGCGCGAGCCGCCGCCGGCGTCCTCGCGCTGGCGCGAGTCGATGCGCAGTTCCTTCAACAAGTCGGATTGATCCATGACGCCCATTGTCGGTGACGGTCGGCCCTTAAGTGTGCCATAGGCTCGCAGCCGATGGCGCAGCGCAACAGGGCCGGCGGTCACGATTCGCGGGTGACAAATGTCAGCCGCCGTTTCGGGACTTCGTGCCTTCTGGCACGTGCCGCCGGAAGTGCAACATGGTGTTCTTGGAGGATTCCAGTTTTGCCCTGCCCGCCCCGACAGAGATTTTCAATGCCTGACATCGTGCGCCCCTTTCTTGGCGTCGGCCTTGCGCTGATCTGTGCGTCCGTTTTCGCCGCGACGCCGGACCAGCCGCCACTCGAAACCCTGCCACGCTGGGCCGTTCCCGAATCCTACGCGCTCGATCTGCGCATCGATCCGGCACAAACCGATTTCAGCGGCAGTGTGACGATCAAGCTGCAGCTGATGCAGGCTTCCGATCACGTCTGGCTGCACGCGAAGGATCTCACCATCGAGAAGGTCACGGTCGCCGACGCCAAGGGCAAGACGCACGCGGCCAGGTACGTCGATGCCGCGCCGCAAGCAGGTGTCGTGCGCGTGGATTTCGGCGGCAAACTCCCCGCGCAAGAACTGACCTTGCACTTCCGCTTCAAGGCGCCCTACAACGGCCAACTGCAGGGACTGTACAAGGTCGAGCACGCCGGCAAGCCCTACGTGATGACGCAGATGGAGCCGATCAGCGCGCGCTATGCCTTCCCGAGCTTCGACGAGCCGGATTTCAAGACACCTTTCGACATCCGCATCACGATGCCCGGGCACGACGTCGCCGTCGCCAACACTGCGCAGGTCAAGACGAGTAGGGCCGGCAAGGGCTGGAAGACGGTGACGTTCGCGACGACGAGGCCGCTGCCGACCTACCTCGTCGCCTATGCGGTGGGCCCCTGGGACATCCAGAGCGCGCCCGACATCGCGCCGGATCGCTGGCGAAAACAGCCCCTGCCACTGCGCGGTGTCGCCGCGGCGGGACAGGCGCACCGCATGGCGCACATACTCGGCGAGACGCCGGTGATCATTCGCACGCTGGAGGATTACTACGGCTTCGGCTATCCGTTCGGAAAGCTCGATCTCGCGGCCGTGCCGGATTTCAGCGCCGGCGCGATGGAGAACGCGGGCCTGGTCACGTTTCGCGACTGGCTGCTGCTGCTCGATCCGGATTCCGCGCAGCGTTACGTGCAAAGCTCTTTCGACGTTACCGCGCACGAACTCGCGCACCAGTGGACCGGCGATACCGTCACCATGACCTGGTGGAACGACATCTGGCTCAACGAGGCCTTCGCCACCTGGATGCAGCAGAAAGTGACCGAGAAGGTGCATCCGGAATACCGCGCCGATCTCGAACGCGTCGACGGTGCCGAAGGCGCGATGGCCAACGACAGCCTGGTCAGCGCGCGCAAGATCCGCCAGCCGATCACCGGCAATGGCGACATCCAGACCGCCTTCGACGGCATCACCTACGAAAAAGGTGCCGCCGTGCTCGGCATGTTCGAGGCCTTCGTCGGCGAAGACACGTTCCGCAACGGCATGCGTGCCTACATCCGGGAACACAAATTCGGCAACGCCAGCGCCGATGACCTGATCGATGCCATCGCCAAGGCGGCGGACAAGGGCGCAAATTTCAAGCAGGCGTTTGCCAGCTTCCTCAACCAGTCCGGCGTGCCGATGGTGACGACCGAACTCGACTGCAGCGGCAAACGGCCGGTACTCAAGCTGGCGCAGAGCCGCTACCTGCCGCTCGGCTCCAGCGGCAGCACCGAGCGCGTCTGGGGCGTGCCGATGTGCGTGCGCACGCCGGCCGGAACGCGTTGCGAGCTGTTCGAAACCGCCACCGGCAGCATGACGCTTGCCGACAAGTCGTGCCCCGCGTGGTACATGCCCAATGCCGGTGCGCGCGGCTATTACCGCTTCAGCATGGCGGCGAAGGATCTGGCCAAACTCAACGGCGCGCTCGATCAACTCACCGATACCGAGAAACTGGCGTACGCCGATGCCATCGACGCCGCTTTCCGCCGCGGCGACATCGATGCCCACGACGTTCTCGCAGCGCTGCGCCAGCTGGCGCCATCGAAGACGACGGCGGTGGCGTTGGCGCTCATGCCCACGTTCGACTGGATCTGGCATCACGAGGCGCAGACCGGGGCACAGAAAGCGCGACTGCGCGAGGTGGCCAAGGCCGCGTATCTGCCGCGCCTGCTAGCGCTCGGTTACGCGCGCAAGGCCGGCGAGCCCGTGGACGACACCCACATGCGCAGCGCTCTGGCCGGCACGCTCGGCCAGACGCTGAAACTGCCCGACGTGCGCGCCGCGCTGCTCGAACAAGGCGATGCGGTGCTGAAGAAAACCGCCGATGGCAAGCTCGATTTCGCTGCCGCCAATCCCGACCTGATCGGCACCGCGCTGACGGTTGCGGTCTCTGAGCACGGCAAACCGGCTCTGGACGAATTGATCGCCGCACTGCCCGCGACCAGCGATCCCGCACAGCGCAACGCCATCCTCGCCGGCCTCGGCGGTGCGCCCGCCGACCAGGCCGACCGCGTGCGCGACGTCGCGATCGGCAATGACGTCAAGGTCGGCGAAATGGCTCGCCTGTTCTTCGCCAATCGCGACACTGCGCAAGGCCGCACCGCCATGTGGGACTGGTTCGTGAAGCACTATGCCCAAGTGGTCGCGCGCACCGGCACGTTCGCCAGCGGTTACCTGCCGCGTCTGGCTGGCGGCGGCGGCTGTTCCCGCGCCGAAGCGGAGCGGATGCAGGAATTCTTCACGCCGCGCCTGAAGGATCTGTCCGGCGCCGATCGCGGCCTTGCGCAAAGCAGCGAATCCACGCTGTTGTGCGCGGCGCTGAAAGCCAAACAGAACCCCGCGGCGATTCTGGAATAATGCACCAAACCATGCCTACCCCCGCCGTCACGTTTTCGGTTGTTCCCGCCACTGCCGCCATCGCCGGAAGCGCCGTGCGCTTTCCGGTGCGCCGCATCTTCTGCATCGGCCGCAACTACGCCGAGCATGCGGCCGAGATGGGCGCAAGCGTGGATCGCGGCAATCCGGTGTTCTTCTGCAAACCGGCCGATGCCGTGGTCGACGACGGCACGCAGATTCCGTATCCACCGGCCACGCAGGAGTTGCACCACGAAGTGGAGATGGTCGTGGCCCTGCATTCGGGCGGCGCGGATATTTCCGAGCAACGCGCGCTGGAACACGTATTCGGATACGGCGTGGGCCTCGACCTGACCCGCCGCGATCTGCAGGCGGTGGCGAAGGCGAAAGGCATGCCATGGGATTCGGCCAAGGCCTTCGACCATTCCGCGCCGTTGTCGGCGATCCGCGCGTCGAGCGAGATCGGTCATCCGCAAAGCGCCGCGCTCACGCTCGAAATCAACGGCAATGTGCGCCAGCAATCAGATATTTCGCAGATGATCTTCAGCGTGCCGGAAATCCTCGCCCGCCTGTCGCGCCTGTTCGAACTCAAGGCCGGTGACCTGATCTTCACCGGCACGCCCGCCGGCGTCGGCCCGCTCGTGCGCGGTGACCGTTTCCACGCACGCCTGGGCGACATCGCCGAGTTGCGCGGCTGCATAGTCTGAAGCCGCAGCGCGTCACGCTTTTTCGCATCGGTTGCGCTAAATTCGGCACGCCGCGATGGGGAGCGGCTCCGGTTCAACGACAAGGAGAAGGCGCATGAGTTTCTTCGGCGAGTTCAAGACCTTCGCGATGAAGGGCAGCGTGGTCGACATGGCCACCGGCATCGTGATCGGCGCGGCGTTCGGCAAGATCGTTTCGTCGCTGGTCGACAACGTGATCATGCCGCCGATCGGCGTGCTCATCGGCGGCATCGATTTTTCCAGCCTCGCGGTCAATATCGGCAACCCGGTCGTCGATGCCAAGGGCGTGGTCACGGGCGGGGCGATCATCAAGTATGGCGTGTTCCTGAACACCATCATCCAGTTCATCATCATCGCGCTCGCGATCTTTCTCGTGATCAAGCTGATGAACCGGATGATCAAGAAGCAGGAAACCGCGCCGGCCCCGCCGCCAGCGCAGGAAAAGCTGCTCACTGAAATCCGCGACCTGCTCAAGGCGCAGAAGTAGGAAACGCCGTTCGCCCTGAGCGCAGCGCCGCAGGCGCGAAGTCGAAGGGCAAGAAATGTGTTTCGACTTCGCTGCGCTTCGCGCAGCGACGCTCAACACGAACGGCTGTATTCGGCCCCGGTTTCAGCGCTGCGGCGGGCGCTGCGGACGCGGTGTGCGATGCTGCCGCCAGTATTCGCCGAACAACACCGCCGCGCTGGCGGCCACATTCAGGCTTTCCACCGCACCCGAGCCGGGGATGGTCAGGTGCAGATCCGCACGATCGATCAGGCCTCGGCGCAAGCCTTCGCCTTCGGCGCCGAGTGCGAACACCAGACGCGGCTGCAAACGCGCGCCGAACAGCGCCTCACCTTCGCGCGGCACCGTCGCGGCGAGCGCAAAACCGGCATGGTGCAATGCGCCGTGTGCATCCTCGCCCGCTGCGATACGCGCCATCGGCACGGCTTCGGCGCCGCCTTCGGCCACGCGGTAAGCGGCGCCAGACAAGGCCGGTGCGGCATCGGCGGATAGCAAGGCGCCGGCCGCGCCGAAATTCGCCGCACTGCGCAGCACTGCGCCGATGTTGTGCGGATTGCCCACGCCGTCCAGCCATACGAGCAGCGCCGGTTGCGGCGCGCGCGGCAGACGTTGCAATAGCGCGGTCAGCGCCAGAAACGGAATCTTGCGCGCCTCGAAACACACGCCTTCGTGGTGCTGGCTCGCCGCGAGTTTTTCCAGATCGGCGTTGGCCACCACGCGATAACCGAGCTTTTTCTGCACGCACCAGGCGAGCACGGCCTTGAGCTGGGGAATGCGCGATTCGAGCAGGTAAACCTTGCGCAGATCGTGCGGGCGCCGCGCGAACAGCGCCAGACACGCGTTGAGTCCGTACACGCGCACTTCATCGCGGTTGCGCTGCGCTGTCGCGCGGGCGGGAGTAGCTTCGCTCATTCGGCGGCCATTGCAGGATCGGCGGGTGCAGTGTGCCGGGGCGGCCGCAACAAGGCCAGCAAGGGCACTGCCGCAAGAGTCAGGATCATCATCAGCCAGAAGTCGTTCAAGTAGGCGATCGTCGCCGCCTGGCGTGTCACCTCGCCGTTGAGCGCTTCCATGCTGGCTGCCAGCGACAGGCCGCTCATGTGCGGCAGCGGCGCCGCATCGAACGGGGTCAGGCGTGCGGCGAGTTCGGCATGGCTGACCTGGGTGTTGTGCGCAAGCAGCGCCATCATGATCGAGATGCCGGCGCTGGAGCCGATGTTGCGGGTCAGGCTGTAGATGCCCGCCGCCTCGGTGCGCGCCGCCATCGGCAGGGTCGAATAGGCAACCGTCGACACCGGAACGAAGACGAGTCCAACGCCGATTCCCTGCACGATGCCGGCGTAGATGATGTCCCACTGCGGCACATCGGAAGTCCACTGCGTCATCTGCCACATCGAATACGCGGTCAGCAGCATGCCGATGCCGGCGACCAGACGCGCGTCCGCGCCGCGCGCGAGCAGGCGCCCGACGATGACCATGGCAATGAGGGTGCCGATGCCACGCGGCGCGAGCAGCACGCCGACCGTAACGACCGGATAATTCATCAGCGTCTGCAGGTAAGGCGGCAGCAACGCCATGGTCGCGAACAGGACGATGCCGATGAGGAAGATGAAGATGTTGCTGGCAAGAAAGTTGCGGTCGCGGAACAGGCCGAGGTTCACGAACGGGCGCTCGACACTGAGCCAGTGCACGGCGTAAAGGTAAAAACCGAGGAAGGCCAGCGCCGCTTCGATGCGGATTTCGCCCGCGTCGAACCAGTCCTTGAGCTGGCCGCGATCCAGCATCATCTGCAGTGCGCCGATGCCGATGGCGAGGAACGCGAAGCCGCTCCAGTCGAAGCGCGAGGCGCGCGTGTCGTCGGCCGGCAGGCTCGTCGCCACGCCGAACAGACACAATGCGCCGACCGGCACGTTGATCAGGAACACCCAGTGCCAACTGTAGTTGTCGGTAAGCCAGCCGCCGAGCGGCGGGCCGAGAATCGGCCCGACCATCACACCCATGCCCCACATCGCCATTGCTGCGCCGTGCTTTTCGCGCGGGAAAACATCCAGCAGTGTGGATTGCGACACCGGTACCAGGGCTGCGCCGAACAAACCTTGCAGCAACCGGAACAGCACCATCTGGTCGATGTCGGTGGCGATGCCGCACAGGATCGAGGCGCCCGTGAATCCGGCCACGGAGACGAGCAGCAGGCGGCGACGGCCGAGCACGGAAGCCAGCCACCCGGTCGCGGGCGTCGCGATCGCCGCCGCCACGATGTACGAGGTCAGCACCCAGGCGATTTCGTCCTGCATCGCCGATAGCGAGCCCTGCATGTTCGGCAGCGCGACGTTGGCAATGGTGGTATCCAACGCCTGCATCAAGGTCGCCAGCATCACCGAGACGACGAGCAGGCTGCGGTTATCGACCTCGCGATGGCTTGGCGCGTGGCTCATGAACGTATCAGTGCGGCGCTTCGGTCATGCGTGTTTCGGGGGCGGCGCGAGCACCTTGGATTCGGCCGAGCAGCGAATTCTGCTTGCCGGTGTCGATTTTCACGATCGCGCTCATGCCGGCGCGCAGAGTCGGACCGGAATTCTCCACGTCCAGCGCGATGCGCACCGAAATGCGTTGCACGATCTTGACCCAGTTGCCGGTGGCGTTCTGCGCCGGCAGCACGGAGAATTCCGCGCCCGAAGCAGGGCTGATCGAGGCGACGTGGCCCTTCCAATGATGGTCGGGATAGGAATCGACCGCAATATCCACCGGCTGGCCCGGGCGCACATGGGTCAGGTCCGTCTCCTTGAAATTGGCGTCGATCCACAGTCCGCGCGTGGCCACCAGCGGCATCGCCGCCTGGCCCGGCGCGAGAAAATCGCCGGGCTGCAGATTCTGCTTGCCGATGGTGCCGTCGATTGGCGCACGCACGGTGGCGTGATCCAGGTCCAGTTGCGCGGCCTCGAGCTGCGCCTTGGCGAACTTGTAACCGGACAACTCCGCATCGGGCGTTTCCGGCAGTCCGCCGAGCAGGCTCTGCGCCTTGGACACGGCGGCGACATCGGCATCGCGGTTGCCGCGTGCCGTGGCGAGATTGTTCGCGGCATCGTCCACGTCCTTCTGCGCGACCAGCCCCTTGCGACGCAGGTCCTGCATGCGCCTGTACTGGGCCTCGTTCACGCGCAAAGCCTCGTCAGCCGAACGCACGTTCGCCTGCGCGGAGCGGAATCCCGCGCGCGCGGCGTCGAGCAGGCTGCTGATGCCTTCCATCTGCGCCTGCGCGCGCGCCACGGCAATTTGCAGCGGCTCGGCATCGATGCGGAACAACACGTCGCCCTTCTTCACCGACTGATTCTCGCGCACATCGACCTCGACGACGCGGCCGGCGACTTGAGGCGCGATGGTGGCGCGATCGGCCTGCACGTAGGCGTTGTCGGTGGACACGTAGCGCCCGGACGTCAGATACAACCAGGCGCCGATGATGATCACCAGCGCCGGGCCGAGGATCCACAGCAGCGTGTTGCGGCGCCGGCGTCTCGATGGCGCGGGCGCGGGTGCGGCGGGCGCTCCGTATTGCTTGTCGGTCATGTTCGTTCCCTAACTGGTTGTTGAAAAAGTGCTGTCCTGCACTTTTTCAACGCGCCGAGTCCGGCGCAGGTCCGGACTCGTCCAGCGCGTTCAGGTTGTCCTTCATCCGCGCGAGCATGCCCATCATCGCCTTCATGTCGGCGGCGGATATTCCGCGCTGTGCCTGACGGAAAAGTTCGGAGGAGATCTGCTCCATGTCGCCGACCACGCCGTGCGCGCGCGGCGTCAGGTACAGGCGCCAGGCGCGGCGGTCCGCCGGATCGGCGCGGCGTTCGACGAAACCGGCCTTTTGCAGGCGATCGATGACGCGGCCGATCGCGATCGGCTCCATTTCGAGCTGCTCGGCCAGCTCGTTCTGGCGCATGCCCTCGTCGCGGTGCAGGCGCTTGAGCGCGCGCCACTGCGCTCGCGTCATCTGGAAACGCACTGCGCGGCGGTCGAAGTGCTTGCGCAGCAGGCGAGTGACGTCAGCGACGAGGACGCCGACCGTGATTTTATCCGCTGGTTTCATAATAGCCAGCTATATTATGTCCTAGGCAATTATTTTTCAAGAGCGGCGATGGATAATCGCCATGTCCTTGGTGCGACAGCGGAAACCGCATGCCCGCGATGATCGAAATCGTCGAAGCCGACATCACCGCGCTGCGCGTGGACGCCATCGTCAACGCCGCCAACGAGACCTTGTTGGGGGGAGGCGGGGTCGACGGCGCCATCGACCGCGCGGCCGGTCCGCGCCTCGTCACCGCCTGCCGCGCCCTGCCGCAGGTGCGGCCGAATGTACGCTGCCCGACCGGACAGGCGCGCATCACGTCCGGCTTCGACCTGGCGAAATTCGTGATCCACACCGTGGGTCCGATCTGGCACGGCGGCGCGCGCGGCGAAGCGGAGCTGCTCGCCTCGTGCTACCGCGAATCGTTGCGCCTGGCGCGGGAAAACGGCGTGCGCCGCATCGCCTTTCCGGCGATCAGTTGCGGCGTGTACCGGTATCCGCTGGATGCGGCCGCGATGATCGCCGTGCGCGAAGTGCGCGCCTGGCAGGTTGCGAATGCGCGTGCTTCAAGCGTGATTTTCTGCTGCTTCGGCGTGGCAACCCGCAACGCCTACCGGCGCACCATCGGGATAGCCGAGAACGAAAACTAGCGTAGCGACAGCAACCCGATCCGCGTTCAGCCGCCCCAGCCGAAGGGCGATTGGCGGCTCGAAACACGGCCTTTGCCGGTGAAGAAAACCGAGCCACGTCCGATACCCGGATAGGCGTAGTACCAGACGCGGCGGCCGTCGATCATAAACTGGCGCGAAGGGGCGCCGAGCAACGTGGCCACCTCGTCCTGACTCATCGCCGGCCGGATCTGCGACCAGCGTTCCCTGAGCGCCTCTTCCGGGCTGACCTGGCCGGCCTGAAGCACCGCCGCCGGGGCGGCGGTAGTGGGTGGGACGGCAACAGCTGCCGCTGGGGCCGCCTGCGGCACGGGCGGTTGCGGGGCGGCAGGTGCCGGCGCGGCGGCGGCAATTGCCGCCAGCCGGTTCACCTGTTCCTGCAGCTGCACAACGAGGGTGCGCAGCGCGTCGACCTGCTCGCGCAGCGCCGCCTCCTCAGAAGAGGCGGCGTGCACGGGAGCAGCAGCCAGAGTCAGCGCCAATAGCAGCGCCCGGCATGCGGTGCCGTTAACGCGACGCCGCATAGGTAGCCACCGCTTTCATCTGCTCGGGCGTAAGTGTGCGCGCAACAGCCAGCATGATCGGCGCGTTGGAGCGCGTTCCCGACTTGAAGCCTTCCAACTGCGCGGCGAGATAGTCCACGTGCTGACCGGCCAGCCGCGGAAATGCCTTGTCACCAAGCGCTTGTGCACCGTGACAAGTGGCGCAGGCTGGAACCCCTTGGGTCGGAATCCCTTTTGTATAGATTTTCTCTCCTTCGGCCATCAGCACCGGACTGCCCGGTTGGCCCGGTGCCGGCTTCTGCGCTGCGTAATAGGCGGCCAGGCCCTTGATTGTGTCGTCGCTCAATTGCGAAGCCATGCCCCACATGTATGCCTGCGCATTCGGGTCGCCTCGCTGATGGTCGCGGAAGGCATAAAGCTGCAGCGTGATATAGGCAGGCTGCTGGCCGGCGAGGTTGGGGAATACCGGCGAAATGCTGTGCCCTTCGGGTCCATGGCACGCCGAACAAACGCCCTGGGTGAGCGAAGCTGGGTCCTGTTGTGCGATGGCGGAGCCTGCGATCGCGGCTAATACCACCACTGCAGCCCCAGCGAGAAACTTGTTCATGATCCTGACTCCTCAGAAGTTGATCCAGCCCAGCAGGTACAGCGTGTTGTTGTCGCTCGCATTCCTGCCTGACCCGTCGTAGTTGGTACCACCGCCGTTGAACCTGCTGTAGTTCGTGTACTGCAGCGCCAATTTGGTGTTCTCGTATGGCACCCAGTCGAGCTCTGCCGTCCACCCCTTGGTGTCGGGCCGGCTGTTGCCGTAGCCGGAGAACAGCACCGGTGCGTACAGCAGGGCGTCGGCCGAACCGGTGGTCGAGAAGTAGCCGAGCGCGGCGCCATAGGTGCGGCGGAAGTAGTAGCTTGCGCCCAGCCGCAGCGTCTTCAGATTATCGCTCCGGTTGCTCGACGCTCCGGCGGCGAAAGAGGCATCCAGCGTCTGCGTCTCGCGGATGTAGGTGGCGGTGGCCGTGAACAAGTGGTCGTCTCCGATGTACTGGTACTGCGAGTCCCCGGCCCAGTCACGGTAGCGATTGGTCGGCCCGGTCAGCGGTGCACCGCCACCGGGGTAAAGGTCGGCGTCAATACCGTAGGTGCCCACCTCCCAGGACTGCCGGTCCCACTGCCGCTCGTAGGCCAGACGCCAGTAGGGCGCGTTGGCGTTGACGACGCTCTTGCTCGTGCTATCGATGACCGCCGCGGCCGGCGCCGAGCGGTAGGCCCCGAGCTCGGCATAAAAGGCATTGTCCCAGGAAGCGTACGCGCTCAGGCCGGCGACGCCGGCGCCTACGAGGCCGCCGTCTATCATCGTGGTCGCGCCCGCCGAGGGCGCAGTCGAACTGCGCTGGTCGAACGGCGTCTGCCACGCCGGCGTGCTGTTCCACAAGTCCTGCACGGTGGGATTGTTGTTGAAGCTCATGCCCCAAAGGAAATGGTCATTCACCATCTTCGCATAGCGGATGTCGGTGTTGTCCCAGCCGAACGATCCGGCCGTGCCGTCGTAGGTCATCTGTATGAAAGCACCCAGATTCGGCGCGATGCGCCCAGCGTAGAACAGGCTCGCCTGCTGCGGGAACAGCACCTGGCCATTCTTGGCCTGTGCATCGGGTACGCCGGAATCGGGAACGGCTTTTTGGGTTTGCGAGTACGAGGTCTGGAACATCATCGACAGCGGCGGCAGCTGATTGAGCAACAATGTTTGTTCTTTGCTTGTGTTCGTGCCGCTGACCTGCTGCAGGTTGTCAATCGTGTAGCCATTGAGCTTGAACCGACGACCGAAGGGCGTCAGCTCGGGAAAGACCGTGTGGCAAGCCTCGCAGGCCATCCCGGTCTGGCGGGCGAAGCTCGGCACAGCCCGTGCGCTGCCCGGGGCCAGCAGCAGTGCGCCACATGCCACCGCCAGCAACGCGAGGAATGATCCGCATTTGCTCTGCATCTTCATTGCGCTCTCCTATCGAATCTGATCTGTGGGGAAATTTACTACGCCACTCCATGGCTCGCATTGATGCAAGTCAATGCAACCCTCGGGTTCGACGTTCACCATTGCCCAATGTCAACCCATGCCACCTTCGACCCCGGCCTTATCGCGCGCTACGACGTGAACGGTCCGCGCTACACCTCCTACCCGGCCGCGCCACAGTTTCACGCCGGATTCGGCGAGATGCAACTGCGCGCTGCCGCGCTCGCCTCCAACGACGATCCGATTCCGCGGCCGCTGTCGCTGTACGTGCATATTCCATTTTGCCTGAGTCCGTGCTTCTACTGCGGCTGCACGCGCCTCATCACCCGCGACAAGGGCAGGACGCCGATCTACCTGCAGCGCCTGCACCGCGAGATCGAGCTGACCGCGCCGCTGTTCGACCGCGACCGGCCCGTGTTGCAACTGCACTTCGGCGGCGGCACGCCGAATTTTCTTGATCCGGCGCAGATGGCCGAACTGCTCGAATCGCTGGCTCAGCATTTTTCCTTCAGCCGCGATGCACGGCGCGAATTCGGCATCGAACTCGACCCGCGCTTCTGCGACGCTGCCTATGTGCGCGCATTGGCCCCGCTCGGCTTCAATCGCGTCTCGGTCGGCATCCAGGACTTCGATCCCGAGGTGCAGGCGGCGGTGAACCGAATCCAAAGTGTGGCGCAAACGCGCGCGGTGCTCGATGCGGCGCGGGAAGCGGGATTCCGCTCGGCGAGCGTGGACCTGATCTACGGTTTGCCGAAGCAAACCTTGAGCGGCTTTGCACGCACGCTCGACGAGGTGATTGCACTGGCGCCTGACCGCATCGCCGCCTACGCCTACGCGCACCTGCCGGAACGCTTCAAGGCGCAGCGCCAGATCCACGCCGCCGACCTGCCGGATGCGGCCGGGCGTCTGAACCTGCTCGGCCTGACGGTGGAAAAGCTGACGCAAGCCGGCTATCGCTACATCGGCATGGATCACTTCGCGCGCGCGGACGACGAATTGGCGCGCGCGCAGGACGCTGGCACCCTGCAGCGCAATTTCCAGGGCTACTCCACCCACGGCGGCTGCGATCTGATCGGCCTGGGCATGAGCGCGATCTCGCACGTCGGCGCGAGCTTCAGCCAGAACGCACGCGCGCTGCCCGGCTATTACGCCGCGCTCGACACCGGTCGCCTGCCGACCGCGCGCGGGCTGGCGCTGAGCGAGGACGACCTGATCCGCGCCGATGCGATCACGCAACTCATGTGCCACGGCGCGCTCGACATCGCCGCGTTGCAGACGCGCCATCGCCTGGACTTCGGCTTGTACTTCGCGGCGGAACTGCAGCGCCTGGCACGGCTGGAAAACGACGGTTTGATCCGGATCGCGCCGGAGGCCCTGCGTGTCACTCCGCGCGGCCGCTTCCTGCTGCGCAATATCGCCATGTGTTTCGACGCCTACCTCGCGCACGAGGCCGCACCTGCGGTACGCTATTCGCGAACCCTGTAACCCGGCCACCCGCCGGGCGGCCGGACACGCGCATGACCCAATGGTCCCAACGCGGCAGGTTGCTGCCGCAGAATTCGATCGCCGACGACGGCGACGAAGTGCATTTCTGCTCGACCTGTGCGTTCGGCTCGGCCTGTCTGCCGGCCGGTCTGGACAAGACCGCGCTGAACGAATTGCACATGCTGGTCGGACACGTCGGCCCGTTCCACGACGGCGACATCGTGTTCCGCAGCGGCGAACGCTTCGGCGCAGTGTTCGCGGTGCGCGCCGGCATGGTCAAGACGCGCCAGCTCGACGACGAGGGCCATGAGCAGGTGCTTGGCTTTCATCTGCCCGGCGAGATGATCGGACTGGACGCGATCCATCCGGCGAAGTATCCCTGCGATGCGATCGCGCTGGATACGGTGTTCGTGTGCCGCTTTTCGTTTCCTGCTCTGTCCACTCTCGCAACGAAGATCCCGGATGTGCAAGGACGCCTGTTCGATCTGCTCAGCGCCGACATCGGCAAGTCCGCCCGCTATTCCGGCGACCACGCGGCGGACGAGCGCCTCGCTGCCTTTTTGCTCGATCTGAGCGGCCGCTACGCCGCGCGCGGCTTTGCGCCGAATGCGTTCCGCCTGGTCATGCCACGCGCCGACATCGCCAATTTCCTGCGTCTGGCCGCCGAAACGGTGAGCCGCGTGCTACGCCGTTTCCAGGATCAGAACCTGATCCGCGTCGACGGCCGCGAGGTAGAGCTGACCGACAAGGCCGCGCTGCACAAGCTCGCACGGCATATCCTGCGCGATTGAAGAAGCCGGCGCTGAGGGTCGGTCACCCGCAAGAGCGACAGAAGGTCACACCATCACTAGCCACGACCCTTCTTGCCTCGTCTCGCACGGGCAGACTGAATACTCTCGAGACGAGACTGTGCTTCGCGCTTACCCAGTCCCCGCATCGCGCTGATGGCAACCACCTGCTCCTTGCGTGGCGTGGCTTTCTTGGCTTCCCAGTTGTAGACCGATTGCTCGCTGACGCCCAAAAGCAGCGCCAATTGCACCGCGGACAACCCGAGCCGCTTGCGCAACGAGCGCAACCCCTTCGCAACGAATCTGAGGGGCCGATCGGGAAGCGCTCCGGCTTTGATATCGACGTCATCCTTTGTGCGCCTTTCCAGCAATGCCGACTTCCTCTGCAGCGCGATTACCTGGCGCTTCAGCGCGGCAATCTCACGCCGGTACGAAGCGGACGCCTTTTTGACGCCCGCCATTTCCTGGCGGATTTCCCGTTTGCTAAGTCGCGTTATTTCCGCCTTCAAGAGTGCGCCGATATTGGGCATGACTCGCAATCCTCGATCAGGCGGCGGCGTCTTTGAGTTTCTTCAATGGACGCACCTTTACCCGGACCGAGGCCGGCTTGGCCGCGAACCATTGTTCCTGCTTGGTGAACGGATTGATGCCCTTGCGCTTGGGCTTGGCCGGGATCGCAGCAACCGTGATCTTCAGCAGGCCTGGCAGCACAAACGTGCGCGCACCGTTCTTGTTGACCGAACCGACCACTGCGCCTTCAAGCGCCGCGAGTACGGAGCGGACGTCCTTGACCATGACGCCACACGTGTCTGTGATGTACTCGACCAACCCGGATTTGCTGAGAACCTGCTTGATCGGCTTGTTGGCGGGCGACTTGGATGCGGACTTCGGTGCGACTTTCTTCGCGGCCTTCTTGGTTGCCATGATCTTTCCCTTTTGATGTTTGTAAAGGCGCATGCCGACGAGCCATGCGGAACCGTGAATGTACGCTACATTCTACGCGCGGCCAAGCGATTTGGTGTGTGTTCTAGCCATGGTGGCCGATTAGGCGTGTTCTGTCGGCTGCTGCGAAATCCCCGGCGTTCGGTTGCGATCGATGGATTTTTTCAACGGTTTCGACTCGAGAAGCGATCCACGAATGCACCTTCGCCGGAGTCTGGTTTCCCGCGTTTTCATCGTCCGGCTGGCGCACCCAGCATCGATCAGCGCGGCTTGCCACGATCACCCTTGCCGTCGACTTCGGTGCGGATCAGCGTCAGGCGACAGAAAACCCTATTTTTCTCGACACCTTTGAAGGCTACTGATACTTACAGCGGGCGATAACCCCCGCGGGCCCGCCTCGTCCCAATCCGCGTTTTTGTCCCGCCTATCGCGCGGTATCGCGTCGGCAGGGCTACGCCACCATCCGAACATCGCCACTACGCACGCGGCAATCAAGCCGGGGAAACATCCGACCCCGCCGCGGCGGCTTTGCCGGCAGAGTCGGCCTCCAGTGCAGCGTTCAATTCCGCAATCAGCACCCGTGCCTGATCGCGCAGCGCCGCGTAGGCGGGCTCCCACTGCTCCGGCCGCGGCGCAGCGAGTCCGAAACGCTGCAAGCGCGATGCCGCCGAGCGCAGTTGCGCGCGCAGACGCGTGATTTCGGCGAGCGCCGCATCGTGCTCGTCCTTGCCGATGAGCAGCACCTTGCGGTCGCGGCACACGCCGATGCACGGTTGCGGTGCCTCGATCCTGCCGCAGCCGATGCATTGCCATGCCTGGATATATTCGGCCACGCGCGTCTCTCCTGCCAGGCCGTGAGCATGCGCTGTCGCAGTCGGTGTCGCGTTGATCGCGGTCAAACGATCCGCGCCCGCGGGTGCGGCGTTCGCCGTGAATCCCTTTCAGCCCGGCCGCGACAAAATTCCCGGATAATGTATGGATGCTCGAGCTCTATCCGCAGATCAAACTGATCCACATCGCTTGCGTCGTCCTCTCCGGCAGCCTGTTCGCGCTGCGCGGAACGATCCTGATTCTGGCCGGATCGCAATGGGTCCATCACCCGATCGTGCGTCGCACGACGTACCTGATCGACACCACCCTGCTGGCCGCCGGCATCGCACTCGCCGCGATGCTGCACCAGTATCCGTTCGTGCAAGCCTGGCTCACCGCCAAGGTGCTGCTGCTCGTGGTCTACATCGTGCTCGGCGTGTTCGCCCTGCGCCGCGGACGCACGCGCGGCAGCCGCGCCGGATTCTTCTTTGCCGCGCTCGCGGTGTACCTGTTCATCGCGAGCATCGCGATTGCGCACGATCCGCGCGGCCTATTCACGCGGTTCGTGCGCTGATGCGCGCGATCAGAATTTGTATTCCAGGCCGGCCCAGATCTTGCGCTCGTCGGTGCTGAAGCCGTCGCTGCGGTAATCGGCAAGCTTGAGCAATCCGGTCACGCATGCGGCTAACGGATAGGTCAGCATGGCGTCGAATTCAGCGCCGTAGGCGCGTCCGCCGCGGTCGGCGTGGAAATCGTGCCAGACGGCCGTCCACGCCGCCTTGCCAAAATTGCCGTTGGCGCCGATGTAGCGGTCGTCGATGCCGTCGAGCGGGGTTGTCAGAAAACGGTCGGCCCAGCCGTCGAAAGCGTGCAAGGTCGCGTAAGGCGTGGCGAAGCCGTAGCGCCCGTTGCCACCCATTATTTCGTCGCCGGCCTTGAAGGTGATGCCACGCCACGTCAATGCCGGTTCGATCAGGCGGTAATCGGCGCTTTGCGAGGCCGGATTGTTGGCATAGCCATTCTGGTGCGCATATTCCAGCGTCCAGCCGAACTTCCAGTCGCCGTTTGCATGCGCTCCTGCCCAACGCGCACCGACGGTTTTCGTCGACAGGGTGGCTACGCTGTCGTTCTCGACCAGATAGGCGTAGCCGGTCATGGTTCCTACCGGCGTCGCCTGGCTCAGATTGAACAGATTCCCTTGCAGATCCCAGGCACGCAGCAGCGCATTGGGATTGGCGTTGCCGAACACGCGCTGCACGCGATCGAGGTACGCGTAGCGCACGACCGGACCGTCGCCGCCGAAGCCGTAGCGCAGCGACAGCGCATCGAAGGTCTGCTCGTTCTGGCGCCAGCCGGAATTGCCGAAGAAGCGCTGGTTGTCGAAAGCCACGATCTGCCGCCCGAGCGCGGCATCAAGTCCGCCATCCGCATAACCGACGTAGGCCTCGTGGAATTCGCTGGATTGCGGATCGGCGACGATCGGATACTGCGTCTTGCCGTTCGCGGTGCTGTTGTAGTCGGCGCCGACCAGCGCCTGTACGCGATCGCCGGAAGCGACCAGCCGCCAGCCCGGCGCGAACGCCCAGCGGTAGCCGAGGCGCAGGCGCACGGTGTTGGCATCGGCATTCTTGGCGAACGCGGCGTCATCGACGCCTTCGTACCGGTAGCGCAATTCCACGATTGGCTTGTTCTGCTCCACGGCTTGCGTGGCCGCCACCGGCGGTGCGGCGGCGGTTAATGCCAGGATCAGGAAAAGATACGGCGCCCCGAGGCGCGAGCATCGGCGGGAATGCATGATGTGTTCTCCGATTGCATGACGTTGGATTCGGGTGCAATCTGCAACCGGTTTTTTCCTTCGGCCTTGACCGGGATCAAGAACGTCTGCGATGTGCCGATGCATGCCGCATCGCTTGATTCCGATCAAGGTTGTCGCACCATCCGCTTTCGACAATGCGCGCATCGTTCGACTACAGCGGAGAAGCCATCATGAAAACGTCCAATGCCATCATTGCGTGCATCGCACTGACCGCTGCCGGCTTCGGTGTGCCGTCGCATGCGGCAGCGGCTGCGGCAGCGCCGGGCTCCGGCACGCGGATCGAGGAAAAGCTGGTGGCTCCGCCGAACGTGCCGCCGCCGATCCACCGCGACCAGCCGGCGCGCGTAGTCGTGCACCTGGAGACGCGCGAAGTCGTCAAGGAAATCGCCGACGGTGTGCGTTACGATTTCTGGACTTTCAACGGCAGCGTGCCCGGTCCGCTGATCCGCGTGCGCGAAGGCGACACCGTCGAGTTGCACCTGCGCAACGACCCCAGCTCGCACATGGCGCACAACATCGACCTGCACGCGGTCATGGGGCCGGGTGGCGGCGCCGCCGCCACCGTCACGCCTCCCGGCCACGAGAGCGTGTTCGCGTTCAAGGCCATGCGCGCCGGCCTGTTCGTCTACCACTGCGCCACCGCGCCGGTGCCGATGCACATCGCCAACGGCATGTACGGAATGATCCTGGTGGAACCGCCGCAGGGACTGCCCAGGGCCGACAAGGAGTACTACGTGATGCAGGGCGATTTCTACACCGCCGGCGCCTATCACGAGCCGGGCCAGCAAGCCTTCGACATGCAGAAACTGCTGCTGGAGCAGCCGACCTACGTGCTCTTCAACGGCCGCGAAGGATCGCTCAGCGGCGACAGCGCGCTGACCTCCAAAGTCGGCGACACCGTGCGTCTGTTTGTCGGCGATGGCGGACCGAACCTGGCGTCGAGTTTCCACGTCATCGGCCAGATCTTCGACGACGTCGCCATCGAGGGCGGCAGTCTGGTCAATCACAACGTGCAGACCACGCTGATCCCGGCCGGTGGGGCGACGATGGTCGACCTCAAGACCCTGGTGCCCGGAACATTCCTGCTGGTGGACCATTCCATCACCCGCGCCTTCATGCAGGGCGCGCTGGGCGAACTCAAGGTAGCCGGCGCCGCGCAACCGGCGTTGTACGAGAAGATTTCCAGCGGCCCGATCCCCGGCGCCGCGGTGGCCGCAAGCGCCCCCGCCGTCACCGCCTCGCGCGATGCAACGGCCGAGGGCAAACGCGTGTTCACGCAGATCTGTTCCGCCTGCCATCAAGGCAATGCGATGGGTCTGCCCGGCGCGTTTCCGCCGCTGGCGATGTCCGATTACCTCAACGCCGATCCGCACCGCGCCATCGGCATCGTGCTGCATGGCTTGAGCGGCAAGATTACCGTGAACAGCACCGGCTACGAAAACGTCATGCCTGCGCTGGGCGGGCAGCTGAGCGACGCCGAGATCGCCAACGTGTTGACCTATGTGCTCAACAATTTCAACAACCAGGGCGGCACGATCAGTACCGATCAGGTCAAGGCGGTGCGCACCCGGGGTCAGCAACCCTGACATGCGCACGACCAGCGGCATGACGCGGTGCCACAGCTTGCCGGGTCTCGCCCTGCTTGCCGTGGTCGCAGCGACGGCCCATGCCAGTGCCGATTACCGGCCGTTGCCGGCCGCCGCGTTTCGCAGCGCGCTGGCCATCGATGGTGCGTCCGCACGCATTGCTCTGCCTGCGTTCGCGATGCGAACGGAGCCGGTGACGGTCGCGGAATTCGCCGCATTCCTGACGCGGCATCGGCAATGGCGGCGCGACCGCATCCTGCCGTTCTATGCGAATGCGGACTACCTGCGTGATTGGCGAACGCCGACCGTCGCCGGCCCCGAGTTCGCCGACCGCCAGCCGATAACCCAGGTCAGCTGGTTCGCTGCACGCGCCTACTGCGCCAGCGAACATGCGCGCCTGCCACGCTGGTATGAGTGGGAATACGCCGCGGCAGCCGATGCGACGCGACCCGATGCACGCAGCGATCCATTGCGCAACCAGCGCCTGCTCGCCGACATCCTGCGCGCCGGCGGCGAGCCGCCGCGGCTGATCGGAACGCAGCCGGCGAATGTCTACGGAATCGCCGACCTGGGCAGCCTGGTGTGGGAATGGACCGAAGACTACGCAGCGCTGTTTCCGAATGCCGACGCGCGTGTGGCTGGCGGCGGCCCGGTAGTGGCGCTGTGCGGCGGCTCCGCGCTCGCCTTCGCTGCCAAGAACGAGTACGCGCTGATGTTGCGCGTGGCGGCGCTGACCGCACTCAAGCCGGTCGATGCTTCGCCGCATGTCGGCTTTCGCTGTGTGCGCGACCCGGAATGAGCATGGCGCGCGCGGCTCTGGCGTGGCTGTTGTGCATTCCGCTTCTTGCGGGCGCACGCGCCGGGGCTGCACCGCCCGGTCGCGCCGATCTGCCCGCGGACTCGCTCTATCGCATCGCCCCGCTGCAACTGCGCGACCAGGATGGCGCGCGTTTCGATCTGGCTTCGCTGCGCGGCCGGCCGGTCGTGCTCGGCATGTTCTACGCTTCGTGCCAGGTGGTATGCCCACTGCAGATCGATACGCTCAAGCGCCTGCAACGTGCGCTGCCGCAGGCGCTGCAGGTAGTGTTGATCAGCTTCGATCCGGCACACGACGGCGTGGCGCGTCTGCACGCGGTCGCCGCCGGGCATCGCGTGCGCGCGCCGGCGTTTCGGCTGACCCGGCTGGAGCACGGCGATCTTGACGCGCTCGGCGCGGTGCTCGGCATCGCCTGGCGGATCCTGCCCGGCGGCGGCGGCTACAGCCACAACGTCGTCTTCAACCTGCTCGATCGCGACGGCCGCATCGCCGCGCGCTCGGAAAAGATGGATGGTCTGGACGCGGATTTCGTGGCGGCAGCGCAGAAGGCGCTGGCGCAATCCGCGTCGAATTGAAGGCACCTGTCCAAGGTCGGATTGACGCGACCGGCGCGTACGCGGATTGTGGCGTTCCTGAATTTCTTGCGGGAATGCGCGCAATGGGTGTCCGTTTATCGTGTCTCGCGTCCGTTGCGTGGTTGGCCTTGATTGCGGCGCACTCGGCATTCGCCGCGAACTTCACGGTTATGGTCGGCCAGAATGGTTCCGGCCAGTCGGCCTTCGCGTTCAATCCATCCGCATTGACGATCCATACCGGCGATAGCGTCACGTTCACCAACTTCTGCCCCGGCGGTTCGTGCGGTTTCCACAATGTCGACTCGACCGGCGGACCGACCCCGTTCAAGTGTTCGGTAAATTGCGCGAGCACCAATACTCCGAACTCCACCGCATGGAGCGACGTGGTGACATTCCCGACGCAGGGCACCATCACCTACCAATGCGATCAGCATTTTAGTTTCGGCATGACCGGCACGATCAACGTGCTGTCCTCGGTGCCGGTGCGGCTGCAATCGTTCGAGGTGAATTGAACGGCCGAAAACGACGATGCCGGCGCGAGGCCGGCATCGTTGCGAACGTGTCTGCGAATTACGCGGCTTTTTGCCACTGCCCCAGCGCGGCGAGTCCATTCTCTTTCGCGCGCATCGACACCGTCTTCTGCGCCTCGGCGAAGTTCTTGGCCATGTCCTTGGCCCAGAGCTTCAACGCGGCCGATTGCATGGCGCGGCCGTAACTGAAGGACAATGGCCACGGATGCGGGCCGATCTGATTCATCGCGTTGAGGTGCGCGGTGGCTTGCTCGTCGCTCTGCCCGCCGGACAGGAACACGATGCCCGGAATCGCCGCCGGCACCGCAGCTTTCAAGCAACGCACGGTCGCTTCGGCGACTTCATCCACGTCGGCCTGCTCGGCGCAGCCCTTGCCCGAGATCACCATGCTCGCTTTCAGAATTGTGCCTTCGAGCATCACATTCTGTTCGTACAGCGATCCGAACAGCGAACGCAGCGTCGCTTCGGTCACGTCATAGCACACCTCAAGGTCGTGATCGCCGTCCATCAGCACTTCGGGTTCCACCATGGGCACTATGCCGGCCTCCTGGCATAGCGCGGCGTAGCGCGCCAGCGCGTGGCAGTTGGCCTCGATGCAGGTGCCGGAAGGCGAATCCTCGCCGATGGTGATGACCGCGCGCCACTTGGCGAACTTGGCGCCAAGCTTGGCGTATTCGTTCAGGCGCTCGCGCAGGCCATCCAGACCTTCGGTGACCACTTCGCCGGGGAATCCGGCCAGCGACTGCGGCCCCTTGTCCACCTTGATGCCGGGCAGGATGCCGTTATCCATCATCACCTTGGTAAACGGCACGCCGGCGCGGGTCGACTGGCGCAGGGTTTCGTCGTACAGGATCGCTCCGGAAATGTGCTCACCGAGGTTCGGTGCGGTCAGCAGCATTTCGCGGTAGGCGCGGCGATTTTCCTCGCTGTTCGGCACGTTCACCGCGGCGAAGCGCTTCGCAATCGTGTTGGTGGATTCGTCGATCGCGATGATGCCCTTGCCGGGCGCGACCATCGCCTGGGCGATGGCTTCCAGTTGTTCGATGCTCATGGCTGACTCCGCGGATGCGCGACGGCCCGAGCCGTCGGATGGGGCGCGAATTATAGTCCGGGCGGGGTCTCGGCGCGAGCCGAACTGTGGAACCTGGAATAACCGGCCGCGCTCGGCAGCTTGCGCCGGTTCTCCGGGTTCTCTAACGCACTGGAATCACGACGTCGTTGTCGTTGCCGTAACCGCTGAGCTTGCAAGGCGCCAACGCCCGCTCGCGCCTGGCACGATCGGCGGCATTCGGCGCTTTCGCATCCGGCAAGTTGAACGGCATCACCACATAGGTGCGCACTGGCAGGCGGCCGGAGTTCTGCGGCGTGGCCGCAAAGCGCATCCGTGAAACCACGTTCACCGCCACTTTGGCGAGATCTCCGTCCGGAACGATCTTTTCCAGCGTGACGTCGCGCGTGCGGCCGTCGTTGCCGATGGTATACGCCACCGCCGCGCAGGTCGCCGCATTCAGATTTTTGCCGCGAAAGGGAACATTGGCTTCCTGCGCGGTCTTGGATTCCAGCAGCCAGTAACGCGCCAGATTTTCCGGCGGAACCTTCTTCACATTTTCGACGGCAATGGCGCTGCCGGCGCACACTGTCGCAAGGATGGCGATCGATAGTTTGTTCATCACCTTCTCCTACAAATCCCCCAACCCTTCCGCCACCCCGCCTGCCCCCACGCGCAGTAACTTTAGCGTATTCGTGCCGCCATGCTGACCGGTGTGGTCGCCGTGGGTGAGGATGACACGGTCGCCCTCGGCGAGGCGCGATTGATTGTACAGATGCTGGATCGCGGCCTTGGCCGCGTGCGCGGCATCCACGCCGTGCGGATCGAACTCGACCGGAATAACGTCGCGCAAAAGCAGCATGCGCCGGCGCGCGGCCTCGCGCCGCGACAACGCATAGATCGGAACCGCCGAGCGGTAGCGCGACAGCCATTGCGCAGTGGCGCCGGATTCGGTCAGCGCCACGATCGCGCGCGGGTCGACCTGTGCGGACAGGAACATTGCCGCCATCGCCACGGCCTGATCGGTACGGTCGAACTTGTGCGTGCCCGGCTGATAGCGCTCGGTGGTATCGAACTGGTGTTCGGCGCCCAGACACACGCGCCGCATCGCCGCCACCGCCTTGTCGGGATGCTTGCCGGCGGCGGTTTCCTGCGACAGCATTACCGCGTCGGTGCCGTCGAGTACGGCGTTGGCAACGTCGAGCACTTCGGCACGCGTGGGAATCGGCGACTCGACCATCGACTGCATCATCTGCGTGGCGGTGATCACCGCCTTGTTGCGCGAGAGCGCCTCGCGGATGATCTTCTTCTGGATGCCGGGCAACTCGGCGTCACCGATTTCCACGCCCAGATCGCCGCGCGCGACCATCACCGCGTCGGAGGCGTCGATGATCTCACCGAGCGCGACGATCGCCTCGGCGCGTTCGATTTTCGCCACCAACGCTGCGCTGCCACCCGCCGCGCGCAGAAGTTTGCGGCTTTCGATCATGTCCGCGGCGGACTTGGCGAAGGACACGGCCAGGAAGTCCGCGCCCAGTTCCGCGGCAAGCCGGATGTCGAGCTTGTCCTTTTCCGCGAGCGCAGCCAGCGACAGACCGCCGCCGAGGCGGTTGATGCCCTTGCGGTCGGAGAGCGCGCCGCCCACGGCAACGACAGTGCGGATCGTGGTGCCGTCGATGCGTTCCACGCCAAGCGCGATCAGGCCGTCGTCAAGCAGCAGGGTGTCGCCTGCGCGTACATCGTTATACAAATCCAGATAGCTCACGCCGACCCGATGCACATCGCCCGGCGCGGCGTTGGCGTCGCACTCGAGCGCGAACGGCTGGCCCGGCTCCAGCATGACCGGCGCAGAGGCAAATTTCGCAATGCGGATTTTCGGACCCTGCAGATCGGCGAGCACACCAACCTCGCGCCCGAGACTGGCGGCGGCGGCGCGCGCCTCGCGCGCGCGCCGGCGATGATCGTCCGCCGCGCCATGCGACAGATTCAGGCGCACCACGTCGGCGCCTTCGACGAGAATCTTCTCCAGCATTCCCGGCGCGTCGGTGGCCGGACCGAGTGTGGCGATGATCTTGGTGCGGCGCAGTTGCGAATCCATGCGGGAATCCCGAAAGAAGATTCCTTAAACTACCACAGCATTGCTTGCGAGGAACGGCGTATGAGCGATATCGACGAAGGCAAGGGACTGGACCTTGCAGGATCGAAGAGCAAACCGCTTTGGTGGCTGCTGATAATTGCAGCCATTCCGATTGCTGGGTTTACGGCGGCGCTGCTACTTGCGCCTCGTTACACCGCATACGTCGCTTCCACGCACGCGCTCGACTTGCGTTTCGCCGCGCCCGTGCTGGTGCTGCTCGTGCTGCTCGTGATCGCGAAAACGATCGCGGGCGCAGGTGTGTGCGTCGATCAAGGCGTCCTCATCATCCACACCAGCGTCGGCACCAAACGCATCCCACTCGCGAACCTGCGCGCGCACGGCGTGCGCATCGTGAATTTCAGCGAGCATCCCGAACTGTGCCCCATCATCAAACTTTGGGGCACTGGCCTGCCTGGCTTTGCCGGTGGGTGGTTCAAGCTGCGCAATGGCGACAAGGCTGTGTGTGTGTTGCTGGATCGAAGCCAAATAAGCTGGCTGCACAGCAACGAAGACAAACTTACGCTGTTGCTATCTCTGGCCGAGCCGGAAAAGCTGCGCGCGATGCTGGAGCACTGAACCGTCAATTCCGTTCGTGTTGAGCGTAGCGGAGCAAGGCTCCGCGAAGTCGAAACACCTGACTGTGATAGTCACAACCCTTCGACTTCGCGCCTGCGGCGCTACGCCCAGGGCGAACGGTCATTTACTTTGCGCGCGCCCTCAACGCCGCCACCGCCGGCAACTCCTTGCCTTCCAGAAATTCCAGGAACGCACCGCCGCCGGTGGAGATGTAGGAAATATCCTTTTCCACGCCGTACTTTTCCACGGCCGCGAGCGTGTCGCCGCCGCCAGCGATGGAAAACGCGTTCGATGCCGCGATTGCGCGCGCAAGCGTTTCCGTGCCTTTACCAAACGCATCGAACTCGAACACGCCAACCGGCCCGTTCCATACCACCGTGCCGGACTTGGCGATCAGCGCGGCGTAGCGCGCGGCGGTTTCCGGGCCGATGTCGAGGATCATGTCGCCAGATGCGACAGCTTCCACTTTTTTCACCGTGGCCGGCGCGTCCACCTTGAACTCCGGCGCGACGACAACATCGGTCGGCACCGGCACCTCGGCGCCACGCGCTTTCGCCGCGGCCATGATCTTTTTCGCCATGTCGATCAGATTCGCCTCGACCAGCGACTTGCCGATGCTGTGGCCAGCCGCGGCGATGAAGGTATTGGCGATGCCGCCGCCGACGATCAGCTGATCCACTTTCGCGATCAGGCTTTCGAGGAGTGCGAGTTTGGTCGAAACTTTCGAGCCGGCGACGATGGCGAGCAAGGGTCGCGCCGGGTGTTCCAGCGCGCGCGCCAATGCATCGAGTTCGGCCATCAGCAGCGGCCCGCCACAAGCGACTCTTGCCGCGCGAATCGCACCGTGGGTGGATGCCTGAGCGCGATGTGCGGTGCCGAAGGCGTCCATCACGTAGATGTCGCACAGCGCGGCGTATTTCGCCGACAACTCGGGCGAATCCCCGCTCTCGCCCACATTCATGCGGCAATTTTCCAGCAGCACGACTTCGCCCGGCGCCACGTCCACGCCGTTGAGGTAATCCCGCACCAGCCGCACCGGCTTGCCGAGCGCATGGCCGAGCCAGTCGGCGACGGGCTTCAGCGATTCGGATTCCTCGAACACGCCTTCCTTGGGTCGGCCAAGATGCGAGAGCACCATGACCTTCGCACCCGCGTCGCGTGCACGTTCGATCGTCGGCAGGGCGGCATCCAACCGCTGCGCGGCGGTGATGCGGCCGTCATGCAGCGGTACGTTCAGATCCTCGCGGATCAGCACGCGCTTGCCGGCCAAGTCGAGATCGTTCATGCGAAGAATGGACATGGGCGCTCCGGAGTAGGGTGAGCGTGTATTGTAATTCGACCTGCCCTCAGGCCGCGACAGCGGCGAGTTCCGCACGCGTACCGGGGACTGGCGACTGTCAGCGGCACCGCTGATGGATGCGCGACACGCATTCCGTTCGTTTTGGATATATAGCCGTCTAGATTGCCAGATCGATATCCTTGAATGTGCGGTCGATTGAGGTATGAGCCACGAGGCCGGCACGTGGCGGACTTGCGCATGCTGCGGGCTTCGGCGACCATTGCCTTGACCTTGCCGTGGCATCAGTGATGCACACGATCGCCTTCATTCAGGATCTGGCCGTGATTATGCTCGCCGCGGGCATCGTCACCGTGCTGTTCCATCTGCTGCGTCAACCGGTGGTGCTCGGCTACATCGCCGCCGGGGTGCTGATCGGCCCGCACACGCCGCCGTACACGTGGGTCACGGACGCGCAGAGTATCCAGACCGTGGCCGAACTCGGCCTGATCTTCCTGCTGTTCTCGCTGGGTCTGGAATTCTCGTTGCGCCACCTGCGCCGGGTCGGCGCCACTGCCGTCGTCGCCGCGCTCGCCGGCATCGTCACCATGCTGTGGCTCGGCTACGAACTGGGACTCGCTTTCGGCTGGCGCGCCATGGACGCGCTGTTCCTCGGCGCGATGCTGTCGATCTCCTCGACCACTATCACGATCAAGGCGATCGACGAGCTGGGTCTGAAAAAGCAGGCGTTCGCCCACATCGTCTTCGCCGTGCTCATCGTCGAAGACGTGCTCGCCATCGCCATGATCGCATTGCTGTCCGGCGTCGCCGCGACCGGCACGGTCATTCCCGGCGAAGCGCTCGCCACACTCGGTGGCCTGACCGTGTTCCTGGTCGCCTCGCTCGTCATCGGCATCCTTGCCGTGCCGCGTCTGCTTGACTACGTGGCCCGCTTCCATCGCGACGAGATGCTTCTGGTTGGCGTGCTAGGTCTGCTGTTCGGTTTCTGCCTGCTCGTCACCTGGCTCGGCTACAGCGTCGCGCTCGGCGCCTTCGTGATCGGCGTAATCGTCGCCGAGGCGCGCAGCCTCGCGCGTATCGAGCACCTGATTGCACCGCTGCGTGACATGTTCAGCGCGGTCTTCTTCGTCGCCGTGGGACTGCAACTCGATCCGCGCGCCTTGGTCGAATACGCCGGCCCGATCGCCGCGATCACCGCCATCGTGATCTCCGGCAAGATCCTCGCGCGCTGTGCCGGCGCGTTCGCCGCGGGACAGAGTGGCCGCGTGTCGCTGCGTGTTGGCATGAGCCTGGCACAGATCGGCGAATTCTCGTTCATCATCGCCGCCCTCGGCGCATCATTGAAAGTAACGAGCGATTTTCTGTATCCCGTCGCGGTCGCGGTGTCCGCAATCACCACGTTGTTCACGCCGTATCTGATCCGCGCTTCCGACCCGCTGGCGCGGCGCCTGCACATCGCCCTGCCCTACTCGCTGCGCCGCATTGCGCATTTGTATACGCACTGGCTGCAAGGCCTGCGCCTGCAGGGCGACCGGGCAGTCATCGCCGCGATGGTGCGACGGATCCTGCTGCAGACCTTCGTCAATCTGTGCCTGGTCGCGGCGATCTTCGCCGGCGTCGCCTGGCTGGGGCGTGCGCGCGCCGCCGACATCGCCACGTTGCTGCCGAGCCGGCCCATGGCGAATGCACTTCTGTGGGGAGCGGCGCTATTGCTGTCGCTGCCGTTCCTGATCGCCGCCTACCGCAAGCTCAAGGCGCTGGCCATGCTGCTCGCCGAGATGGGCGTGCACGCCGGACGCCACACCGAGAGAGCGCGCCGTGTCGTCGCCGAAGTGCTGCCGGCGGCATCGATCGCGGCCATGCTGCTGCTGGTCGGGGCGCTGTCGTCGAGCATCCTGCCGCCCGCGGAACTGCTGGTCGCGGTGCTGGCGATGGGCGCGCTGGTTCTGGTCTTGCTGCGGCACATCCTCGTCAAACTGCACTCGCGCCTGCAGATCGCCCTGATCGAGACGTTTCAGTCGGACAAGAGCGAGCACTGATTCTTCTCGCAACAGCTGAGCAAAACCGCGGCGCGCCCGGGCTGGCGCGCCGCATCCGCTTCGGCTGCGATCATTCACCGCTTCAGTTGACAGTCACGCGCGTAGCCGTGACGACACCCTTGACACCACCGAGCACCGTCGTTCCGTCTGGTGCGTACTGGGTGAGTGAGAACGTGCCCGAGTAATTGTTGCCGGGTCCGTCGACACTCACTCGTTCCTGGATGTTCGTCGGCCCGACGAATACCGTCGGCTTTCCCGTATCCGGATCGAAATCCCAGGACAACGCCCAGTGGTTGAGACTGTAGGTACCCCAGTTGATTTGCTCCCATACGCCCTGACAAAAACTGCCGGTCGCCGGCGGGCGGCCGGAGTTCATCAGTTCGGTACGGTCGATGTGCCAGGTCTGAAATCCGGCATCGATGGGCGTGCCGTCGGGCGGACCGGCCGCGCCATTGCCCTGCGCCGTGAAGGCGAATTTCCACATGCCCACGATCGGCGGTGTGAGCGCGTATCCCAGGTAAATTGCAGAGATCGCACCCTGCCCGTTGGCAGCCGGCGCCGCACCCGCCGCCATCGCAGCGATTTCCGCGCTCGGCAATGGCTGCACTGCCCAAGCGGCTACGTTTCCGCCTTTCAGGCTGGGCGCCGAACAGGCCTGTGCCTGTGTCGGCCACACGGCCTGCAACAGGCACCCGGATATGGATGTTGCCAGCATCAAATTTCGCATACTCATTTTGTTGTCTCCCGATTGCTGCACCGATTCGCGCAGACGCAACCTGCGGATTGCATCCGCTACGCGACAGGAGAATCTTCCTGTCTGCCCAGTGTATTCGGCGATTGCGCGCGCGAATTACACGGGCGCAGCGGGACGCGCTGGTCAGACCGGCGGGCGAGTACCGGAAATTTGGGTTGGACTCGCGGCAGATCGAGCCCGGCCGGGGAACTCTACTTCGCCGCCATCAGCGCCAGCGTCATGTCGAGCATGCGGTTGGAGAAGCCCCACTCGTTGTCGTACCAGCCCAGTACCTTCACGAGGGTGCCGCCCATCACCCGGGTCTGGGTCGCGTCGTAGGTACACGACGCCGGGTTGTGGTTGAAATCGCACGACACCAACGGCTGGGTGTTGACCGCGATCACGCCCTTCATCCTGCCGTTTGCAGATTCGCCAATCACGCTGTCGATTTCTTCCCTGCCGGTTACGCGTTGCGCGACAAAGGAAAGATCAACACACGACACGTTGATGGTCGGAATACGCATGGAAAAGCCGTCCAGACGTCCGTTCAATTCCGGCAACACCAAGCCCACAGCTGCCGCGGCGCCGGTCTTGGTCGGGATCTGGCTCATCGTCGCGCTGCGCGCACGGCGCAGATCCTTATGATAGACGTCGGTGAGCACCTGATCGTTGGTGTAGGCGTGGATCGTGGTCATGAGGCCATGCACGATGCCGATCTTCTCGTGCAGCACCTTGGCCAGCGGCGCCAGGCAATTCGTCGTGCATGAGGCATTCGAGATGACTGTGTCCGTCGACTTGATCTTGTCGTGATTGACGCCGTAGACGAACGTGCCGTCCACGTCCTTCTCGCCCGGCGCGGAAATGATCACCTTCTTCGCGCCGGCTGCGATATGCGCACCGGCCTTGGCCTTGGACGTGAACAGGCCCGTCGACTCGAGCACCACGTCCACACCCAGCGACCCCCACGGCAGCTTGGCCGGATCGCGCTCGGCGCAGACCTTGATGCGGTCGCCCTTGATAATCAGATCGCCGTCGTCGACGGAAACCTCGTGGGGAAACTTGCCATGCGCGGTGTCGTACTGGGTCAGGTGCGCGTTGGTTTCGGCGTCGCCCAGGTCGTTGACCGCAACCACACGAATCTCGTGCGTGCGGTTGGCTTCGTACAGCGCGCGCAGGATGTTGCGGCCGATGCGGCCGTAACCGTTGATCGCGACTTTCACCGTCATGACTGGCTCCGAATACGCAGGGGAATGCGTATTGTAACCCAAGCCAATTCGGTGTCGCGCTCCGGGAGCATGCCCGGAGCGCAGTAGCTTACGTCCCTACAGTTCAGTAAGGCAGAACGTAATCGGCACGTGCACCCAGCCGTCCACCGCCTTGCCGTGCTTGCGCTCCGGATTGAACTGCCATTGCATCACGGCAGCGATCACGGCGTTACCGAGTTTCGGCGAGAGCCCGCGTGATCCAGACGACTGCGACGCTGAAAGTAAGCGATGGTCGCAGCGATCAGTTCATCGACTTCACCGCCGCCACGACCGCCTCGACCGTGAAGCCGAAATGCTTGAACAACACTTCGGCCGGGGCGGAGGCGCCGAAGGAGTCGATGCCGACGACACGGCCATCGAGACCGACATATTTGCGCCAGAATTCGGTGACGCCGGCTTCGATGGCAGCGCGCTTGCGGATCGCTGGCGGCAGCACGGCGTCGCGATACGCTTGCGGCTGGCGGTCGAAAAGATTTGTGCACGGCATGGAGACGACACGTGCACCGATGCCAGCGGCTTCCAACGCCTCGGCGGCCTGCATCGCCAGACCGACTTCGGAGCCGGTGGCGATCAGGATTGTGTCCACAATTCCACCTTTTGCCTCACGCAGCACATAGCCGCCGCATTCAATCAGCGCAAGCTGCGCCTGCGTGCGCGGCTGATGCGGCAGATTCTGGCGTGAGAAGACCAGACATGATGGACCCTCACGGCGCTCGATCGCGGCCTTCCACGCCACCGCGCTTTCGACTGCATCGCAGGGCCGCCAAACCATGTTCTTCGGAATCAGGCGCAAGCAAGCCAGATGCTCGATCGGCTGGTGCGTGGGGCCATCTTCGCCGAGGCCGATGGAATCGTGCGTGTAGATATGAATCGCATGCGCCGGAATCAGCGCCGACATGCGCACTGCATTACGCGCGTAGTCGGAGAACACGAGGAAGGTGGCGTCGTAGGGAATGAATCCGCCGTGCAAGGCGAGGCCATTGCTGATCGCACTCATGCCGAATTCGCGCACGCCGTAGTAAACGTAGTTCGCGTTCGTGTCCGAGGAATTGACGTCGCGGCTTCCCTTCCAGATCGTCAGGTTGGATCCGGCAAGATCGGCCGAACCGCCGATCAATTCCGGCAGCAGCGGGCCGAAGGCGTCGAGTGCCATCTGCGAGGCCTTGCGCGAGGCGACGACCGGGCCGTCTGACTGCAACTTGGCGATGTACGCATTCGCCTTGGCGCCGAAATCGTCGGGCAGGTCGCCCTTGATGCGGCGTTCGAATTCGGCCGCCGATTCCGAATGCACATTTTTATACTTTGCGAATAGTGCGTTCCACTGCGCTTCGCGATCGACGCCCTGCTTCTTCGCATCCCAGCCGGCGTAGATTTCGGCCGGAATCTCGAATGGCGGATGGTTCCAGGCCAGTGCCACACGCGCCGCGGCGACTTCGTCCTTACCCAACGCCGCGCCGTGCGCCGCTTCCTTGCCCTGCTTGGTCGGCGCGCCGAAACCGATGATGGTCTTGCAACAGATCAAGGTCGGCTTGTCCGGATCGATTGCTGCGGACACCAGCGCCGCCTTGATCGCCTCGGGGTTGTGCCCGTCCACGTCCCGCAACACTTCCCAGCCGTAGGCCTCAAAGCGCCTGCTCGTGTCGTCGGTAAACCAGCCCTGCACTTCGCCATCGATGGAAATGCCGTTGTCGTCGTAGATCGCGATCAACTTGCCAAGTTTTAGCGTGCCGGCGAGCGACGCGGCCTCGTGCGAAATGCCTTCCATCAGGCAGCCGTCGCCGAGAAAGACATAGGTGTAGTGATCGACGATGGAAAAATCGGATTTGTTGAAGCGCGCGGCCAGCACCTTTTCCGCCAGCGCCATGCCGACCGCATTCGCGAGTCCTTGTCCTAGCGGGCCGGTGGTCGTTTCGATACCGGGGAATTCGCTGGCTTCCGGGTGTCCCGCAGTCTTCGAGTGCAACTGGCGGAAGCGTTTCAGCTCATCGATCGGCAGATCGTAGCCGGACAGATGCAGCAGCGAATACAGCAGCATCGAGCCGTGTCCGTTCGACAACACGAAACGATCACGGTTGAACCATTTCGGATTCGCCGGATTGTGGCTCAGGAAATCGTTCCACAACACTTCGGCGATATCCGCCATGCCCATCGGCATGCCAGGATGGCCGGAATTGGCGGCCTGTACCGCATCCATGGACAGCGCACGAATGGCGTTGGCGAGTTCTCGGCGGCTGCGCATGATCGTTCCCGGCGTGGATCGCGGGCCGGACGGCGCCGCATGCCCATTTTCGCCGATTCGTTGCGGAATGTCGCGAAAAAAAACCCCGGCGGGTCATCGCCGGGGCTTTGTCAGACACACGTCGAACTCAATTGGCGCAGATAGCGTAGCCGGTGATGACAATCGGTCCACCGTTGCCGGCCCAGTTCATCGCCGATACGGTCCAGGCATTGCTTGCACTTGGATAACTCTCGGTGATATCCAGGAATTTCGCGGCTGTCGCCCCGCCCGCCGACAGACCGCCGCTGACCACCTTCATGGTGCCGGTGCACGTGATGGTCACCGTGCAGGTGCCATTATTGTTCGCGCAGTTCGCCGTCGCCGAGGTGATGATGCTTGCGGATGAAGCGATCGAACCCGTTGCACCTGTAGCACCCGTTGCGCCCGTCGCACCAGCAGGACCGGTTGCACCTGTCGCACCATTGCTGCCGTTCGTTCCGGCTGCGCCCGTCGCCCCGGTCGGACCCGCGGCACCCGTATTACCTGTTGCGCCCGTCGCACCAGCAGGACCGGTAGCTCCTGTCGCACCATTGCTTCCGTTCGTTCCCGCTGCACCCGTAGCACCGGTCGGACCTGCTGCACCAGCAGGGCCGGTTGCTCCCGTCGCACCATTACTGCCATTCGTCCCGGCTGCGCCCGTCGCACCAGTCGGACCCGCTACACCAGCAGGACCGGTTGCTCCAGTCGCACCATTGCTGCCGTTCGTTCCGGCTGCGCCTGTTGCACCGGTAGGACCCGCTACACCAGCAGGACCGGTTGCTCCAGTCGCACCATTGCTGCCGTTCGTTCCGGCTGCGCCAGTGGCGCCCGTAGCACCAGCAGGACCGGTTGCACCTGTCGCACCATTGCTGCCGTTCGTTCCGGCTGCGCCTGTTGCACCAGTCGCACCCACTGCACCGGTGTTGCCGGTTGCGCCCGTTGCACCAGCAGGACCAGTTGCACCCACTGCACCGGTGTTGCCGGTTGCGCCCGTTGCACCAGCAGGACCGGTTGCACCTGTCGCACCATTGCTGCCGTTCGTTCCGGCTGCGCCTGTTGCACCAGTCGGACCCGCCGCGCCCGTGTTACCCGTCGCACCAGCAGGACCAGTTGCACCCACTGCACCGGTGTTGCCGGTAGCGCCCGTTGCACCAGCAGGACCGGTTGCACC
>JAJXWU010000018.1 GCA_021781425.1 Pseudomonadota bacterium
GCGCCACCTCGCCGGTTTCGACAAGCCGCCTGCGCTGGTGTTCTGCACCGCCTATGACGAACACGCGTTGGCCGCGTTCGATACCGGTGCGGTCGATTATCTGGTCAAGCCAGTGCGGCTGGAGCGTCTGCGCATGGCGCTCGAGCGTGCGCGCCGCTTTGGCAGCGAAGACGTCGCCCGGCTGGAATCCGCGGCCGGCAAACCGGCACGGCGCAGCCATCTGTGCGCGCGCGTGCGCGGCAACCTCGTGCTCGTCCCTGTCGCCGACATCCGCTATCTGCTGGCCGAGGACAAGTACGTCGTCGTGCACCACATCAAGGGCGAAGTGCTGATCGAGGAATCGCTCAAGACGCTGGAGGACGAATTCGACGAACGCTTCGTGCGCATCCATCGCAATTGCCTGGTCGCGCGCGATCGTCTGGTCGGACTCGTGCGCGCGGCCGACGGCAGCATCCGTGCGCAACTCGAAGGCGTGATGGCGACACTGGAGGTCAGTCGGCGCAATCTGCCCATGCTGCGCAAGCTGGTGCGGTCGTTATGACGGCGCGACTGCGCATCGCCACGCGCAAAAGCGCGCTCGCGCTGTGGCAGGCCGAACATGTCGCCGCGCTGCTGCGCGCGGCGCATCCCGGACTCACCGTGGATCTGGTGCCGATGACCACGCACGGCGACCGCATCCTCGATCGTCCGCTCGCCGACATCGGCGGCAAGGGCCTGTTCCTCAAGGAACTGGAAGTCGCGCTGCACGCGCATCGCGCCGACGTCGCCGTGCATTCGTTCAAGGACGTGCCGATGCAACTCGACGATGGCTTCGCGATCGGCGCCGTGCTCGAACGCGCCGATCCGGCCGATGCCTTCGTCTCGGTACACTTTGCGCATTTGGATACTTTGCCGCAGGGCGCGCGCGTGGGCACCTCATCGCTGCGTCGGCAGGCGCAGTTGCGCGCGCGGCGCCCGGATCTGCGTCTCGCCGACTTGCGCGGCAATGTCAACACACGCCTGGCCAAACTCGACAAGGGCGATTACGACGCCATCGTGCTCGCCTGCGCGGGACTCGAACGTCTCGGTCTCGCCCGCTGCATCCGCAGCCGGCTCGAACCGCCACACTGGCTGCCGGCCGCGGCGCAGGGCGCGATCGCCGTGGAACTGCGCGCCGGCGATGCGCACACGCTGGATTTGCTCGCGCCGCTGCATGACGAGGCGACTGCGAGTTGCGTCGCCGCCGAACGCGCGATGACGCGCTATCTGCAAGGCAGTTGCCAGGTGCCGATCGCGGCGTTCTGCATCGAAACCGAAATCGGCCTGCATTTGTCGGGCCTGGTCGGCAATGCCGCCAGCGGCAAGCTCGTCCGCGCGCAGGACGATGGCCAAGCCGAAGTGCCGGAAGCGCTGGGCGAACGCGTCGCGCGTCGGCTGCTGGAGCTGGGCGCGGGCGAGTTGCTGGGGCGCTGAAAAACAACGCGCCCGCGTGGCCAATTGAAAATCCGTTCGGGCTGAGCGTAGCGCCGCAGGCGCGAAGTCGAAGCCCGCTTGGCACTTCGACTCCGCCGCTTCGCGGCTACGCTCAGTGCGAACGGCAAATTTGAGCACCTCGTTAGAAGCTGTACACCAGGTTCGTCGTGAACAGTCCGTCGGTCTTCTTGAAACCCGGCTCCACGACTGAGTTGTGGCGGATCTGGTAGCCGACCTTGAGCGCCAGCTTGCTGTTCATCTTCACCGCGAGTCCGGCGTCGTTCTGGAAGAACTTGTTGCCGCTGCCGGCTTCGACCACGAACGTGTCGACGAACGACACCGTGTCGCTGAAATTGTGCTTGTAGGCCAGTTTGCCGCGCGCGACGAGGTTGTTTTCGGAATCCGGCGTGACCTTGACCGGCGGCGATTGCGGATCGACCGGCAACAGGATGTACGAAGCCGGCTGCGCAACCTTGTAGCCCGGGCCGACTTCCACCGCCAGCTCGTCGCTCGCGTTCTTCAGGATCTGGTAGCCGTAGCCGATCGAGACGATGTACTGGTAGTCGTAGGACGAGAATTCGTCGTGCTCGTAGCGCGCCGCACCGACGATGTAGCTGCGCTCGTCGAACTTGTAGCCGAGCGAGGCGCCGCCTTCGTAGCGGTTCGCGGTCAGGTCATAGCCGGCCGACGTATTGGCCTTGTTGCGCAGCGCGAGCAAGTAGAAATCGTCCGTCCACTGGTCGTCGTTGAACTTGAGGTCGAGCTTGGCGTTCAGGTTCTGCGATTTGGTGTTGCCGCTGGCGATGGAAAGGCCGGCCTCGCCGCTGCCGGACCAGCCCGTCGGTGGCGGCGGTGGATCGGCGGCGAGGGCGGCCAGCGGCAGCGCGAGCAGGATGGTGGATGCGAGAAAGGTCGTTTTCATGGGGAATTCCTTGTTCTGGGGGACGCGCCGCGTGCAAGGCGGCGGGCGCGCATTGTAAACGCCCGCCGACGCAAAAAAGTGGATTTGTGCGCAAAACGTACAAGCGCCGTTCAGGCGTGTTACGGGCGCACTCCGCCGTAATACAACATCACGACGTGCTTTGCTTCGGCGAAAAAAAGCCAGCGCTCGACGAACAGGCCAGTGGTGGCCGCGAGTGCCGCGATGCACGAGAGGACCGCGCCCCTGCCCGGCAACACGAGCTGCGCGGCGGCAGCGAGGATGGGCACGGCGCCGATCAGGATCAGGCATGTGGTGCGCAAGCGCGCGGCGTGCTTGCGCGCGAGGACGAAGCCCATTTCCCGCGTCAGGTAATTTTCTTCGGTGTGCGGCGCCTCGACGCTGCGCACGCGCCCGAAGCGGCCGAGTCCGGTCGCGGATTCGGGCGTGGGTGCCGGCGGCCTGGCATCAATGTGATTCCAGTAGGCGAATTTGAGCGCGGCGCAAGCGACGGCGAGTGCGACGATCAATGCCGGCTGTGCGCGCGCGCCACCCGTCCATTCGCCGATCAGCCATGACCAGCAGGTACCGCCGAGCAGGCTGAACAGTAGATACCCCGGCAGCACGTAGGCGTTGTGCCAGGCCGGTATCGTCTTCAGGCAGGTGTAGATTCTGGCCGTACACGCGACGGTGACGACGGCAAGTATCGCGAGCGTGGCGCCAAGCACCCGCAAGGCGCCCGCATCTGCGCCGCGCCAAAGGCACCAGGCCAGCGCGAAGATGGGCACGAAGCTCGCAACCGACGCCACGCCTTCGCGCGACAGCCACGACGAGCGCCATTGCGAAAAAGCGCGCCACGCGCGTTGCGGATGTCCCAGATGCAGGGTCGAGGAAAGCAGGCCGGCGACGACGAACACGGCACCGATGGCAAGCGCCAGCAACGCTTCGTAGCGCGCGATCAGCAAAGGATCCAATACGAACACGACACCGAAAAGAAACAGCTGCCCGTATCCGCAGCCGGACATGACGGTGAAGAAGATGACGGAAAAAGCTGGTTTCACCGCGAGAGCACCTTGTCTATCCAGCGCAATAGCGGCGATGCGGAAAAATCCGTCTTTTCGTCCGGCACGGGTTTCGCTGTGGAACTGCAACCATCGCGCCGCGGCCGCGGCGGCAGATATTTGTTGACGGGTTTGTAGCCCATCTCCGGCATCAAATCGTAGCCGCCGCGCTCGGCGACGAGTTTCGACACGGCCGAATCCGCATCGCCGAGATCGCCGAAATGGCGCGCACGCGTGGGACAGGCCATCACGCAAGCCGGTTGGCGGTCGTAGGCGTCGAACGACTCGTTGTAGATGCGATCCACGCACAACGTGCATTTCTGCATCACTCCGCGCACTTCGCTGTATTCGCGCGCGCCGTATGGGCAGGCCCACGAGCACAATTTGCAGCCGATGCACTTGTCCTCGTCGACCAGCACGATACCGTCCTCGGCGCGCTTGTAGCTCGCGCCGGTCGGGCACACCGTCACGCAATCCGGCGTCTCGCAATGCAGGCACGAGCGCGGAAAATGCACCGTCATGGCCGGCTGGTTTTTTTCTTCCGGCGCGATCTCGTAGGTGTGCACACGATTGAACCACACGCCCAGTGGTTCGGCGCCGTAGGGATTCTCGTCCGGCAGCGGGCCGAACGCGCCGCCGTCGTTCCATTCCTTGCACGCGACCGCGCAGGCGTGGCAGCCGACGCAGATGTCAAGGTCGATCACCAGACCGAGTTTCTTGCGCGCTGGCGGCGGCAGCATCGTCATGGGCGCACGCTCACGGATGGAACGGCCAGAATTGCGGGATCAGCCACATCGACAGCGCGCAGAACAGCGCGATCAGCGGAATACCGATCTTCATGAAATCGGTGAAGCGATAACTGCCTGCCGCGTAGACCATCGTGTTGGTCGGATAGCCGACCGGTGTGGCGAACGAGGTCGCCGCGGCGAAGGCCACGCAGATCACGAACGGTGTCGGACTCGCGTGCAGGGCGTGCGCGACGGAAATCGCGATCGGCGCCATCAGCACAACGGATGGATTGTGACCCATCATTTCGGTGAGCAGGGCGGTGAGCAGATAGATCATGAGCAGCACGGCCAGCGGGCCGTGTTCGCCGACGAGGTGCATGCCGCCGCCGACGGCTGCGTGCGCGAGTCCGGTTTTCTCCAGCGCGATGCCGAGTGGCAGGATCGCGCCGAGCAGGACGATGACCTTCCAGTCCATCGCCTCGTACACGTCCTCGAAGGAAAAACAGCCGGTCAGCGCCATCGCCGCGCAGCCGGCCAGCGCGCTGACCACGATCGGGAGTATGCCGAGTCCGGCGACGGCGACCACCGCGACGAGAATGCCGATCGCGAGCGGCGCCTTGCGCCGCGTGGCGCGCGCATCGCCGCGCTCACTGAGCACCACGAGTCCGGATTCGCGTCGCAACCGGCGCAGGGCCGGTTCGTCGACGAGCAGCAGCAGGATGTCGCCGACTTCCAGGCGCGTGTGCTTGAGTTGCTCGCGCAGGATGCGGCTGCGCCGCTGCACCGCAAGCACCGACGCATTGTAGGTCCAGCGAAAGTCGATGTCCTCGACGGTATCGCCGATCACGCGCGCGCCCGGCGCCACGAGCGCTTCGATCAGGACACGCCGACCGGCCTCGCCGGATTCCGGCAACTCCAGCACCGGCGCGATTTCCAGCTTGAGCTTCTGCTTGAATTCTTCCAGGCGCTGCCAGTCGCCGCGTGCGAGCAGCACGTCGCCCTCGCGCAGTTCCTGCTCGCGCGGCGCCCACAAGTGGTCGTCGCCGCGCAACAGTTCCAGCACGTACACGCCGAAGCGCTCGCCGAGTTTGGCCGTCGCCACCGATTCACCGAGCAGCGGCGAATCGGCGAGCACGCGCAGTTCGGTCACGAACTTGCCCAGTTCCAGGTTTTCGGTGTGCTCGGTGTCGATGTGGCGCGGCAGCAGCCAGCGTCCGATCAGCATCAGATACACGATGCCGGCGATCGCGAGCAGAGCGCCGAGCCGGGTGAAATCGAACACGCCGAATTCGGGCAGGCCGTGCTGCACGGCGAGGCTGTTCGTCAACAAGTTGGACGAAGTGCCAAGCAGCGTGCACACGCCGCCCATCTGTGCCGCATACGACATGGGAATCAGCACGCGCGCCGGCGAGGTCCTGGCGCGCGCACAGACGCTGAGCGTGACCGGCAGGAACGTCGCCACCAGCGCCGTGTTCTTCACGAACGCACCGAGGAAGCAGACGATGACGAGAATCGAGAGCGTCAACAGCCACGGCCGCCGGATGCGCGCCAATGCACGGATCAACGGATCCAGCGCGCCGGTACCGACGATGCCTGCATTCAGCGCGAACATCGCCGCGACCACCACGGTCGCCTCGTTGCTGAAACCGGACAGACCTTCCGCCGGCGTGAGAATGCCGGACACCAGCAGGGCGGCGAGTACGAGCAGGCCGACCACGTCGTAGCGCAGCCTCTCGCTGACGAACAGCGCCATCGCGCCGATCACGATGGCGGCGACGGCCCAGGCCTGCACGCTCACGCGACTGCCTCCACGGCCGACTCGTCGCGCGTAATGCGCACCGTCAGATCGAACCACGCCGCCTGCCCGGTGACCGGATCGGCGTTCGCGTAGCGGTAGCCGTCCGCGCGCGGCGGCAGCAGGTCGTCAATCGCATGATTGAGCAAAAATCCCTTTGTATACTCCGGTGCGTCGGCGGCGAGCTTCCACGCACCGCGCTGCTTGCCGATCGCGTTCCACGTCCAGACCACGCCCGGCGCGGTGCCTGCGTGGAATTTCGCCTGCGCGCGAATGCGGCCGTGTGCGGATTCGACGAATACCCAATCACCATCGCCGATGCCGTGCGCAGCGGCGGTGCGCGGATGCAGGTAGAGGAAATTGCGTGCCGCGATCTGGCGCAGCCAGGAATTCTGCGAGCCCCAGGCGTGGTACATGAACATCGGACGCTGGGTGATGGCGGAAAGCTCATACCCCCTCTCCCGACCATTTTCCCCGACGGCGTGAGCAGAGAGAGTTTGAGCGTCGTACCAAAATGGAATCGGATCGAAGAATTTCTCCACGCGCACACGTTCATTATCCGGCGGTTGGATCGGACCGTGGCCGCGCGCGGCGAGGCGGAATTTCTGCAGGCGTTCCGAATACAGCTCCAGCACGACGGGTTCGGTCGAACCGACGAAACCGAGCGACTTGGCCCACGCCAGATAATCGCGGTTCGCCATCTTGTAGTAGCGCCCCGCCTCGGGAATTTTCGTTTCCCAATGACAATCGCGGGATTTGTATACATCGAGCTGACGCGGATTCGGCTCGCCGACGCCGGTTTGGTCGCCGTCGCGTCCGCGCCAGCCGGCGAGCAGGCCAACGCCGGGCGCGCGTTCGTGTTCGACCATGTACTGCGCATAGCCGCCGGGATATTTCGCCGCGCCGGTCGCATCGAGCGTGCCGGGCAATTTCAGTCTCGCGCCGAGTTCCAGCAACACATCCTGGAACGGGCGCACGTCCCGATCCGGCCGACACACCGGCTGGCGGATCGCGTCGGCCGCCACGTCGGCGTCGGAGATCGGCCGATCCAGCAGCGAGATGCAGTCGTGACGTTCCAGGTAGGTGGTATCCGGCAGCACGAGATCGGCGTAGTTCACCGTCTCCGACCAGTAGGCATCGGCATAGATGAAACGGGGGATTTTATACGCGCCGCTCGCCTCCTTGTCGCAGAGCATGCGCTGCGTGTCGCGCGTGGCCATCGACGAGTTCCAGCCCATGTTGGCCATGAACAGGAACAAGGTGTCGATCTTGTACGGATCGCCGGCCCACGCGTTGCGGATCACGCTCTGCAGCATGCCGTGCGCGGCCAGCGGAAACTCCCACGAGAACGCCTTGTCGATGCGGCGCGGCGCGCCGTTGGCATCGACGACAAGATCCTCCGGCGCGTGCACGTAGCCGAGCGGGCCGGATTCGAGCGCGCCGTTATCGCGGCGCGTCTTGCCCGGCCGGTTCGCCGGCGGCACCGCCTTCGGATACGGTGGCTGGTAGCGGAAGCTGCCCGGTGTGTCGATCGCGCCGAGCAGCATCTGCAATACGTGCAGGGCGCGGCAGGTGTGGAAACCGTTTGCATGCGCGGCGATGCCGCGCATCGCGTGCATGGATACCGGGCGGCCGATCATCTCGGAATGTTCGCGGCCGTGCGTGTCAGTCCAGCACTGCGGCAGGCGAATTTCCTGCTTGAACGCGATGTCGGCAAGTTCTGCCGCAATACGACGGATCGTTCCCGCATCGATTCCGCACTGTGGCGCCACGGTCTCCGGCGCATAGTCGTCGGCAAGAAATCGCTCGGCGAGCAGTTGGAACGACGGTGTCGCCTTGCGACCATCGGGCAGGGTGAATTCCCCGGCGATGGCTGGCGTGATGTCGATGCCTGTCGCGGGTTTCGGCGAATCGCCGTGTTTGTCCCAGCACAGTGGATCGCCGCTGGCATCGCGTGCAATCAAACCGTCGTCCGCGCCGCCCGGATTGCGCACGATGAGATGATGCGCGTTTGTATACTTGACGAGGTAATCGCAATCGATCCGGTCGTGGAGCAAAAGCTCGCGGATCAACGCACCGGCAAACAGGCCATCCGTGCCGGGGCGGATGCCGATCCACTCGTCGGCGATGGCCGCATAACCCGTGCGCACCGGATTGATCGCGACGATCTTCGCGCCGCGGCCCTTGAGCTTGCCGAGACCGAGTTTGATCGGGTTGGAATCGTGATCCTCGGCCACGCCCCACAGCATCAGGTATTTCGTGTGCTCCCAATCCGGCTCGCCGAACTCCCAGAACGAGCCGCCCAGCGTGTACATGCCCGCCGCGGCCATATTGACCGAGCAGAAGCCGCCGTGTGCGGCGTAATTGAGCGTACCGAACTGTTGCGCCCACCAACTCGTCAGCGCCTGCGACTGGTCGCGGCCGGTAAAGAACGCGAGTTGGTCGGGATTGCGCGCACGGATGTCGCCCAGCCATTTGACCGCCAGCGCCAGTGCCTCGCTCCATTCGATCTCGCGGAACTTCCCCTCACCGCGTTCGCCCGCGCGCAGCAGCGGTTTGCGCAATCGCGCCGGCGAATAGTGCTGCATGATTCCGGCCGAACCCTTGGCGCACAGCACGCCCTTGTTGACCGGATGATCCGGATTGCCCTGGATGTAGCGCACGCGGCCGTTTTTCAGATGCACTTTGATGCCGCATCGGCACGCGCACATGTAGCACGTGGTCGTCTTGACCTCGTCGCCAACCGGTTCGCTCAATTTCAGATTCTTGTGCGGCATGGCCGTATGATAACGGCATGGACAGATATGAACGCATCCTTACCCTGCACCGGCTGCTGAAATCGTCGCGCTATCCGGTTCCGCTGGCGCGGCTGATGGACGAGCTCGGCTGTTCGCGCGCGACGGCGTATCGCGACATCGCCTTTCTGCGCGACGCGCTCGGTGCGCCGATCGACAGCGAGGGCGACGAAGCTGCGTACCATTACGCCAGCGACGAGGCCGAGCGTTTCGAGCTGCCCGGCCTGTGGCTGACCAGCGAGGAATTGCAGGCCCTGCTCGCGCTCAACGAACTGGTCGGCCGCACGGGTCCCGGAATCCTGGCCAGCGCGCTGGCGCCGCTGCGTTCGCGCATCGACCGCCTGTTGTCGAACCAGACCGATGGCCAAAACTTTCCCATCGAGCGCATCCGCGTGATCGGTTCGGGCACGCGGCGCGTGGACGAGGTAACGTTTCGGCACGTGGCCGGTGCCGTACTCGGGCGCAAGCGCCTGAAATTCGACTATCGCGCGCGTTCGACCAACGAGGCGACCACGCGCACAGTTTCGCCGCAGCGCCTGACGCATTACCGCGACAACTGGTACCTCGACGCCTGGGATCACGGCCGCGATGCATTGCGCAGTTTCGCACTCGACCGCATCGGTCGCGCCGACGTGCTTGAGGATTCCGCCGAAGATCGCGGCGAAGCGGAATTGAACGCACACCTGGCTTCGAGTTACGGCATTTTTTCCGGCGCGCCCAGGGCCACCGCGACGATCCGCTTTTCCGCGCACGCCGCGCGCTGGGTTGCCGACGAGCATTGGCATTCGCAGCAGCACGGCGCGCGGCTGGCCGATGGCCGCTACGAATTGAAGGTGCCGTACTCGAATTCGCGCGAACTGCTGATGGACGTGCTGCGCTATGGCGCGGACGCCGAAGTCGTCGCGCCGGTGTCCCTGCGCGAGGAGATGAAAATCATGCTGCAACTCGCCCTCGGCGCCTACAAATGAACGCGAACGCGAAAACCGTATCCCTCGTCCTCGGTTCCGGCGGCGCGCGCGGCTACGCGCACATCGGCGCGATCGAGGAATTGCTCGCGCAAGGTTATGCCATCCGCAGCGTCGCCGGCGCCTCGATGGGCGCGCTGATCGGCGGCGTCTACGCCGCGGGTAAGCTCGACGCCTATCGGGATTGGGCGCGCGGCTTGCAGAAATTCGATGTGCTGCGCCTGCTCGACTGGACCTTCCGCGGCGGTCTGATCAAGGGCGACCGCATCATCGGACGGCTGCGCGAACTGATCGGCGACGTCGCCATCGAGAACCTGCCGATTCCCTATACCGCCGTGGCGGTGGACATCCTCGCCCAGCGCGAGGTGTGGTTCACGCGCGGGCCGCTGTTCGACGCGATCCGCGCCTCGATCGCGATTCCCACCGTGTTCCGCCCGCATCATTACGAAGGCCGCGTACTGGTCGACGGCGGCCTGCTCAATCCGGTGCCGATCACGCCGACTCTGCGCGACCTCACCGATTGCACGATCGCCGTGGATCTCAACGCCGCGCCGGACGACACCGCTTCCGCGTTGCCGCCGGATGCGAACCCCGATCCGGGTCTGCTGGAGACCTTCGCGCGTTCGCTCGACGCGGTGCAGGCCACGCTCACGCGCTTCAAGCTCGCCGCACAACCGCCGGATCTGGTGATATCGATCCCGCGCACGGCCGGCGCGTTCTACGAATTTCACCGCGCGCCGGAGCTGATCGAACTCGGCCGCACGCGCACGCGCGCGGCGCTGGGGCAATGGCGCGGACGCCTCAAGTCCGATGGCGGCCCGGAGGTTTCCTGATCCGTGGCGACACCGCGTTTCCTGCGATAATCGCCGCTTCGATTGCCGGATTCCGCAATGAACGCCAATCAGGCCGCACACCGCAGCGGCGCTGCCAACACGGTACTGACGGTGCTCGGCGCCATCAGCTTCTGCCATTTCCTCAACGATCTCATTCAGTCGCTGTTGCCGGCGATCTACCCGCTGCTGAAAACGCACTACGCGCTCGACTTCGGCCAGATCGGCCTGCTCACGCTCACCTACCAGATCACGGCCTCGCTGCTGCAACCGCTGGTGGGCTGGTACACGGACCGGCGACCGACGCCGTATTCGCTGGCCGTCGGCATGGGCTTCACCCTGTCCGGATTGCTGCTGCTCGCGCTGGCGGCAAACTTCGAATTGCTGTTGCTCGCCGCCGGACTGGTCGGCACCGGATCGTCAGTGTTCCATCCGGAATCCTCGCGCATCGCGCGCCTGGCCTCGGGCGGACGCCACGGTTTCGCGCAATCGTTCTTCCAGGTCGGCGGCAACCTTGGCTCGGCGGCGGGGCCCCTGCTCGCCGCCTTCATCGTGCTGCCCTACGGCCAGCACAGCATCGCCTGGTTCTCCATCGCTGCGCTCATGGCCATCGTGCTGCTCGCGCGCGTGGGCATGTGGTATGCGCGGCATGTGCGCGCCCGCACGCACGTGCCGGCGCACGAAACCGCGCACGAGCTGCCGCGCCGGCAGGTGACGCGTGCGATCGCGGTTCTGCTGACGCTGATCTTCTCCAAGTATTTCTACCTCGCCAGCCTGTACAGCTACTACACGTTCTATCTGATCGAACGCTTCCACGTCGATGTGCGAAGTTCACAAATATACTTGTTCGTGTTTCTCGGCGCAGTCGCGCTCGGCACCCTGGCTGGCGGTCCGGTCGGCGACCGCATCGGGCGCAAGTATGTGATCTGGGCCTCGATCCTGGGCGTACTGCCGTTCACCCTGCTGTTGCCGCACGCGAACCTTTTTTGGACTGTCATGCTGAGCGTGGTGATCGGCCTGATCCTGTCCTCGGCGTTCTCGGCGATCCTGGTCTACGCGCAGGAACTGCTGCCCGGCAAGGTCGGCATGATCGCGGGACTGTTCTTCGGCTTCGCCTTCGGCATGGGCGGTCTCGGCGCGGCCCTGCTCGGCGAGTTGGCCGACCAGCGCGGCATCGAGTACGTATATGCGATATGCGCGTGGTTGCCGGCGATCGGATTGCTGGCGGTGTTTCTGCCGAACCTGCGTCAGCGCGCGGCGTATTGAGCGCCGATTTTCCCCCTCTCCCGCCGGCGGGAGAGGCGAAAATCAGCGCTTCATCGCATTGAAGAATTCGTCGTTCGACTTGGTGTTCTTCATCTTGTCGAGCATGAATTCCATCGCCGCGAGCTCGTCCATCGGATGCAGCAGCTTGCGCAGAATCCAGATCTTCTGCAGCATGTCCGGTTCGATCAGCAATTCCTCGCGGCGCGTGCCGGAGCGATTGATGTTGATCGACGGGTAGACGCGTTTCTCGGAGATGCGGCGGTCGAGGTGCACTTCCATGTTGCCGGTGCCCTTGAACTCCTCGTAGATGACCTCGTCCATCTTCGAGCCGGTCTCCACCAGCGCAGTGGCGAGAATCGTGAGCGAGCCGCCTTCCTCGACGTTGCGCGCGGCGCCGAAGAAACGCTTCGGACGCTGCAATGCGTTCGCGTCCACGCCGCCGGTCAGCACCTTGCCCGACGACGGCACCACGGTGTTGTAGGCGCGCGCGAGGCGCGTGATCGAGTCGAGCAGGATGATCACGTCCTTCTTGTGTTCGACCAGGCGCTTGGCGCGCTCGATCACCATCTCGGCGACCTGCACGTGGCGCACTGCCGGTTCGTCGAACGTGGAAGAGATCACCTCGGCGCGCACGCTGCGCTGCATTTCGGTGACTTCTTCCGGACGCTCGTCGATGAGCAGGATGATCAGGTGCGCTTCGGGATAATTCTGCACCAGCGCCTGGGCGATGTTCTGCAGCATCATGGTCTTGCCGGCCTTGGGCTGCGACACGATCATGCCGCGCTGGCCGCGCCCGACCGGCGCGATCAGATCCAGAATGCGGCCGGTGATGTCTTCGGTCGAGCCGTTGCCGCGCTCCAGATGGAACATCTTGCGTGGAAACAGCGGCGTGAGGTTCTCGAACAGGACCTTGTTCTTGGACGCTTCCGGCGGTTCGCCATTGATCGTGTCCACGCGCAGCAGGGCAAAGTAGCGCTCGCCTTCCTTGGGATTGCGCACGCGACCGGCGATGTAGTCGCCGGTACGCAAATTGAAGCGGCGGATTTGCGAGGGCGATACATAAATGTCGTCGGCACCGGCGAGGTAGGACTCGTCCGGGCCGCGCAGGAAGCCGAAGCCGTCCTGCAGGATCTCGAGCACGCCTTGGACGCTGACGCCGCCGCCGGCACGCGCATGCGCCTTCAGGATCATGAACACGATGTCCTGCTTGCGCGCGCGCGCGACGCCTTCCTGAATGCCCAGTTCCTCGGCCAGGTCCAGCAACTGCTGCGCCGGTTTGCGCTTGAGTTCGTTCAGATCGATCAGCGGACCGTCGCCACCGCCATTCCTGGACTCGTCGTATTCCTCGTCCTGTGGAAGCTGCGGGCGCTGCGGGTTGCGGTCGCGATTGCGGTCGCGTCCGCGGTTGCGGCCGTGGCGGCCCTGCGGACGGTTGCCGCCCTGGCGCTCACCGCCGCCGGCATTTTCGCCACCGGCTTCGGAAGATGGCGGACTGGCAGCGGCGGCATCGCCGGATTGGGCTTCGCGCGGCTTGGATTCGACACGCGCATCAATGGTGCGGCTTTCGCCGGGATCTTTGTTATCAGGTTCGGACACGGACTTGCCTCACGGGGCGCCGTTGGGGGAAGTCAGTACAAGCTGCTGCGCTCGGTATCTCGCGTTCCGGCGGTGCTCGGAATCCTCATTTACACTCAAGTAAACTCCGGTTCCTGCGCTCCGGCGGCACGCGACCTACCTTCGCTCGCGACGCTTGTACAGAGTTTCCTTCAGGGCGGGTTGGAGAAGAATCAGGGAGGGCGGGCCGGGCGAACGCCCGGCAGGCCGACTTAACTTAGCACCAATCGCCGGCTCATGCCAAGCGCTTGGCTGAATATATTTTTAGCTTTTTCTGCGAATTACACAAGTCCGGCGTGTGCGGGCTCGTCGAATTGTCTTGTCGATCAGCCAGTAAGTTGTGCCTTGCTCACCGCGCCGATCGTCTTGTCGATGAGCTGGGTCAACTGCGTTTTGCTCACTGCGCCGATCTGAGTCGCCTCGACCTTGCCGTTCTTGAAGATCATCAGGGTCGGGATGCCGCGCACGTTGTAGTTGCGCGGGGTCTTCTGGTTGTGGTCGATGTTGATCTTGGCCACCTTCAGCTTGCCGGAATAATTCTGCGCGACCTCGTCGAGGATCGGCGCGATCATCTTGCACGGCCCGCACCATTCGGCCCAGAAATCCACCAGCACCGGCTCGCTGGACTTGAGCACCTGTTCGTCGAATTGGTCGTCGCTGATCTGGGCAATGGCTGTGCTCATGATGTTCTCCACGGGTGAGAGCGGCGTCGCGACCGCCCTTGGGCTATAATAATCGGATTGCGCGGCGTCGCCGCGCACAGGTTCGGCCGGCGGGCACTGCATTTGAACCCAAGCGGCGGTTCCGATCAAGTTGGGCCATTCGCCCCATCATTCAAGCCGGGCGCGACACCGGTAATCACCAAGGCCCGGAGTGGCCGCAATCTTCATGTCTGAACTACAACCCCTGACCGACACCTTCTTCGACAGCTTCGAGCTGCATCCGGATCTGCTTTCCGGCCTGCACGCCTCGGGCTTCACCCGCTGCACGCCGATCCAGGCCCTGACTCTGCCGCTGGCCCTGCAAGGCCGCGATGTCGCCGGCCAGGCGCAGACGGGTACCGGCAAGACCGCCGCCTTCCTGGTCGCCGTCATGCAGCGTCTGCTCACGCGTCCGGCCTTCGCCGAACGCGGCGCAGCCGATCCGCGCGCGCTGATCATCGCGCCGACGCGCGAGCTCGCGATCCAGATCGACAAGGATTTCAGCAACCTCGGTCGCGACACCGGGCTGAAGTCCGCGCTGATCTACGGCGGCGTCGACTACGACAAGCAACGCGAACAATTGCGCGGCGGCGTCGACATCGTCATCGCCACGCCCGGGCGCCTGCTCGACTACTACAAGCAGCACGTGTTCTCGTTCAACGCCGTGGAAATCATGGTGATCGACGAGGCCGACCGCATGTTCGACCTCGGCTTCATCAAGGACGTGCGCTTCATCCTGCGTCGCCTGCCCGAGCGCACGCGCCGCCAGTGTCTGCTGTTCTCGGCGACGCTGTCGCACCGTGTGCTCGAACTCGCCTACGAACACATGAACGAGGCGCAGAAACTCACGGTCGAGGCCGACAACATTACCGCCGACCGCGTGCGTCAGGCGATCTACTTCCCGGCCAGCGAGGAAAAGCTGCCGCTGTTGATCAACCTGCTTTCGCGCATCGACACGCATCGCAGCATGGTTTTCGTCAACATGAAGATCGCTGCCGAGAAAGTCGCGCGGCGCCTGGAAAAACACGGTTTCCGCGTCGGCATGCTGTCCGGCGACGTGCCGCAGAAGAAGCGTCAGAGCCTGCTCGGAAAATTCCAGAAAGGCGAAATCGAAATCCTCATCGCCACCGACGTCGCCGCGCGCGGCCTGCATATTCCTGACGTCAGCCATGTTTTCAACTACGACCTGCCGCAGGATGCGGAGGACTACGTGCACCGCATCGGCCGCACCGCGCGTCTGGGCGCCGACGGTGACGCGATCAGCTTCGCCTGCGACATGTACGCGCAAGGCCTGCCCGACATCGAGGCCTACATCGGCCAGAAGATTCCGGTCGCGCGTGTGGAGCCGGAATTGCTGGTGACGCCGCCGCCGCGGCAGCGTCCTGCCGGCGTGCCGGGCGAAACCGAATCCAACATCGATACCTCCGCGCGCAAGCCGCACCCGGAACGCCCACGCCACGGCGAGGGCCGCCGGCCGCGCCGCGAAGGTCCGCGCGAACACGCGCACAAGCCGGCGTCGGCGCCACATCCGCAAACCGCCGTCGCCGTTTCTTCCATGTCAAACCCCGCCGCCGCCTCTTCCATGTCAAACCCCGCCGCCGCGCCGCGCAAGCGCCGAAGCCGCGGCGGACGGGGACGCCGCCACGGCGAAGGCACGGATGCGGCGATGCGCAATCACGACGGCAATGGCGCTGTGCAGGAAAAGCGTCAGCGCGGTCACCAGCCGGTATCGACCGCAGCCGTCGCCACGCCACCTCCGCCCGAGCACAAAAAGCCCGGTTTCTTTCGTCGCCTCGGCAATCTGTTCAAGCGCTCCTGACGGCTTGCTGCTAAAGTCTGTGGCGGGCTTTTTCGCCGACGCCGCATGCTTGCATCCCTAACCCATGCCGACCACGCACGCGCTTCGCGCCTGAGCGCGCTCGCGGCCTGCGCCATGGCCGCATTGATTTGTCTTTGGCTGCTTGTCCGTCTGGCCTGGCTGCTGGTGCCGCCGAGCGACGATGCCGTTGCGCTCGCGCCTGCCGCGGCCACGCCGGCGGCGACGCTGGTGCAGTCGGTGGGCAAGTGGCACCTGTTCGGCAATCCGCAAATGGTCGCGGTGATGCAGCAGATGCGCAACGCGCCGGCGACGACGCTCAAGCTGACCCTGCGCGGCACGCTGGCGGTGCCCGATCCGCAAGACGGCATCGCCATGATCGAGGACGCGCACGGCGGCGAACGCGCCTACAAGGTCGGCGAGGCGGTGGGTGACAACGCAAAGCTCGCGGCGGTTTACACCGATCACGTGGTGCTCGACCATGCGGGTGCGGCGGAGACCCTGAACCTGCCGCAAGCGGGCTCGCCGGTGTCGCCGCCAACGGCGGTCGCGCCGGGAAACTCCGCCGCGGCCACGGCGGCTCGCGCTTCGAGCGTCCCGCCGAACTACGCGCCGCCGCAGCTCGGCGGCAACCTCGACTGGAACGCGGCGCAGTCCAGGCTGCGCGTCGATCCGGCGCAATTGGCCAAGCAGGTTCACGTCGAACCCGTGTTCGAGAACGGCAAGATCGCCGGCGCGCGCCTGTCCGGCGGCGGCGAAGTGGCGAAACTGATGAATCAGGCCGGCCTGAAATCCACCGACCTGATCACCGCGATCAACGGCCAGAGTCTGTCGACTGTATCGAATCCGCAGCAATTCATGGACAATCTGGCAGGCGCCGGCAGCGTGTCTGTCACGGTATTGCGCAACGGCAAGCTGGCCACGCTCACCGTGAGCTTGCATTGAGCGGAATATACTTGTAGAGAATTATAAAATGTCGCGATTCCTCGTTGCCGCCGTACTTGCTTTCGCCGCCATTCTGGCCATCGCGCAGCCCAAGGCTCCCGCCACCGCGCCCGCGGCCAATCCGCCCGGCACGCACACGCTGAACATGAAGGACGCCGACATCCAGGCGCTGATCGCGACAGTGTCAGAGATCACCGGCAAGAATTTCATTGTCGGTCCCACCGTGCAGGGCAAGGTCACGGTGATCTCGGCGCGGCCGATGAAGGCGAGCGAAATCTACGATGTGTTCCTGTCCGTGCTGCGCGTGCACGGCTACGCGGCGATCCCCTCCGGTGACATGATCAAGATCGTGCCCGAGGCGGTGGCGCAGCAGGACGGTTCGGGCGCTCTCAACGGCACGCGTCCGCACGAGACCGACGAAATCGTCACCCAGATCGTGCCGGTCAAGCACGTCGCGGCGACGGATCTGGTGCCGATCCTGCGTCCGCTGATGCCGCAGGGCGCACAATTGATCGCGCATCCGGCGTCCAATTCGCTGGTCATTTCCGACCGCGCCGGCAACGTCGAACGCATGATCAGCATCATTCGCCGCATCGATACCGTATCCGATTCCGGCGTGGACGTGATTCCGTTGCAGCATGCGAGCGCGGCAGAAGTCGCGCGCATCCTCAGCCAGCTTTCCGATGTCAAGGGTGCCGACAGCGCCGACCAGCCGCACGTAATCGCGGACGAGCGCACGAATTCGATTTTGCTTTCGGGAGGAAAGAGCGGTCGCCTGCGCATGCGCGCGCTGATCGCGCACCTGGATACGCCGATCAGCGATGGCGGCGAAACCCAAGTCGTGTACCTGAACTATGCCAATGCCAAGGACCTGGTGCCGATTCTCGAAGGCGTCGCCGCGACGCTGACCGGAGATGCGCCGCCGAACGGCAAGGCGGCGGCTGGCGCCGCGGCGGGAAGCGGCGGCGGATCGGGTGCGCCGACGGCGACGATCCAGGCCCATGAAGGCGACAATGCACTGGTGATCAGCGCGCCGCCGGCGGTGTTCCGCTCGCTGCAGGCGGTGATCCGCCAGCTCGACATCCGCCGCGCGCAGGTGCTGATCGAAGCGGTGATTGCCGAAGTCTCGGACGAAACCGCGAACGAACTCGGCATCCAGTGGCAGGTTCCGCTGGGCGACAAGAGTCATATCCTGGGCGGCACCAACTTCACCGGCAATACGCCGGGCAATAACATCTTCAGCGTCGACAACGGATTGAACGCCTCCAGCGGCCCGGCGGTCACTGTCGGCAACGGCCTGAATCTGGGTTATCTGAACTCGATCACGTTCAACGGCAAGCAACTGCTCAGCCTTGGCGGCCTGCTCTCGGCGCTGCGCAGCAACGGCAAGAACAACATCCTGTCCACGCCGTCGATCATGACCCTGGACAACCAGGAAGCGATGATCAAGGTGGCCGAGGAAGTCCCCTTCGTGACCGGCTCGTACACCACGAACACCGGTACCACCAGCGGCGCAACCGGCACTGCCGCGACCGGCATCGGCAACCCATTCCAGACTATCCAGCGCAAGGACGTGGGCCTGACCCTCACGGTCACGCCGCACATCAATTCCGGCGACACCGTGCGCCTGGACATCCATCAGGAAGTCTCCAACCTGCTGCCGCCGGTGCAGGGCGCGGTCGATCTCGTCACCAACAAGCGCGAGATCAAGACCACGGTGATGGTCAAGGACAATTCGCTGCTCGTGCTCGGCGGATTGATCTCGGACAACGTCAAGGACAGCGTGCAGAAGGTGCCCGCATTGGGCGACATTCCGCTGATCGGCAACCTGTTCCGCTACCGCAGCAACGACCACACCAAGCAGGATCTGATGGTGTTCCTGCATCCGCGCATCCTGCGCGACGCGGCGACCGAGGCGTCGGTGTCCGGCGAGAAATACAATTTCCTGCGCACCGAGCAATTGCAGATGCGCGAGAGCAACGAGACGATCACGCCGCGTGGCCAGCAGCCGATGCTGCCGGAAGTGCACGATTTCATGAAATCGCCGGCGCTGGATGTGGCGCCGAAAGACAAGCCGGAACAGAAAACCCCGTGACCGCGCATCCGCCGCGGCCGAGCTTCGGCTTCGCCCGCCGCAACGGCGCCACGCTCGTGGCCTGGCGCGGCGAGGAGGCCGAAGTCGCCTGGCGCGAGGGCGTCAAGCCCGAAGTGCTGTCCGAATTGCAGCGTCATCTGCGTGCGCCGCTCAAACTCGTGCGCTACGACGCCAGCGGCTACGAACGGCTGCTGCGCGAACTCTACGAACAGGGCGACGATGCGCGCGCGGTGGTCGCAGGTTTTGACGACGCGACCGGCGATGCGCTCGATCTGAAAACCCTCGCCGACGAATTGCCCGAACCCGAAGACCTACTCGAATCCGAGGACGACGCACCGATCATCCGCCTGATCAACGCCCTGCTTACCGAAGCGGTGAAGGAAGGCGCCAGCGACATCCACATCGAGCCGTTCGAGAATCGCCTCGTCGTGCGCTTCCGCCTCGACGGCGTGTTGCGCGAGGTGCTGGCGCCGCAGAAGGCGATCGCGAGCGCCGTGGTGTCGCGCATCAAGGTCATGGCGCGCCTCGACATCGCCGAAAAGCGTCTGCCGCAGGATGGCCGCATCGGATTGAAGATCGCCGGACGCCCGGTCGATGTGCGCGTGTCAACCATTCCCGCCGGACACGGGGAGCGAGTCGTACTGCGGCTGCTCGACAAGCAGGCCGGCAAGCTCGATCTGAAGCAGCTCGGCATGGCGCCGGATACGCTGGAAGCGTTGAGCGACGTCATCCAGCGCCCGCACGGAATCCTGCTCGTCACCGGCCCGACCGGTTCGGGCAAGACCACCACGCTGTACGGCTCGCTGCTCAAGCTCAACGACGCCAGCCGCAACATCATGACCGTGGAAGATCCGATCGAGTACTACATCGACGGCGTCGGTCAGACCCAGGTGAACACGAAAGTGGACATGACCTTCGCACGCGGCCTGCGTGCGATCCTGCGCCAGGACCCGGATGTGGTCATGGTCGGTGAAATCCGTGATCTGGAAACCGCCGAAATCGCGGTGCAGGCTTCGCTCACCGGACACCTGGTGTTATCCACGCTGCACACGAACTCTGCGGTCGGCGCGGTCACGCGCTTGCGCGATATGGGCGTTGAACCCTTTCTGCTTTCGTCCTCGCTGATCGGCGTGCTCGCGCAGCGCCTGGTGCGCGTGCTGGATCCTGTGACGCGTGAGGGTTATTCGGCCACGCCGCGCGAACTGGCTGCGTTCGGCAAACCGAGCGATACGCAAGCAAAGCTATATCGGCCGTCCACACAGGCCGCCGGGCGTCACGCCGGCTACAGGGGTCGCACCGGCATCTACGAATTCGTCAACGTCGATGAGGAACTGCGCCGCCTGATCCATGCCAACGCCGCCGAGGCCGAGCTCGAACGCCACGCGCGCGCACGCACGCCGAGCATTCTCGAAGACGGCTGGAACAAGTGCCTCGCCGGTTTCACCAGCGCCGAGGAAGTGCTGCGGGTGACGCGGGAAGAATGACGATTTCAATCAAGGGGAAACTTCGCATGAGCCTGTTCGCCAAACTAATGCGCCACAAATCCGTCGAGGCACTGCAAGCCGAACTCGGCTCGCGCAGCGATTTCCGCCGCGTGCTTGGCGTCTGGCAACTCACCGCGATTGGCCTCGGTGGCATCATCGGCGTCGGCATCTTCGTGCTCGCCGGGCAGCAGGCAGCAACGAACGCGGGTCCGGCGGTGGCGCTGTCCTTCATCATCGCTGGCATCGCGAGCACGGCGGCGGCGCTGTGCTATGCCGAATTCGCCGGACTCATCCCGGTCACCGGCAGCGCCTACACATACGGCTACGCGGTGCTCGGCGAATTGCCGGCATGGTTGATCGGCTGGGACCTGCTGCTCGAATACGCGCTCATCGTCGCCGCGGTGGCGAGCGGCTGGTCGGGCTATGTGGTCAATCTGCTCGCGGCATTCGGCATCCATCTGCCGGTGGTTTTGCAAGGCGCGCCGGGCACGGGCGCAGGCCATGCCTTCAATCTCGTTGCCGCGATCGCCGCATTCGGCGTGGCGGTATTGCTCACGCTGCGCACCGAGTGGGGCGCGCGCTTCAACACGGCGATCGTGACGGTGAAGGTGATCGCCGTGCTGTTGGTGATCTGCGTCGGCGCATTCTATGTCAATCCGGCGAACTGGCATCCGTTCGTGCCCGAGCGCATCGTCGCTGCGGATGGCGTCGGCCATTTCGGCTACAAAGGCATCGCCACGGCCGCGGCGGTGGTGTTCTTCGCCGTGTTCGGTTACGACACCCTGACCACGGCGGCGGAGGAATCGAAGAATCCGCAGCGCGACCTGCCGCGCGCGATCCTGCTTTCGCTCGGCATCTCGATGGCGTTGTACATCGCCATCACGCTGGTGATCACCGGCATGGTGTCGTACACGCAACTCGGCAACGATGCACCGGTCGCCATCGCGTTCGAGGCGCGTGGCTTGAAATGGATCGGCGCGGCGATTTCCGCCACCGCGATCGCCAGCATCCTCTCGGTGATCTTCGCGTTCATGCTCGCCGCCGCGCGCATCTGGTTCGCGCTGGCACGCGACGGGCTATTGCCGGCTTGGTTCGCGCGCACGCATCCGCGTTTCGGTACGCCGCATCGCACGACGCTCGCGCTCGGCGCATTTACCGCGCTGGTCGCGGGATTCTTCCCGATCGGCGAGGTCGCCAAGCTCGTCAACATCGGCGTGCTGTCGGCGTTCATCGTGATCTGCGCCTCGGTGATCGTGCTGCGCCGCCGTAAACCGGATTTGCCGCGCGCGTTCCGCACACCGTGGGTGCCGGTCGTGCCGATCATCGGTATACTTTTTTCCATCTGGCTGCTGTCGGAACTGGCCTGGATCACCTGGAGCGTGTTCCTGGTCTGGATCGCCATCGGCCTGCTGATTTACTTCGGCTACGGTATCCGTCGCAGCAAACTCGCAGGCGGCGGCTGACGTAAACTGGCGCCATGCCCGCTTTCGCCTATCAAGCCCTCGACTCCGCCGGCAAGACCCGGCGCGGCGTGCTGCAGGGCGACACCGCGCGCAGCGTGCGTGCATCCTTACGCGAGGATGGGCTCAATCCGCTCGAAGTGACGCCAGTGACGCCGGCGGGCGGGCAACACACGTTATTCCGGCGCCGCATGAGCGGCGCGCAACTCGCGCTGCTCACGCGCCAGCTTGCGACATTGCTTAAAGCCGGATTGCCGGTGGACGAGGCGTTGGCTGCGCTGGCCGAGCAGAACGAGGACGAGCGCGTGCGCACACTGGTCGTGAGCCTGCGCGCCAAGGTCATGGAAGGCTCGAGCCTCGCCGCAGGGCTGGCCGACGCACCGGAGAGTTTTCCGGAAATCTATCGCGCTTCGATCGCGGCCGGAGAGCAATCCGGCAAACTCGATCAGGTACTGGCGCGGCTGGCCGATTATTCCGAGGCGCGCGACGCGCTCAATCAAAAGGTCTGGGCCGCGCTCGCCTATCCACTGCTGCTTACGCTCGTCGCCATCGCCGTAGTGACGGGATTGCTCGCGTACGTGGTGCCGCAGATCGTCGGCGTGTTCACGCAGATGCACCAGACCCTGCCGCTGCCGACGCGCGCGCTGCTTGCGCTCTCCGCTTTCGTCAAGGCCTGGGGTTGGCTGCTGCTGATCGCGCTCGTCGTGGCGGCGATCGGCGGCAGGCTCGCGCTGCGCATCGAACAAATGCGCTACCGCTGGCATGAAGCGTTGTTGCGGCTTCCCTTCGCCGGCGGGCTTATCCGCGCCGCCAACACCGCGCGCTGCACACGCACCCTGGCCCTTCTCACCGCCAGTGCGGTGCCGCTGCTCGATGCGCTCAACATCGGCGCGCAGGTGATGCCGAACCTGCCGATGCGCACGGCGGTCAAGCGCGCGGCGCTGAAAGTGCGCGAAGGCGGAAATTTTTCGCGCGCGCTCGGCGAATCCGGCTATTTCCCGCCGGTCGCCCTGCGCCTGATTGCCAGCGGCGAGCGCGCCGGCGAGCTCGAACGCATGCTCGACGAAGCCGCCAACCAGCAGCAACGCGAACTCGACCGCTGGCTGACCCTGCTCACCTCGGTGCTCGGCCCGCTGGTTATCCTGCTGGTCGGGGCCATGGTGCTGTTCATCGTGCTCGCGATTTTGCTCCCGATCTTCGACATGAACCAGATGGTGAAATGACCGTGACCGATCCGATTCCAGGCAAAGCGAACCTGATCCGGGGTCTTGCCGGCTGGTTCGTACAGTATTTCGCGTCCGGCCTGCTCGTGCCGGCCTTGCTGCTGTGTTTCGCTGCGCTCGTGTTCTGCCAGATTGCCCTGCTCGGACCGAATGTCGGCTGGCTCGGGCAACTGGCGGGCGCGTTGCCGGCGAGCGCGCGTGCATGGCTCGGGGGCGCGTCGAATGCCGGCGAAGACGTCGATTTGGGCGCGCTGGTCTGGCGCGTGTTCTGGGTCCTGAGCCTGGGCGTGATGGCGCTCGAGCTGCTCGTGCGTTGGTTGCGCGCAGCGCTGTTCGGCAAACCCGCCATGTCCGCGGCAGGTAAGCGTCGCGTCGTGGGGTCGCGGATGTTTCTGGCCCTGATGCTCGTCAGCGCGGTGTTCGGCGCCGCCATGCTTGCCGTGCCGCATGCGCACATGGCGGCAGGCGCGAGCCGTGCCGACCTGTATGGCGTCTTCAGTGCGCTCTACGCGGTCGCGCTGGGATTCGCGACCGCGTGGGCAGCCGTGAGCGGCGTGGCTGCGCGGCTTCTCGAAGGTACCCTGCGTTGAATGGGTCCGCCGCATGATCGCATTCGACCGTGTCGGCAAGCGTTATCCGAACGGCCTTGACGCGCTGAGCGAGCTGAGCTTCGCGCTCGATGTCGGCGAGATGGCCTTTGTGACCGGCCATTCCGGTGCGGGGAAGAGCACGCTGTTACGCCTCGTCGCCTTGCTCGAACGGCCCACGCGCGGGCAGGTGACGGTGAACGGCTGCAACCTGGGCGCGGTGCGCCGGCGCGGCATTGCGCGCGTGCGCCGTGGCGTGGGCATGGTGTTCCAGGATCACCGTCTGTTGCTCGACCGCAGCGTGTTCGACAACGTCGCCCTGCCGCTGGTCATCGCCGGCGCGCCGCGCGAGGAGATGGCCAAACGCGTGCGCGCGGCCCTGGACAAGGTGGGGCTTCTGGAGCGCGAGAAATCCGCGCCATCCATGCTGTCGGCCGGCGAACAACAGCGCGTGGGCATTGCGCGGGCCATCGTCGCCAAGCCGCCGGTGCTGATCGCCGACGAGCCGACCGGCAATCTCGATCCCCAGCTCGCCGCCGAGATCATGGCCCTGTTCGGCGAGTTCGAGCAGGTCGGCACGACGGTGCTCGTCGCCAGCCACGACCTGCCGCTGGTCAAGCGCATGGGCAAGCGCGTGTTGGTGCTCGATCACGGCAAATTGATCGACGATTTCCGGCCGCCAGCCACCGCATAAGCTGCTGTGCTCGGCATTTTGCGTCCCGGGGGTGCTCGGAATGCTCATGCACTGACGTGTACACTCCGTTTCCTGCGCTCCAGCGGCCCGCAAACTGCCATCGCTCGCGACGCTTCTGAGGTGACTTGGAAACATGAACCGCCGCATCGAGAAAAACCGGCCCAAGTCCGTCGTACCCGAACCACGCGCGAAATTTTCGCTGCGCGCCTGGCGCGAGCAGCATTTGTACAGTCTGTTCTCCAGTCTCGGCCGTCTCGCCGCGCGGCCTTGGGCGACGGCGCTGACACTCGCGGTGCTCGGCTTCGCCCTGGCCCTGCCGCTGTTGTTCTGGCTGCTGCTGGACAATGCGCGCGGATTGACAGGCAATGTCGCGGACGCCAGCGCAATAAGCGCTTTCATGAAACCGGGCACGGATGCGGCCGCCGTGCAGGCCTTTGCCGGGCGTCTGCGCGCACGCGCGGACGTGGCCGCGGTGACGGTGAAGACGCCTGAACAAGGTCTCGAAGAATTCCGCGAACGTTCGGACTTTGCCGATGCGCTGAGGGTTTTGCACTACAATCCCCTGCCACCGGTGCTGATCGTGGATCCGCGTGGCGATCCGGGCGTCCTCGTGGCGCAATTGCGCAGCGCGGCGGCCGTGGATCGGGTGCAGTACGATGCGCAGTGGCGGCAACGCCTGAACGCGATCCTCGGACTGGCCCTGCGTGGCGCGCAGGTGTTGGCCGGGTTGCTCGGGCTGGCGGCGCTGCTCGTGATCGGCAACACGGTGCGCCTGGACATCGCCGGCCGCAGTGAGGAGATCGCGGTGATGCAGCTGCTTGGCGCCGAGGCGTGCTGTGTGCGCCGGCCGTTTTTGTATTCCGGCTTCTGGTACGGTACGTTTGCAGGGGTGTTGAGCCTGATGCTGATCGGAATCGTGCAAGCAATTCTCGCCGCACCGCTGGCGCGGCTGACGGCGGCGTACGACCACGCTTTCGCCGCGCACGGGTTGAGCGTCGCGCAGATGCTGGCCGTGCTCGCGGCCAGCACCACGCTTGGCTGGCTCGGCGCCTTCCTCGCCGCGTCGCGGCATATCGCCCTGGGTCAGCCGAGGTAAACGTCCGTGGCCGACGCTGCACTCACCCGTCATATCGCCAGCGAAACGCCGCGCGTGATGGTGGTGGACGGTTCCAAAGTCGTGCGCCGGCTGATCGAACAGTTGCTCAAGGCCGATCTGCCGGGCGTCACCGTACTCGCCTGCGAAAGCGGCGCGGAGGCGAAGAAACAGCTTGAAGCCGGCGTCGTCGATCTCGTCACCATGGCGCTGCGTCTGCCGGACATGGACGGTCTGGATCTGGCCCGCCACATCCGCGAACACGCTCCGCAGGCCTACATCCCGATCATCGTCGTGTCCGGCGACGTCAACGAGCGCCTGGTCAACCGCGAACTCGGTGATGCGGTCACCGATTACTTCGACAAGTCGCTGGGCTTCAACGCGCTCTCCGCGTTCATTCGCGGCTACGTGCGCCCGGAGTCCGAAATCCGCGGTGAGGTGTTGTACGTCGAGGACAGCCGCGTGGTGGCGCTGGCCACGCGCCGCATGCTGGAAAAATACGGTCTCACCGTGCTGCACGTGACCAGCGTCGAGGATGCGATCGCGCATCTGGAAACCGGCATGGTGCAGGGGCGCGTCGGCGCCGACGTGGTGCTGTCGGACGTGAACTTGAAAGGCGATCTGACCGGTGGCGATCTGCTCGAACGTATCCGCACTGAATTCGGCTACTCCAAGGGCCAGTTGCCGGTGCTGATCATGACCGGCGACGACAACCCGCAGAACCAGGCCACGCTGCTGCGCGCCGGCGCGAACGACCTGGTGCAGAAACCCATCGAGGAGCGCCTGCTCGTCACCAAGCTGCTGTTCCAGATGCGCGTGTCGCGGCACCTGCGCGAGCAGTTGCGCACCGCGGCGGCGTGAACGCGCACGAAATCAAACTCGAAGCGTCGTGGAAGGCGCGTGTCGGAGATTACCTGGATCGTCCCGACATGCACGCGATGTCCGAATTCCTGCGTGCGGAATTGCGTGCCGGCAAGGCGATTTATCCCGCACCAAAAAACATCTTCGCTGCGCTCGACCGCACCCCGTTCGACGCGGTGAAGGTCGTCATTCTCGGTCAGGATCCCTATCACGGGCCGGGCCAGGCACATGGTTTATGTTTTTCCGTGCTGCCGGGGGTGGCGCCGCCGCCGTCGCTGGAAAACATCTTCAAGGAAATCGAACACGATCTGGCGATTCCAAAACCCGATCACGGCTGCCTGATTCCGTGGGCAGGTCAGGGCGTGCTGCTGCTCAATTCCGTGCTCACGGTCGAGCGCGGCCTTGCCGGATCGCATCAGGGCAAGGGTTGGGAAGGTTTCACCGACGCCGTTGTCGACCATCTCAACCGCGAGCGCGAGAATCTCGTCTTCCTGCTCTGGGGCAGCTATGCGCAAGCCAAGGGCAAACTCATCGACACGCGCCGGCACCTCGTGCTCAAGGCGCCGCACCCGTCGCCCTTGTCGGCGCATCGCGGCTTCATCGGTTGCGGACATTTTTCAAAAGCAAATGCGTGGCTGCGCGAGCACGCTCTGGACGAGATCGACTGGCGTCTGCCGCCGGCGAATGAGTTGGAGGGTTTGGTTTGATGTCTCCTGCCACCGAAACGCGGGGATACAAAGCGCATGAACAAAACAGCGAATGGCAATTACCTGGAACGCTGGCTGCTCGGGCTGGCGCGTCCGCTCGGCGCAATCCGCGTCGCCGTGGTGCATCCGTGCGATGCGACCAGTCTGGCCGCGGCGCTGGACGCGCGCGCCATCGGCATCATCGAGCCGATCCTGGTCGCGCCGCGTGCGAAGCTCGAGCGCATAGCGCGCGAAAGCGCGATCGACCTGGCCGGCAGCGTAATCGAGGATGCCGCGCACAGTCATGACGCCGCTGCGCGCGCGGTCGCGTTGGCGCGTGCGGGCAAGGTCGAGGCGCTGATGAAAGGCAGCCTGCACACCGACGAGCTGATGGGCGCAGTGGTGGACGGCAATGGCGGCCTGCGCACGGCACGGCGCATCTCGCATTGTTTCCTGATGTACACGCCGGCCTATCCGCGCCCGTTCATCATCACCGACGCTGCGGTGAACATCGCGCCGGTGCTGGAAGAGAAAGCCGACATCGTGCGCAACGCGATCGCGCTGGCTCAGATCGTCGGCGTGCAGAAGCCGCGTGTAGCCATTCTCGCCGCGGTGGAGACGGTCAATCCGCGCATGCCGGCCACGCTCGACGCCGCCGCGTTATGCAAGATGGCCGACCGCGGCCAGATCGTCGGGGGCGTGCTCGACGGGCCGCTCGCTTTCGACAATGCGGTTTCGGTCGAGGCCGCGCGCATCAAGGGCATCGTCTCGCCAGTCGCGGGACAAGCCGATGTGCTGGTAGTGCCGGACCTCGAAAGCGGCAACATGCTCGCCAAGCAACTCGAATACCTCGGCGGCGCGGAGAGCGCCGGCATCGTCATGGGCGCGCGCGTGCCGGTGGTGCTGACCAGCCGCGCCGATACCTGCGAATCGCGCATTGCGTCGTGCGCCCTAGCGGTACTGATCGCGCATCGCAATCGGGCTGCGCCGCCGTGAGCGAGCGGATTCTGGCGCTCAACTGCGGTTCGTCAAGCATCAAGTCCGCGCTGTTCGACGCCGCCACGTTGCCGCGCGCGCCGGCCTGGAGCTGCAAGGCCGTGAATATTGGCAGCGCCGGGGCGGCCTTCGAGGAGAGCGGCGTCGCACCGCAGCCGATTGTGGCGGTCGCGGGCGATCCGTACCGGGCGGCGCTTGCGCATATCCGCGAGCGTGTGCGCGCGAGGCTGGGCGGCGATCGTATCGCGGCGGTCGCGCATCGCGTGGTGCACGGCGGCGCCAGGTACTTCGCGCCGGTGCGTGTGGATGCGGCGGTTCTCGCCGATCTGCGCAGCTACATTCCGTTGGCGCCGTTGCATCAGCCGTTCGCGCTCGAGGCGATTGCGGAACTGCTCGCCACGCAGCCCGAGTTGCCGCAGATTGCCTGCTTCGATACAGGCTTTCACCGCAGCATGCCCGCGGTCGAGCAGATGTTGCCGTTGCCGCGCGCGCTGCGCGAACGCGGCCTGCGCCGCTATGGCTTCCACGGATTGTCGTACGAATACCTCGCGCTCGCTCTCGACGAGCGCTACGGCGATCGCGCGCGCGGACGCACGATCTGCGCGCACCTGGGCGCTGGTGCCAGTCTGTGCGCGATGCGGAATCTGCAAAGCACCGCCACCACGATGGGCTTTTCCGCGCTCGACGGAATAATGATGAACACACGTAGCGGCGCGCTGGATCCCGGCGTAGTGCTATATCTCATGCAAATGCGGAAGCTCTCGCTGGACGAAGTCGGACACATGCTCTATCACGATTCCGGCTTGCTCGGCGTGTCCGGGATTTCCTCCGATCCGCGCATGTTGCTGGCGCGTGAGCACGAAGCGCCAGCCGCCGAGGCATTGGCGCTTTACGTGCATCGCATCGTGCGCGAAATCGGTGCACTCGCGGCGGTGCTGGGGGGCTTGGACTTGCTCGCCTTCAGCGCCGGCATCGGCGAGAACTGTGCCGAGATCCGCACGCGTGTTTGCGCCGGCCTGTGCTTCCTCGGCGTCGAATTCGACGCTGCCGCGAATGCGGCGAACGCGCCGGTGATCTCCAGCGCAGCGAGCAAGGTACTGGTGGCCGTGGAGCCGACCAATGAGGAATGGATTGCCGCGCGCGCCGCGGCGAAGTGGCTTTAGTCGTCCGCCGAACGCACCACCGCGCCCGTCATCGGCTCGATCGTCGTGAGGCGATCGCGTACCTTGCCGACGCCGCAAATGTTTTCTGCCAGTACACGCAGTGCCGCACGCATGCGCTCGTCGACCAGCACACCGCTCAAGGTCGCGACGCCGCCATCGACGCTCGCATGCACCAGCGCACCGGGTCCCCAGGCTTGGCGGTCGATCTCGGCGGCGATGCGTTCGCGCAGCGCGGTATCGGACGTGGTCGGCGCCGCGGCAGCCGGTACGCGCGTCAGGAAAGCGCGCATCAAGTCGGCACGGCTGACGATGCCGACGAGCCGGCTGTTCGCGATTACCGGCAGGCGTTTGACGCGGTATTTTTCCATCGCCCGCACGACTTCGGCCAACGGCGTGTCCGGCGTCGCCGTGTGCAAATCCGTGGTCATGATTTCGCCCACGCTCAATGCGTGCGCACCGGTGTATTCGCCGGCAAGTTTGCCCGGACTGGTCAGCAATCCGATCCAGCGCGGACGGCGTTTTTCGGTGCCGAGTTCGCCGCGGTGCAGGAAATCGCCCTCGGTGACGATACCGAGCAGGGCGCCGTCGGCGTCGGTCACGGGCAGACCGCTGACGCGGTGCTCCAGCATCAGTCGCATCGCATCGGAGACGCTGGTTTCGGCGCTTACGACCGCCGGATCGATGGTCATCACGTCGCTGGTTTTCATGGCGTCCTCACACCGTGGCGACCTTGAGGTCGAGGGTATGCACCACCTGCGTCGCGTTGTCCGGATCGGGTCGGCAGGTGAAGCCTAGGTGCGCGGCCAGATCATCCATGGCAGGATTATCTGCCGCATCGATTGAATACATGGATTCGATGCCGCGCCGGCGCGCGACCTCGATCAGGTGCTGCATGAGGAGGGTGGCGAGTCCGCGATTGCGCCAATCGTCGCTGACCGTCACCGCGCACTCGCAGCTGCGGCCGTCTGGCTGCGCGCTGAAACGTGCGACGCCAATCTCGCGTTTGATCGTGCCTGCGGCGATAAGGGCGACGAAGGCGACGTCGCGTTTCGCGTCGGGATGCGTGAGTTGCGCAAGTAGGGCCGGACTCGGTGTGCCGATCTGGCCTAGAAAGCGCAAGCGCCGCGATTCCGGCGAAAGCGCCTCGATGAAATGCCGTTCCAGTTCGGTATCGGACGGCTGGATCGGTCGGATCAGCACGGTGGTGCCATCGCGCAGCTTCTCGCGCCATTGCGTCTTGGCCGAGTCGATGTCGCGGGTGGACCGCCGGTGCGAGGCGAAGGCAGCGGGTTCCGACGGAGCAGATTGCCGGGTAGCCATGAGAGTTCTCCGCAGTGGCCGAGGAAACTCTGCCATAACGCGGACGGGCCGGCCTTGATGTGCGTCAGTTGTACGCGGGAGGGTATTCGATGGTGTTGTTCGGGCGATCCGAGATCGCTGTCGGGAAAATTTCCTCTTTTCACACGGCCTCGACCCCGAGCTGCCGGTAGCGACCGGCAGCTTTCGAGATGCGTGGCACAGCGTCTGGTGAAGACGTAGCTATACAGTCCAGGCAAATTGGAAACGATGCGGTTTGGGGCTTGCCGACGCTGGCGAGTCCGCCCCTACGCTGGCGCACACGAAACCACAGTCGCTAGCTTAATCGTCATCTTCGCCTCTCTCGGCCTTGTGACGAGGAGTTCCGGCTTCCGCGATGCAACCTGGATTTATAGCAAACCCTCTATGGGCAGGATGCCAAATAGCATTGCCTCCAAGCGACGTTTCAGGCCGGATCCGGGCTCGGTGTGCGCATCTGTGCCGTCGCTGTCCCGCCAGACCATGCGACGGGTATCCGCTTGCCACTCGACGCGAAAGGCGCGATCTGACTGTGTCGCGTGGGCGAAGAAATCCGCAACCCCCTGTGCCAACTGCGCGGAATCGACTATCACCCCCATCTCGGTGTTCAAAACGCGTGAGCGTTGATCCATGTTCATCGAACCGATGAACACCAGGCTTCGATCGATTACGACTGCCTTGGCATGCAGCGTGGTGCCCGACCAGATATCGCCTGCCGCGGCGGATTGCGTCTCGCGCCGCACGGGCCGCAACTCGTACAACTGCACGCCGCATGCAAGCAACGGGCGCCGATAGTGCATGTATCCGGCTTGGGCAGCCGTACTGTCTGTCGAGGCCAGGGAATTGGTGAGGACCTTGACCGTGACGCCATGCTTTGAGAGATCGCACAGCAGACGGGTGCCACTGGCACCAGGCACGAAGTACGGGGAAATCAGGAGCACTTCCTGATGGGCATCGGCGATTAGTGTCTTGATGCGGGGTACGATGCGCAGTGCCGGGTCGTCTTTCGCGACCACCTTTTCGGGCTCATCAGCGACAAACGACGCGCGGCCCCAAATCCAGCTACCGTCTCGGTCCGCCGTCGCGCCCTCCGGCAACTTGTCGAGCGATGCTTGCGCGTAGTCCGACTGCGCGAATTGCCGCGCATCGTGCGCCAGCGCAGCTCGCGTGCGCGCAAGAGTGCGTTCTGGGTGCTGCGGTGCGCCGAACGCCGCAACCGGATATGCCGCGTCGCTGTTCCAATAGGCGTCGAATGTGCGCGAGGCCGCAGCGACGACCGAACCTATCGCGATGACGTCGAGATCACGAAAGTTGTTTGTGTCGCCGGCATCGAAATAGGCATCGCCGATATTGCGGCCGCCAATGATGGCGACATTATTGTCGACGATAAAGGACTTGTTGTGCATACGACGATTGAGCCGACGAAACTCAAGAAACAATTGAACGGCTTTGACTGGCGAGGGCGCGCGGGCCCGGAAAGGATTGAATACGCGTACAGAAATGTTCGGATGTAAATTCAAGGCATCGAGCAGACTGTATTCGCCGGATAGTTCAAAATCGTCTAGTAGAATCCGCACGCGCACACCGCGATCCGCCGCAGCCATGAGACGTTGCGCGATCAGGCGTCCGGTAGCGTCATTGTCGAAAATGAAATACTGCAAATCGATGGAACGCTCGGCGTGATCGGCGAGCACCACTCGGCTCATCAGCGCATTCGTGCCGCCCGTCAGCAAGCGGAATCCCGATTGTTCTGGATGCAGACCCAATTCTGACTGGATGTAGCGCGCCGATGCGGTATCCGTTACGGCGGGCAAGGCAGCGGAGGGCTCCTTGACAAAATCCGTGCGCATCGGCGCGCAGCCGAGCGACAAGGCCGCAATGCACAACAAAACGCCATGCGAAAATTGACGTGACAGCATTCGGACAATTCCACCTGGCGCACGCCCCGCGTCACTACAAAATGATTCGGCAGACGTCCGCCGCGCGTCTGGTGGCGTGCAGCCTTGGATCGCCGCCCGATACGGATGAGACCGTACCGGGCGGCTAAAGGAGCGACACCGACTCGAAAGCCGATGGCAAGTCATGCCGCGTGCACGGCCAGGTTATTGGCGTTGTTTCGACTCGCCTCGCCGCTCGGCGAGCTTCAAGGTCATTTCGCCAACGTCGAGGCCAACATCCACGCCTTCGCCTGCACCCGCGAGTGCCAGTGATACCGTTCCTTTCGTCAACAATTGCACGGTGCCTGACTTCACGACACCAACGTGGGCTTCCCCGTTCACATAGGACCCGAGAACGTCGTCGATCGTGCGCACGTCTGAGAACTTTCCTTTGCCACTGTCAATTCGTGACTTGCCGACGGTGAGTCCGCCGCCTTTTGCTTCGATCGCAACCCTCATCGAGCTGCCGTCCGCACAGGTAACAATCCCGCTGCCCTCCGCGTGCTTGTAAATTGCGGACCAGCCTGCAAGCGAGAAGCGCAGTTTGCAGTCCAAATGGGCTTGAGTGGCGTGCGCACTGGGCACACCAAGCGCAAGCACCGTTGCAACCGAAGTCATTAAAATAGATTTTTGCATGAGATTTGACATGTGATTTCTCCGTTGGGGAACAGGCACATGGTCTTTCGATTACCGACACCTGTGGCTTTCCGCGCCGCGCCATCGCGGCTGGTGTCGAGCTCGGCGAGTTTGCGCCAAAGGCTCAGGTCGAAGTGCTTTCGACCGGCCGCCGAGAGCATCAGGGCTGAATCGCCGATGCAATTCGACCTTGCACCTGCAATCGGGAACGTAACCTGAATGTCGCGAAGGTCATCGGCCACACCCTCCTAAACAACGCAATCTGCCAAGGATCCTGCTTCTCCTACTGGGCCGTGAAGATCCAGCGCCTGTAGCGTGCGAGGCTGTCCTAAATTGCGCACCCGGAAATGCTGCACGTGATGGCGGCAAGCAATATCATGGTTCGTTTCCGGCGTTGCGCAGGACCAATTCAACATCCAATTTCAATGCGCCCCCTGACGCATTTGCCGCTGGGTCGGACAGCAGGGTGCGAACCACAATGCGCCTCGGCATGATGCCGGAACGAGCGAGACACTCGGCGACGGCGTCGGAACGGCGCTCTGCAAGCATTTCTGCTTTGCGATCGCTGCCATAGGCACCCACCTTCACTGAAATCACCGTCTTCCTGAACTCGGCAAGCGCCCGCGCCAGCGGTTGCAATAGCCGGCAACCGGCTGCATCAAGCCAAGGGCTATTCGCATCCAGGCGCACACGATCGGAAAGGTCGATGCCGATGCGATCCGCCGTGCGCGACAACTTCGCGTCGGTGCCGAGGACCTGCAGCAGTCGGCCCTGCAGCACATCCAGGTAGTAGCCCGCTTCGGACGCGCTGAGTGAATCGCGGTCACTTTTCGCCAAATCCCGCTTTGCTTCCGCTGCGCTTGTTTCCGTGCTCCAGCCGCCGTGTTTGCGAACTGCCGGCGCGCTAGCGGCATGATGGACAACGGCAGGACGAGTCGGTGCGTGGCCGGCGCAAGCGGCTATCGCGCACGAGACGAGCGCCAGCGTGGCTGACCGCATGCTGGCCACATAACGGTGGCGGAATTCACTGATCCGCATGCGATTTCGTGGCCTGCAGGAACTTCATGAAATCGGCCAGATCGAGAGGCCGGCTGAAAAGATATCCTTGTGCATGAAAGACGCCATGGTCGACAAGCCAGCGCGCCTGCGCTTCGGTCTCGACGCCCTCAGCGACGATTTGCAGTCCCAGCGATTTTGCCATCTCGATGACGTGCACGATGACCTGGCTCGTCGCGGCGCCGGTGCCGATCGCATCAACGAACGATTTGTCGATCTTGAGCACATCGAGCTCAAAGGATTGCAGGTAGGACAGGCTCGAATAGCCGGTGCCGAAATCATCAATCGCCACCTGGTGGCCACGGTTGCGGAAAGTATGAATGAGCTGACGCGCGGTGTCGGTGTTCACCAGGGCACGCTCCGTGATCTCGATCTTGATCAACCGCGGATCCAGTTGCGCCGCTTTCAGGCCTTCCGCCAATGCGTTGCCGAGGCGATCGTTCTTGAGGTCGTCGCGCGAGAGGTTGACGTTGATGCTTACCGCGCCCACTTCGCGACCGATGCGCGCGAGGTCGCGGATCGTGGTCCGCATGACAGCCAGTGTGATCTCCTGGATCAACCCGGCCTCCTCGGCCACGGGAATGAACGCGGCGGGACTTACGCAACCGCCCTCCTTGCGCTGCCAGCGCGCCAGCGCCTCGGCACCCACACAAGCGCCGGTACGCAAATCGATGACCGGCTGATACTGCACCGTAATCCGGTCCGCCGCGAGCGCCTGGCGCAATTCGGTCGCCGGCCGCAATTGGTACCGCGAGAAACGGAATACGATATCGGTCCACCCCACCACCAGCAGCAGACCGAGAACGGTGCCGAGCGTCAGGAGCGAAGCATGCCGGCTCCAGAAATATTCAATCGGCTCGCTGGCCACGATATCAATAGGCAATATTTCGTTGCGCGCATAGTGCGAGACGATTACACCCTGGCTGCGCCTGAGAGTAACCCCGAGTGGTACTGCATCGGGAGGCGGCAATTGGGCATCTGACGGCATTGCCGTCATGCGCAGCTTATCGACCCATAGCACAGCCTGGCGGTGCCGCGACGGACCAAGATCGAGCAACTGGCGCGGATCGATGGCGACGTCGTGATCGCCATAGCGCATGAGGAAAAGCTCCACGCCGCCGACCTCGGTCTGCTTGCTGGGCCACCACGCGATAACGCCATTGGGGTAAATGCGATCGGCATGCCGCGGCTTGATGCCCGCATCCGGCAGGAACCCGACGCCGCACAGCCGCTGCGCCGCATGCCAGAAGCCGATACCTCGAACGTAGGGTTTCGATACCGCGGCATTCTGCAATGCGGCCAGGTGCTCCGGCGAACACCGCTGTGCTGGCAGCTTGTCGAATGCGGCAAGCATGTCGCGGGCATCGGAGATGATTCGCTCGGTATGCTCGCCTAGCGTGGTCGCGAGATTGTTTTCGTAGACATTTTCCGCGGCGATCGACTCACGCCAGAGCACCCACGCCAGCGATGCGAACAATACTGACATGCCGAGCAGGCCGACAAGGAACGTGCCTATGATGATTGTTTCGCGACGCTGCATGGAACTACAATGCGATGCACGTGATGGCTCCCAATACCGATATTATGCTCGCCGTCGGCCAATACGAGCGCAAAATGGCCGAGCTCGCCAAAGTCCCGTTGCTCTTCTTCGACGACCTCGCCTTCAAGCCCCAGGCGGCCTTCGGTCGACGAACATCTTCACGACAGACTGTACCCAGCATTATGTGGAAGCTTGGCGCATCGACTGCGATGGATCCGGATGTGGAGTGCGGTCGGGTTCGTCTGGCTAGTCGTTCCGTCGGGGTATCGTTCGACCTACGGCTTTGTTCCGTAGAGAATCCATTTCTGATCGAGAGTTCGCATAATGCCAAGTGATCAGTCCGGTAAGTACGTTGATCATAGTCGGCCGGAACGATGATTCAGAGTCGACAAGCGCGCGCACCTGATTCGTCGCCGGAAGGTATGACAGAAATCGCATGCGCGATAAGATCGAAAGGCTTCGCGCCGGGTATGACCGCGCACGAGCGTCCCGGCCCAACAAGCTCTCGGCGTTCCTCGTTGCACTTGCGTGTCCAGGTACGGAAAAGATTGACGCTGGCGACTGGCTTAAGGTTTACGTGGATCCTGATCCGGAGTGTGTGTAGATTCAGCAAGCAAAGTCTGTGACCAACACCGCGTCAAAGCACAGACGTAGCTTGCCGCGGCACAACCAAAGTATGTCCGGCCGTTTAAATTCAATTAGTTAGCAAGATACATTTCGCGCGCCCGTCGCAATCCAGTAAGCAAGGTTAGTACCGCCTGAGGTTGCTTTCGGCTGTCTTTGCGCTCGCGGAAATCTCAGGGGTGGAGTGAACTCTGGATCACCAGGTTCCTCCATAAGATCGGAAAGTTCGCGCTGCGGTGAGGTGGAGCATTCAAGACGCGACCCTCGATGTCATCGCACAAAGCTGAACTGTCGGCGGATATGTTGCCACCAAGAAAGCTTGCCTAGTTGGAAACGACGCGAGACCTTGGATTGCTTAGTAGATGATTTTCGAGGATCAATGCCGCAGATGCAGCTGGATTGACCCCGAGCGCTGCACGCGAGCGGAGATGCCAATCTCAGAAAACAGACCCATCGACCCATCGTGGATACCGCGATCAAGGGCTACCCGTGTCGGTCTATAACGCACTATGAGGGTATTGGTTTACCTGTCACAAAAGGGATTCACTCGTTGGATTTTGGCGCTGATCGCTCGGTGATTTCGAACTTCACAGGGCGCCGGACTAGGGAGCAAAACACCTACACCCTAGGTCTGTGTTGATTTGCCGTATCATATAATGTACTATTCAGTACAAGAAACCGGCCGCAGGGCCGGTTTGAACTTCTGGCTTGGATTAGCACTCCAAGTCTGCGAGTGCTAAAATTGCGTTCATACGGGAGGTTTCAATGACCGCTACCGCTTTGATTGCCAACAACCTGCCGATCCCCAGCGCGCTCGGCAGTCTCGACGCGTACGTCAACGCCGTGCACCAGATTCCGGTGCTGACCGTCGAGGAAGAGCAGGCGCTGGCGCGCCAGTATTCGGGCGAAAACGATCTGGATGCGGCCAAGCGTCTGGTGATGGCGCATCTACGCTTCGTCGTGCACGTCGCGCGCGGCTATTCCGGGTACGGTTTGCAACTGGCCGACCTGATCCAGGAAGGCAATATCGGTCTGATGAAGGCCGTCAAGCGCTTCGATCCGGACATGGGCGTGCGCCTGGTGTCGTTTGCCGTGCACTGGATTCGCGCCGAGATGCACGAGTTCATCTTGCGCAACTGGCGCATCGTCAAGATCGCCACGACCAAGGCGCAACGCAAACTGTTCTTCAACCTGCGCAAGTCGAAAAAGCGCCTGGGCTGGATGAACGCGGCCGAAGTCGCCGCAGTGGCGAAGGATCTGGGTGTTTCCACCGCCGATGTGCTGGAGATGGAGTCGCGTCTGTCCGGTCGCGACATGGCGTTCGACGCACCGGCCGATGCGGACGAGGACGAAAAACCCGCGCCGGTGGCCTACCTGGTGGACAACAACGCCGATCCGTATCACGCGCTGGAAAATGAAAGCCAGGAAGAATCCGACTTGGGTTCGCTGCAGAATGGCTTGGCCAAGCTCGACGCGCGTTCGCGCGACATCATCACGCGGCGCTGGCTCAAGGATGGCGACAAGGCGACCTTGCAGGAACTGGCCGACGAGTACGGCGTTTCGGCCGAGCGCATCCGCCAGGTCGAAGTCAACGCGATGAAGAAGATGCGCGCTGTCTTTGCGGCGTAATTTTTGCGATCATCCCTTATCGCGGAAATCACAGAGCGGCCATCCATGGCCGCACTTTTCAACAAGAACAATTTCTGAACGGCCCCTTTGCGGGCCGTTGCTTTTTCTGCGGCTCGTCTCAATACAAATCCACCGGATCCACGTCGATCGACCAGCGCACGCGACGCGCCTCGCGCAGCTCGCGCAGGCGCACCAGCCAGTCCGGAAGAAATGCATGCAAAGCTTTGCGGTTCGCGGCGCTAAGCAGCAATTGGCCGCGATGCGAACCCGCGCGGCGCGGCATCGGCGCGGGCATCGGGCCGAGCAGGCTCACGGATTCGGGTGGTTCCGTAGCTTGGGCGGCGGCGGCGAGGAATTCCTCTACGGCGGACGGCGTTTTTGCCTCCGCGCGCAGCAGGGCCAAGTGCGCATACGGCGGCAGGCCCGCCTCCTTGCGCTCGGCAAGCAGCTCGCGCGCGACCTGCGCATAGCCTGAGCGCAGCAAGTCGCGCAACAACGGATGATCCGGGTGGTGCGTCTGCAGCCAGACTTCACCCGGTTTGAGCGCGCGCCCGGCGCGTCCGGAAACTTGCACAATGAGCTGGCACAGGCGTTCGCTCGCGCGGAAATCGACGCTGAACAGGCCGCTATCTACGCCGATCAGGCCGACAAACGTCAGGTTCGGCAAGTCGTGTCCCTTGGCCAACATCTGCGTGCCGACGTAAATTCCTGGCCGATCCGGCGCCAGCCGACTGAGCAGGTCGTCCACTGTGCCCTTGCGTCGTACTGTTTCGCGGTCGATGCGCACAACGGGTGCGCCGGGGAAGAGTCCCGACAGCGCCTGCTCCATGCGTTCGGTGCCCAAACCCTGGGGTGCCAGATCGGCTTGCCCGCACTGCGGACAGGCGACGGGAACCGGTTGCTGCGCCCCGCAGTGGTGGCAACGCATGCGCGCCGCGCCACGATGCCAGGTTAACGGCTTGTCGCAGCGCGCACAGGCCGCGTGCCAGCCGCAGGCGCGGCACAGCAACACGGGGGCGTAGCCACGCCGGTTGCGGAACAGCAGGGCTTGCTCGCCGCGTGCGAGGCACGCGCGGATACCGGCAACGAGTTCCGGTGCCAGCCCCTCGGCCAGGCGCTTGCCGCGCAGATCGATGGTGCGCACCGGCGGCATCCGCGCCGCGCCGGGACGCGAGGACAGATGCAATTGCCGGTAGCGGCCGGACTCCACGTTCGCCAGGGATTCCAGCGACGGCGTGGCCGAACCAAGCACGACCGGCACGCGCAGCGACTTGCCGCGCACCAGCGCCAGGTCGCGCGCGTGATAACGCAGGCCATCCTGCTGTTTGAACGAAGTGTCGTGTTCTTCGTCGACGACGATGAGTCCCGCCCGAGCCAGAGGTGCGAACACCGCCGACCGCGTGCCGAGAATCACACAGGATTCGCCGCGCGCGGCAGCGAGCCAGGCGCGGGTGCGTTCGCCATCGGCCAAATCCGAATGCAAGGCGTGCACGGTTGAGGGCAAGCGTTCGCGAAAGCGGCGCAGCAGTTGCGGTGTGAGGCCGATCTCCGGAACGAGCACCAGCACCTGTTCGTTGCGCGCGAGTGCCCGTTCGGCCAGCGCGAGATACACCTCGGTCTTGCCGCTGCCGGTGATGCCTTCGAGCAGGAACGGCGCGAAGCAGCCGGCTTCGGCCGCGATTGCCGCGATCGCACCGTGTTGTTCGATAGTTAGCGGTGGCGGCATCACGCGCGCGCGGGGCGACGTCACGGCCTTCATGTGGATCGTCGTGACGAGACCGCGCCGGCGCAGGTTGGCCGCGGCGCGGCGCCAATCCGGCCATTGCGCATCCAATGCCGAAAAAAGAACCGGGCCGCCGCGCAATATATCGAGCAAGCGTGCGCTCGCCGTGCCGGATTTCGCTGTGGCTTGCGCGCCATTCGCGGCCAGCGCAAGCGCAGTTTCGCCCGCGGGCGGCAGCGGACGTGCCGAACGCAGTCCCACAGGCAATGCCGTGTCGATCACCTCACCGAGCGGATGCTGGTAATAACGCGCGGTCCATTCCAGCGTCGACAGCAACTCGCTGGTGAGCAATGGCTGCTGATCGAGTACGGCGGCGATCGTCTTCAGGCGCGCGATGGGGATTTCCGGCGTCGCGACGGCGATGACGATGCCGATGCGCTGGCCGCGCCCGAACGGAACGCTCACGCGAGTGCCACGCGCGATCGACGTCGCCCGTGTTCCCGGCGGTGGCAGGTAGTCGAACAGTTGCGGCAGCGGTACCGGAACCGCGACGCGCAGGACGAGGTCGCGCGACGGTTTCACGCAGCGCGGAGCGAGCGGTTTGACGCAAAAATCATGGCTTGCGTGAAAATCGTAAGTTAATACTCAAAAACAGGCGTCAACATATTGGCAGTCAAGAGATTTATTGCTTATCCACAAAGTATGTGGATAAGTCTGTGCATGGCCCGCCGAACAGAGTGGCGCCGGGCGCGCCGTTACGTGTGTGGGATTGTCTTGGTGAATTTTTAACCACACTGACATAGTTATTATGAATCAATGATTTATAAACGAAAGATTGGTATACATTGGCGCATTTCAGGGACTGAACCTGCGCATCGTGTGCAGGATCAAACGGCTGTGCAAAACCGGCGGTTACAGAATTGCGTTCAGGCCCGGTTTTCGCGTCAACCGCAGTGGGTTTCGCGCGTTCAATTGTGACAGACGAGTTTATCCTTGAACGCCATGACGCATACAATCGCCTTGACGGCTCCGGCCACCTGGAATTCCGCGCGCGTGGATGCGGCACACATCGGCGAGCGCACGCTCGATCAGTTCCTCAAAAGCGTCGAACGCCGCGCCCTGCGCATGGCCGAGCTGGCTACGTCCAACCGCGACGAAGCACTCGATCTGGTGCAGGACGCGATGTTCGGCTTCGTGCGCCATTATGCCGCCAAACCCGCCGGCGACTGGGCGCCGTTGTTCTACCGTGTGCTCGACAGCCGCCTCAACGACTGGCACCGGCGCCGCAACGTGCGCAGCCGCTGGTTGGCAGTGTGGACACACAACGCCGATGACGACGACGAACGCGACGAAATCGCACAGGCGCCGGACAGCAACGATCCCGGCCCGCTTTTGCGGCTGGCCGGCGACGAAGCCGGACAGGCCATCAACGTCGCGTTGACACGCCTGCCGCTGCGTCAGCGACAGGCGTTTCTGCTGCGCGTGTGGGAAGGTTTCGACGTGGCGGCAACCGCTAGTACCATGCGCTGCAGCGAAGGCAGCGTGAAAACGCACCTGTCGCGCGCGCTTGCTGCGCTGCGCCGCGAACTGGAGGATCACGCATGAAAACATCGAGCATGAATACATACGGACTTCCGCAGTGGACCGATCAGGCCAAGGAACTGCTCGATGAATCGGCGCGCGATCTGGACGCCGCTGCCTTGTCGCGCCTGAACCGCGCGCGTCAGGCCGCGCTGGCGCAGCGTGCGCCGCGCCGCCGTGTGGCGTGGCTGTTTCTGCCGGCGGGTTTTGCCGGCGCCTGTGCGCTTCTGCTCGCTGTGGGCGTGTGGCACGCGCGTCGTCCGCAGACCGCGCTGCTTCCCGCGCAGCCGACGTCGGCGGTCGCGGGCAACGCCTTGGACTCGGCCGACCTGGACATGATCGCGAGCGGGGACGACATGGAGATGATGCAGGATCTGGATTTCTACGCCTGGCTCGATACGCAGGATCAGGGCAACAGCGGCTGATGCTGCCAGCGCTGGCCGCTATGACGCTGGCGGTGGCGGCACAGACGCCGCCGCCACAACCTCCGCCTGCCGATACGCCGGCGACGCAACAGGGCAACAAGACGATGACGCAGCACGCCAAACCCAAACAGTCGCCCGATCTGGATCTGATCGGTTATCTCGGCGATTACGGCGATGCCGCCGACGGGCTCGATCCGATGGGTCTGGCCGAAAATGCCGCGGCGCTTAAGCCGGCGAAAACCACGCCGGAACCGCCGCCGGAATCGCATCCATGATGCGGCATGCGCGCGCATGCGGTGTTCTGATCGCGGCCCTGCTGCTGCCGTGTGCGGTTTTGTGTGCGCAGGATCAATCCACGCCGGCGTCCGCCGAACAAGCCGCTCCGGTTCCTTGGTCCAGCTTGAGTCCGGCCGAACAACAGGTGTTGGCGCCGGCGCAGGACAAATGGAACACGCTGCCTCCGGCGGCGCAGCAGCGCCTGCAGCGCGGTGCGCAACGCTGGGCTAAGATGAGTCCGGAACAGCGCGAGAACGTGCGCCAGCGCTTCCAGAGATGGAACGGCCTGTCGCCCGAACAACGTGCGCAATTGCGCCAGCGCTACGAGAAATTCAAGCGCCTGCCGCCCGCTCAGCAGCAACGCATCCGCCAGGCATTCAAGCGCTTTTCCAGCCTGCCGCCGGCGCAGCGCGAGAAACTGCGCGAGAGATTCAGGCAGATGAGCCCGGCCGAGCGCCGCGCTTTCATCGCCGGCGCGCAGGCGCAGAATCAGGCCGGCAATGCGCGCGAATTCTTC